>DCAW01000147.1 GCA_002313895.1 Dehalococcoidia bacterium UBA1123
TCAGATCCAATATTGAAAATTTCATGTTTATCGAATCTGATCGCGCCTTTCGCACCCTGCTGACCACAACAAGTCTGTTTGTAACCGTCGTGGCCCTAGTAGTGGTAGGGTCCAAAATCGATGATCGGATTATTTCTTCCAAGCTCAGCAACCACTCCGTCATGGTTGAACCTCAAGTTCCGCTACAGATTATTGAAGATGTCATTCGAAACCAGCCCTGACTGCACATCGAACCTTCAGGCGCTGACCGTAACGGGTCGCTCTTTTCCATCGAATACTGCGTCAACGAGATAAATGGGGATGCATATTATTTGTACGTTTACGTCTGAAATTACAACGAAACGAACTCCTCGATGAGCAATGGTAACGTTCTGCTTGCTAACGAAACGTTGCCAAGTTCTGGCTTGATCCAACACGAATTGAAAAAAGTGGTAAATGCAGATGCGCAAAAATCCGTGACATCGGACGAATACTAGTAGCAAACCAACGAAAACTATTAGAGTCCTGGGATGCGTACTGCTACGGTCGATATCCAGGTTCGCGACGCATGAGATGTCACCACAACTGACGACACACTCACTACGGACCTGAGTGGCGGATGCACAATGTCCGTGCCTTTGGTCTGGCACATTCGCCTTGCCCACACCAGCTACAACGAGCGCGACTGATCGGCGAAGGTGAAGGCAACCAATGGGAAGACTTGGACGAGGAAGTTAGTGTCGAGGGACTGCTGGCAAGCAAGGCTTCCGCTGAGAGCCAGTCGTCGCTTAAAAAATGGCTTCAGGATCGGGAATCTCGGACTGCCTGACATCTTGAAGCTGCTCTAAAGTGTCACCTCACCCCGGTCGCGAGAAACCCCTTCAACTCTTCGATGTCCATGCCTGCGATGCCCAATTCCTGGGGGCCGCGTCCCTCGGTCCAGCCGTCGAAGCCCATGACTATCGAGCCGATGTCCACGAAGGAGCGCATCAGCGGAGTCTCAATCCCGAACTGCGCTCCCAGCTTGCTCCAGGCGGCCAGTCCGTAGGGGATGTCCTCGGTCAACCATCGACTCTGGAGGTTGCCCGGAGCCTTGAGCGCCGTGAGCATCCGGCTTCCGTTGATCGTCGCCCACAGGTCTCCCGCCGGCCCGAATCCCGCCTTGTGGAACGCCTCGTTGGCCGGAGTGAGATCGTATCCCAATGCCCTTCCCACCGCGAGCCGTTCATCGTCCACACGCATGATGACATCTGCCACGGTCGGCGAGACGCCCTCGTCGTAGAAGTAGAACTCGCCTCGGGAGTATTCGACCCGTCCGGCGTTCATCAGAACTCCTGGCGGATGCACCACGGGGTTCATCGCCGACAGCCCGCACGCCATCACGTCCGGGTGGGCGGTGATTCCGGGAAACAGTGGGTCTAGAGCTTGCCGGACCCGTTCGGTTTCAGTGGATGGGAGAACGCCCATGCCCAAGGCAGTTACTTCGCCCCAGATTGTCGCTCCGTCAGGAGATGTTTTGCGGCACACGTAAGGGGCGGTATCCACCTCTGCAAGTATGACTCCGCTGACGTCGTGGCTTTTCAGAATCTGCGCCCATTCCAGAGAACCAAAGGTTCCGGGCATCAGCACGACCGTATGTTCAGCGCGGAGGTGGGGAGCGCACGCTTCGGCGAAAGCCCGATGAGCATACGCAGGAACGATGAGCAAAACAAGGTCTGAAGCGTCCAGAGCTTCCTTGACATCGGAAGTGACACCGTGGATTTTGGCGGGGCCTGTCTCTAGAACTCCGTCCAGTTGGATCGTCTTGGATTCCAGAATGGGTCCGATGGCGCTGGCGAACTCTGGAAGCTCGAATAGTGTGACCTCGAACCCTTTGAAGGTCAACCTTGCCGCGGTCGCAAAGCCCGTGTTGCCTCCACCCATGATGGTTACTGATTGAGTTGCCATCGTATGCCTCCGTGTGTGGTGATTTTCAGGTCGTTTATTTTAATCGGCGGATGTTGGGCAGTCCCAGCGCGGTTGCGATACTGACTCCCAGCAGGAGACTGCCGTTGATGAGCAACGCTCCGGGCGCGCCCAACGCTCCCGCGATGGCTCCGAGGCTCAGGTGTCCCACTGGTGCGACGCCGATGCTCACCACCCACGACCCCATCGCCCTGCCTCGCTGTTCGTTGGGCACGTTGGACTGCATCAGAGTCTTGTACAGCGTGTCGACCCCCGAAGCGCAGGCGTTTATGAACAGTAGCGCCAGGACGAAGGTGACCACGCCGTTAGCAAGCCAGAAAGACATCTCTCCCAGCCCGAACCCCGCCGCCAGCACGAACATCAGCAAGCCTTTGCGCTGGAAACCTCCCATGTTCGCGAGCACCATAAGGCCGAATAGCCCGCCTAACTGTCTCACCGCGCTCATCACCCCGAACCCTGCCGAGCCAAGTCCCAACTCGTCTCTTGCAAACACCGGAATCAGAGTCTGGTGCGTGAAGCCTAGCACCTCCGTCACCGCCGCCAGAATCATCAGAATGAGCAGAATCCGGTTTGTGCTAAGAATGTGAAAAGTTCCCTTGAGATTTTGCCAGACGGACTGAGGCTCTGCAACGGCAGCCTGTCCCGATGACCGAGTCAGCATCAACAATGCTCCGCCAATGACGTAAACCACGGCGATCGCCACGTACTGGCTCGCAACGCCCACCCAGGGTATTATGAGACCCGCCACGAGCGCTCCCAGCACTCCCCCAACCCGCTGGCTCAGTGAAGTCAGCGCCAGGCCGTTCAACGCTGCCTCGGGGCCAACGATATCGAAAGTGTACGCCTGCCTCATGGTCATCGTGAAGGCCCAGACGCACCCCATGCTCATCGCCAGAAGGATGATGGGCCAGACTAATCCGGTGTCCTGATATAGGACCAGGGCAGTGAAGCCAGACACAATTGCTCCGGCAAGGGCCAGCATTCGGAGGAACATCCTGCGTTCAACGCGGTCCGCAACAGCGCCGGAGACGATGCCCAGGAAGAAGAACGGAGCCATCCGAGCCGCAGAAGCCACGCCCACCATGAAGGCGGAGTCGGTCAACTCCAGCACCAGCCAACCCAACGCAACGTGTTCCATCCCCATGCCCACCGACTGAAACACCGTGGCGACCCAGAGCAACCGATAGTCCCGATACTTGAAGGATGCGGCCCAGGTGACGTTTCCCGAGAAATAGGATAGCAGGGCCATTTGTGTTGTTTAACTCACCCGTCAGATTGCTGGGCGGAATTGTATCACGGCGAATGGCAAATATGAGACCGGATTGTTGACTGTTATTTCCAGAAGATTGGTTCACATTTCCGAGTGCATTTATACCCTAATCCAGTCATACTTTGGTAGACTTGCCTCGATGCGAATTCCTTCCCTCTCAACCATGACCCCTGCCCACGCCCTCCAACAGGCCAGAGGCATATTCTATGGTTGGAAATTGGTTGGCGTGGGCACGTTCCTGCTAACCCTCATGGCCGTCAGCGTGTTTCAGGGGCTGGGGACTTTTCTGGTGGCCCTGGAGACGAAGTTCGGGTGGAGCCGGACCGCCATGTCAGGAGCTTTCACGTTGGCCCGTGGCGAGGGCGCGGTGCTTGGCCCGCTGGAAGGCGTCCTCATCGACAAGTTCGGCTCCCGCCGGTTGATACTCATCGGCTACTGCATTATGGGCCTGGGGTTCATCTTCCTGTCGATGATCCAGAGCTTGTGGCAGTTCTACCTGGCCTTCATCATTATCACTCTCGGCTCTGGCGTTGGCGGTTGGCTGGCGATCATATCCATGATCAACAACTGGTTCAATCGCAAAAGATCCATGGCGATGGCAACCACCATGACGGGAATTCACTTCGGCGGCTTCCTGGTTCCTGTGCTGGCCCTGGGCGTCGAGACCCACGGTTTTCGATGGGCCACTCTGGGCATCGGAGTGTTCATGCTTGTGATGATCGGGCCTATGGTCAAAGTAGTCCGCAACCGCCCCG
>DCAW01000036.1:0-2354 GCA_002313895.1 Dehalococcoidia bacterium UBA1123
ACCCTGGAAGAGTTTCGCAAAGGCCGCCACAACAGGGGCGAGTTGATGGTCGAAAAGCTCAACAACTTAGGCCTGAATATCTCCTGGGAGCGGGTCCAGGAGATTTCCGACGGCGGAGCGATCGGGCGGCCCCATATCGCGCAAGCCCTCGTCGAGGCAGGATACATCGAATTCCCGAAGCAGGCCTTTGACCAGTACATTGGACGCAACGGCCCGGCATACGTCGAACGCCCCAAGCTGACCCCTCAGGACGCCGTCGGCCTGTTGGTAAAAAATGGCGCTCTTCCAGTGATGGCCCACCCGACCTACTCACAAGCCAAATCAGATAGGGATGGCGTCGCCGGCCTTCGGGAGACGTTGCAAAACCTTCGCGATTATGGACTGGTGGGGATGGAGGTGTTTTACGGCGATTACACCTCGGATCAAGTGGACTACCTGAAGGAGATCGCCGACGAACTCGACATCGTGCCGTGCGGAGGGAGCGATTACCACGCATCAGGAAACCCCGGAGAGCCACAGCCCGGAACCGTCGGCCCGCCCATGTGGACTGTGGAGCGACTGAGGGCAGTCAGATCGGAGATTTCGGTTGGGAGAGCATTGGGCTAATGCAGAGTTTGCGTCTCCATACGTCAGATAAGCGCTCTAACACGGATTCCATTCTCGTCGCACGGCATATCGGCAAACGTAACCCGATTTTGAAGCGCTTTGCTTGAATCTGCTCTGCTAATACTGGGAGCGTATCTGATGGGGTCTGTCCCTTCTGCCTACCTCGTCGCGCGATATCTGAAGAACATCGACATCCGACGTTACGGCTCGGGCAACGCTGGCGCAACAAACGTGATGTTGCATGTGGGGGCAGTCACCGGATTCGGCCTGGGAACGTTCGATTGCCTGGTCAAGGGCACGCTGCCAATAGTCGTTGGAGGCCTGCTGGATGTACCCCTGGGCGTCCGGGTCGCGGCGGGTCTGGCTGCAGTTGTCGCGCACAACTGGTCGCCTTTCATGGGCCTTACGGGCGGCAGAGGCGTTGCTACGGCAATAGGATTGATTGTCGGACTCTTCCTGTGGCAGGAAATGGTCATACTTGGCGTGGTCATCGGGATTGTTGGCAAGATGATCTATAAGGAAACCGGATTGTGGACCTTCGTGGCATTGATTGTTCTGCCTGTTCTGACATTCGTGTTCGACCGGCCCGCTGAAATCGTTGTGATGTCTGTGTGCATCGGATTAATACTCATGACAAAGCGACTTACCGCGAACTGGGAGCGGCCATCGGACGATGCGTCACTTGTCGCCGTGCTGCCCCGCAGGCTGTTATGGGACCGAGACGTGGTAGGAAAAACGCCGTGGACAGAACGCAGTCCCAGTCAGTGAATATCCCGTTTGGTTGATTGATTCCAAACCCAATCGTAACTCCAGCGTTGTAGAATTCAGAAGGAGTCGAAGATCCCTATGAATCTACACAATTCCTCGAAGGAAATATCTATGGCCCAGGCAACATACTGTGTCCGACATCCGACAACTGAATCCAACCTTGCATGTGGTAGGTGCGGCGATGCGGTGTGTCATCGGTGTGTGGTGCATGCGCCTGGGGGTCAGCGCTGCCCCGATTGCGCTCAGGCAAGGCCACTGCCAACCTTTGATGTGTCGGGCAGAGTCATAGCTAGGGGACTCGGCGCTGGCCTCACGATCGCGGTAGTCGGGGGCATTCTTGCCTCAGTCGCCTATACATTGCTCTTCAACTATGGAGCTCCGTCCAATCTCGTGACTGCCGCAGGCGCTGGCCTCGTGGCGCTGATGGGGCTTGGTGTTGGCGAAGGGATCAGCTTGGCCGTAAATCGAAAACGAGGCCGGCGCCTCAAGCTTGTCGCCGGATTCTCAATGTTCGTCGGCATCACCGTTGTCACGCTAGTCTCTGCCGCAACATTCAACACGCTGATACTTCTTGCCAGTGGTTTGTCGTTTTACATCGCGGTGAACAAATTCTAATATCGAGCTTTAATCCGAACCGTGTCGGTCGAATTACTGGCATCGCAGTCTAGCTCGACCATAATTAGCCTCTCCAATCAGCATTGCGTCGGCGGTTTGTCCTCCAAATCGCCGATTTTTAGTCATGGCAAATGTTTGGCAACCCCACTTGTTGTATGGTGGGATCGACACAACGGTAGGCCGGCGGTGAACAGTCCATTGTTCGGAACATATCGAATCCAGTTCACCCATTTCATACAGCCAAGACACGGAACGTGTGTGCATGAAAACCACGACTTGCGCGTCAATTATTACGTGTTTGATATGAACTTAAGGGTCGCAATATTGGCTAAAAACTAATAATGTCAATATCATTTGACATTATT
>DCAW01000036.1:2733-3130 GCA_002313895.1 Dehalococcoidia bacterium UBA1123
ATCTCGACTCGAAAATCGTCGGCATTTTGCAAAAAGACGGTCGCGCATCGAACGCTGGTATAGCCCGCGAAGTCGGCGTCAGCGAGGGCACAGTGCGACGAAGGCTTAAAAGACTGGTCGACGCGCAACTCATCAACGTCGTTGCTCTGCTCGATCCCAGTCGGTTGGGTTACTCGTTCGAGGCAATTGTCGGCATTCAGATTGATCCCGACAAAATCGACGAATCCTCTGAGACGATCTCGGAATTGGACGGAGTCTCGTGGGTAGTAGTAACCACGGGAGCTTACGATATTTTCGCATGGATCGCGGTAGAGTCTGCGGAAGATTTGGGAAACTTCTTGAGGGACAAACTGGGGTCTGTCAGCGGTGTCCGACGAACCGAAACGTTCGTTAACCT
>DCAW01000036.1:3513-7659 GCA_002313895.1 Dehalococcoidia bacterium UBA1123
TGCGGTTCATTGACAGCTTTGTTCCGAGCATCGATCGGTCGCGTTGCGGCATTCGACTTCCCTAATATCTGCGCCCGCTAAACACTTGTGAATTAAGCAGGCCGACCTGCCTTCGTTCGAGTTTCACATACCCGCAATCAACCTCTGTCACCTCCTCAACAGCATTGCAAGCGGGAGCCAATCCCAACTATGATGTAATGCGATTTTATCCCCTGAATATCCGCGCCAATACAGCGGACCAAGGGGCGACCTGAGGAGCGGCGCATGTTGAAAACGATCAGTTGTGGAGACCTGAGAGCGGAACACGTAGGTCAAGACGTTACCCTCGCGGGTTGGGTACATCGAAGGCGCGACCACGGAGCGCTCATATTCATCGACGTTCGCGACCGGCATGGCACAGTCCAGGTTGTTTTCAATCCTGAGACGGCACAGGAAGCCCATGCCACTGCTGAGAACTTCCGCAACGAGTGGGTAGTGCAAGTCAACGGCGAGGTGACCGCCAGGCCCGAAGGCTCAGAAAATCCCGACCTGCCCACAGGAGCCGTCGAAGTAGCCGCCACTTCGGTCACAGTCCTCAACGAGTCCAAGACACCGCCCTTCTCCGTCAACGACAACTCAAATGTTGACGAGCTTCTGAGGCTGCAATATCGTTACCTTGACCTGCGCCGAGCCGACATGCGAGACCTCATGATTCTGCGTCACAGAGTCGTAAAGTTCATCCGTGACTTTCTGGACAAGCGCGACTTCCTGGAGATTGAGACCCCGATTCTCATCAAAAGCACGCCTGAAGGGGCCCGCGATTATCTGGTACCCAGCAGGTTGTACCCGGGCCAATTTTACGCCCTTCCCCAGTCACCACAGCAGTTGAAACAGCTTCTAATGGTCTCTGGGTTCGAGCGATATTTCCAGATCGCCCGTTGCTTCCGTGATGAAGACCCACGGGCCGACCGACAGCCCGAACACACGCAGTTGGACCTTGAGATGAGCTTCGTCGAGGAGGAGGACGTTCTCCAACTCATTGAAGAGCTTTACACCGAAATGATCCAGACCATCATGCCGGAAAAGAAGCTCGTCACTCCGTTCCCTCGCCTGACTTACGCCGACTCGATAGCCAGATTCGGCACGGACAAACCTGACCTGCGCTTCGGCCTCGAGATGTCGGACATCAGCGACATGGCCGCCGACACTGAATTCCGCGTGTTCACCTCCACCGTCGAGAACGGCGGCATCGTGAAGGCGTTCAACGCCCCTGGCTGCGCCTCATTCAGCCGCCGTCAGGTTGACGGGCTTATCGACTTCGCTAAGTTGAACGGCGCGATGGGCCTGGTGACAATAGCGCTCAACGGCGAGCCTGGCCCGTTGGACGACCTAACCCAGGAACAGATTCGCTCCGCCGCCGCGCGATTCCTCAGCGTCGATCAGGTGAGGGAGATCGCGAATCGTGTTGGCGCGCGAATCGGCGACATGATACTAATAATCGCAGGCCAAGAGAAAACCACCAACTTCGCCCTCAACGCCCTCCGAAACGAAATGGGCGCCCGACTTGAACTTGCCGACCCCAACGAGTTGGATTTCTGTTTCGTGGTGGACTTCCCTCTGTTCGAGTACAACGAGACCACAGAACGCTGGGACGCTATGCACCACGCGTTCACGTCGCCCAAAAATGACGACGAACAGTACTTGGAATCCGACCCCGCCAGAGTCATCGCCAACTGCTACGATCTGGTTGCTAACGGAGTCGAGTTGGCGAGCGGCAGTATCAGAATACACACCGCAGAGTTGCAAGAGCGTGTGTTCGCAGTGCTGGGCTACACCAAAGAGCAGGTGCGCCAGAGGTTCGGTCAGCTTCTGACCGCCTTCGAGTACGGCGCTCCGCCCCACGGTGGTATCGCCCCCGGCATTGACCGTCTGATTATGGTGCTGACTGGCAGGGATAACATTCGCGACGTCATCGCCTTCCCCAAGACCCAGAACGCAGTCGACCCGCTGTTCGGCGCGCCCGATGTTGTCGATCAGGAACAGTTGGACGAGCTTCACTTGAAGCTCAACCTGCCAGAGGTAGCAGAAGCCAAGGCCGGCGCCAATGGCTAATCTGATCACTGAGGTCGGCAGTCCTGAGAATGTCGGCATGTCCTCCGAACGTCTGTTGAGGATAGACAATGCTCTCCAACGCTACGTTGACCAGGAAAAGCTGTCCGGCATCGTAGCGCTGATTGCGAGGGAAGAACAGGCAGTTTATTTCGAGCGGTTTGGGCAGATGAGCCGCGAAACCGGTATGCCAATGCAATCGGACACCATTTTCCGCATTGCATCTATGACCAAGCCTGTCACCAGCGTCGCCGCGATGACGTTGTGGGAAGAGGGACGCTTCCAGTTGGACGACCCGGTGTCTCGTTACATTCCGGAACTGGGCAGCATGAAAGTGTTGCAAGATGGGAACGGCGCAGTCAACAATCTGGTGGAACCAGAACGCCAGATGACCGTCCGCGACCTTCTCCGGCACACCTCGGGGCTGAGTTTGGGCATCTCGCTGTTGGAAGCGTCTCCGGTCAACAAGATTTACCAGGACGCCGATCTGCATAACGCGAACCAGACCCTGGAGGAGATGACCCTAAAGCTCTCACAACTTCCTCTTGCAGGTCACCCTGGCGCCGAGTGGCGTTACAGCATCGCCACGGACGTGCTGGCCCGCCTGGTCGAAGTGATATCAGGTATGCCCTTTGACGAATATCTATCCCACTCAATTTTCGACCCGTTGAGCATGAACGACACCGGTTTTCATGTCCAGCAGGAGAAAATTGAGCGATTCGCCACGGTGTACGGCCTCACTCCGTCGGGCGAACTGTCTCCAATCGGGCTTCCAAGCGAGAAACGGTACACGCAGCGTCCAGGCTTCCTCTCAGGCGGCGACGGGCTCGTCTCAACTGCGCCTGATTATCTGAAATTCTGTCAGATGATGCTCAACGGCGGCGTTCTGGATGATGCCCGCATTCTCGGTCGCAGAACCGTCGATCTGATGACGATCAATCACCTGCAGCCGGAATCCATGCCTTTCCAGATATCCAGAACAATGTCGGGTTTCACAAAAGGATACGGATTCGGCCTAGGATTCGCCGTGATGACCGACCTTGCCGAGTCGACCGCAATGGGTTCGGAGGGCGAATACAATTGGGGCGGAGCGGCGACCACATTTTTCTGGGTAGACCCGCAGGAACACCTCATCGGCATTCTGATGACCCAGTTCATGCCCATGTACCACTACAACATCGACCGCGAGTTCCGAATCCTTGCATACCAGGCTCTGGTGGACTAGCGGAACGGACCGTCCCGCGCCTCCAGGAATATCTTCATACCCTGCTCCTCTTTAATTATGTCAAAGGCCTCTTTTTCGGGCACGTCGTGGGTCATCAACTCGATCATCCTTTGCATCAGGTGATTCTCGAAAGCGTCGGTGAATCCCATCTTGTCGTAGGTCCCTTTTATGCTGCGTTTCATGGTCTGAGTCGCGAAGGCCGGAACTTTGGCGATGCGCTCTGCGGCTTTCATGGCCTCGGCCATCAACTGGTCTGCCGGAACCACCATGTTCACCATATTCCATTTCTCAGCGGTCTTGGCATCTATGGTATCCCCCGTGAAGTAAAGCCAGTGCAGATGCCGGAATGGGATCATGTACGGCAACAGTATGGCTGGAGAGTGGGCCACGTGCCTGATCTCAGGCTCTCCGAACACCGCGTCTTCTGAGGCGATCACGATGTCCGCCGTCATCGCCAACACGTTCCCAGCCGCCAACGCAAAGCCGTTGACCGCGCTGATGGTGGGCTGCCTCATGTGCCACAGCTTCATGATGGCCCTGGGATTGTAGTGAGTGGAGTCCCAGTGGGCCGTGGCCGCTTCCTCCTCGTGCTCCAGGTTGGGAGAGATGTCGAACCCAGACGAGAACGCCCTTCCTGTTCCGGTCAACACCAGAACGCTGATGTCCTGGTCGGCCTGAACGTCGTCCAGAGCGTCCACGAACTCCTCCAGCAGATCGTGGCTCAGAGCGTTTAGCTTTTCAGGTCGATTGAGGGTCAGCACCGCGATGCGGTCCTGCTTGTCCAATTTAATTACGTCGTATGCCAAGGTCTGTCCTCCCTATGGTAATTTTGA
>DCAW01000114.1:0-2533 GCA_002313895.1 Dehalococcoidia bacterium UBA1123
TGGAACCGGCGTTCTCTTGTCAAATGACCTAATGATTCAGACAATGGATGCCAAGCTGACAGATCAGCGTCTCTATAAGCGCCGATTATCAGGATTTGAGCGTTTCCTGACTATTGGCCGATGAACTCCAGAAGCAGCAGAGTGGAATTGTCAGCCCAGTACAGGTCTTCAAGTACGATCACGATAGGCTGTGCTTCGGACGCGTTTTTAAGGAGTGTGGTTATGGAGTCAAACAAACTGAATCGTGCAAGTTCAGGGCTGTCCACTGAAGTCGATTCGGGAGGTTCCTGGCTGAGTTCAGGGATTATCTCTGAGCAGTAGGCGTCGCCTGTTCCCATTTCAACCTTGGGAGTCTCGCTGTCGAGGGTCTGGGTGCGAGCGCGATTAGCCTGAACCCAGGGCCAGTATGGCGGCATGCCCTGCTGCTCGTGACAGCGGCCCACAGCGTCTGAGCGCCGCGCTTTTCGGAGATGGACGCAAGCTCTTGAGCCGCTCGACTCTTCCCTATCCCCGGCCCGCCGACCAACATGACAAGTCAGCCCGTGCCTGACATGGCGTCGTCGAGCGCATTGGTTAGTTCAGTGAGTTCTTGGCGGCGGCCTACGAAGGCGCGGTTCAACCGATACATGCCTTGCCTTCCTGGTTGATGCGCCGAGTTTAGCAATTGGCAAATACGGAGTCAACGTTGGTCCGAACCATGTCGATAGGGCGCACTAATCGAGGGCAGCATTCACGATAGTCCTATAACTGGTACCTCTTCAGGAAGTCCATGTTCAACTCGAAACCGATGCCCGGCCTGTCAGGAACGGTCACGTAACCGTCGCTGTCGGGAGCCAGATGAGGCATGAACATCTCGGCCCTCAAAGGGTCCACCGCGACAGGGTAGTATTCTAGGAATTCTCCGTGGGGAATTGCCGCGGCGAGGGGCAGTTGAAGCTCCTGGCACCCGTGAGGCGCGACTGACACACCATGCCTGGCCGCGAGGTCCGTTACGTCCTTTGCGACGTCGTATCCGGGGCAAATGGTGACATCCACGTTCAGTATGTCGGCCCCTTTGTGGTCAAGAAGGGTCTCGAAATGCGCTAGATGATACCCGTTCTCTCCGGTCGCGATCTTGATGTCTGAGGCGCTCGCTAACGTCCCGTGGTCTTGGTATCGGTGTATCGGCAAAGGCTCCTCAAACCAGTAGACGCCAAACTCTTTCAACTGGTCTGCAAACTCTAAGGAGGTTGCAAGATCGAGAGCGCAGTTTGCGTCGACCATGAGAGTCACATCGTCTCCCACGGCCTGCCTTGCGGCCTCCACTCTGCGCATGTCGCCTGCGACCCCCTGGTTGGGGTCGCCAATCTTTATTTTGACCGCCCCTGCGTGCATCTCCTCGACGTTAAACCGGACCTCGTCCTTTAGCTCTTCAAGCCCTTTGCCCTCTGCATAGTACCCGCCCGCTATGTAGGTTCTGATGCGGCTCTGGGCGCCGCCAAGCATCTCATGAACAGACTTGCCCAGGGCTTTGCCTTTGATGTCCCAGCAGGCGATATTGATAGCCGCGAGAACCTGGGTGTTGATGCCTCCGGGGCCGAGGATTTTTATCTGCTTCTCGCCCAGATCCGTCGCTATGCCACGGGTGTCCATCGGGTCTCTTCCGATAAGCAGCGTTCGGAAGTAATCGACGTAGCCTGGAAACATGCCCAGAGGTCTCTCTGCGGCAGTGCCGCCGTTCCAGCCGTAGCCGGTGATGCCCTCGTCAGTTGTCACAGTTACCTTGTGCAGCCTTCCGGGGCCGTAGAAGTGGCCGCCGTTCCAGATGCCGGGCCGTTCCCACTCGAATATTTCGCTGACGATGTCGGTAATTTTCATTTTTCTTCACTCACTGCAACAATTGGATTGGGTTAAGTCTACTCTAATCCGCAATCGAGACCTGAGCGTCGTGCCTTCTCGCCTTGATGATTGACTCGCTGCTGAATATGATCGCTCCAGCGCACACCAGGATAAGCCCTGCTATCAGTCCTCGACCAGGGTCTTCGCCGAGTATCAGCCATGCCAGGACAACGCCTGCAACTGGCTGAATGAAGTAGAAGAAACCGATTGTGGATGGCAGGTATTTCTTCATCAACCAAGCGTTTCCCAGGAATCCGAAGCCCGCGATCACGAACCCCTGGTAAGCGATAGCCAGAAGGAAGAGGGGTTCAGCCGAATAGACGGGCTGCTCGAAGATATAGCTCCCGATGAGAAAGAGCGGAATGGCTACCATCGCTTGCCCGTACATGAGTTTGGCTTCCGAGACGTTTTGGGAGAAATTCGAGAGCAGCACCATCCTGAACCCTAGCAAGACTGCCGAGATCAAGCTAAACGCGTCTCCCCTGACGGAGACTCCTTCTGAAACAATGGCAGTGTCGCCGAACACCACCACCAGAATGCCTCCATATGAGAAGGCAATCGCCAGCAGTTTCCATCGGGTGAGGCGGTCTGAGGGAATCAGCAGGTGGGCGATTATCGCTGCCCATATGGGGTAGGTGGTGTTGAGGGCCAGGCC
>DCAW01000114.1:2851-10912 GCA_002313895.1 Dehalococcoidia bacterium UBA1123
TGACCAGCAGTTGTCAGGTCCTGGCCGACATTCATAAACACTATCTGGATCGAAAAGAGCAGGCCGATTATCGCGACCGGCTTGGCTTCATGCCTTGCGATCTTCAGAGATTCTCTTCTGAAGAGCACGTAGCCGACGATGACGACTCCTCCGAGAACAAATCGCATCCAGCCGATCTGAAGAGGCGATCCGTGTTTCAATGACGCCTTGATGCTTACATTCGTGCCTCCCCAGAGAAGCGAGATGAAAAGAGCAAAGCCGCTGGACAGTAGCCCGACAGGCATGCGCTTTTCTGGTTCGTTTCTATATGTTTCACGGTTCGAGGTCGATTCTTGATCCAAATACTTTCTCAAATTCAACGAAATATGCCATGAGGCAAGCCATTTTACCGCAAGTCGCGGTCATGTCACTCGTATGAGATTTCAGCCTGCTGGAAGGCGGAATCTATTTCGTCCGCTATGGACTCCACGTCCGCGCACACGGCGTATCGGATGTACGAAGGGTCGAAATGCACTCCGATGACGCCTGTGCGCTCGATCATCAGGAAATTGAATTGCTCGGCGCTGTCGATCTCGATCCCGAATGCGCGGGTGGGAGTGTTCCAGAGGGTGAAGAACGCCGCGTCCGGTTCCACCGCGATCAGCATTCCATGTCTTTTGAGCATTTCGATGAAGAAACTCAGGCGAGAACAGAACATTTCACGGCGCTCTTCGATGCTTTCCTGGTCGTTCTCGCAGGCTGATTTGACGCCCGCAGCCATCGCCGCGACGAATCCTTCGTCGGTGTTGCCTTTGACCTTCCCCAGGTCGGCGATGAAATCGGGAGAGCCTGCCATCGCTCCGACCTGCCAGCCCGTGCCGTTTCCGATCACCTTCGAAGCCGAGAAGGCTTCGACCCACGAAAGCTCAGGAAAGTTGACTGCCACCTCAGTAAGCGCGCAGGCCTCGGTGGAGTGGGTGAGTGTTGCGTACGCGCCGTCATTAAACAGGCGTATGTCGTTTTCGACGCAGTGTTCGCACAACCTCTCCCACCATCTTCGATCCGCGACCCGCCCCGATGGATTGTGGGGATAATTAAGCATCAACAGGCGCGTGTTTGGATGGATGTCTTCGGGACTGAACCGGAACGTGTTCTCCTGGTTCAGAGACAGCGCATAGTGCTCAACTCCCAGGTATGTGTTCCAGTCTTTTGGAAACGGATAGCCGGGATCGGTCATGGCGCCAACGGTGATGGTCTGATGCGAGGCGCCGCAGGCCAGGGGGATCAGTCCGAGCATCCGTTTGATGCCAGGGATAGGCAGGAAGGCGACGTCTTCTTGCTCGATGCTGTGTCCGACGTTGTATTCGGCGAACATCTTTGCGAAGCCAGGCACGCCGGGGCTGTCGTTATACTGATACCGGTGCATCTCCTCTTTGTCGCTCATGATCGCCGTTGCCGCCGCTTCTCTCGCGCTGAGTAGGGCCGGGCCACGCGGCTCGCCAATCGAAAGATCAATCAGCTTCACGCCCTGCTCCTGCGCCCGCGATCGTCGCGCTCTGATCGCCTGGAACAGGTTCTCTTCTTCGAGTTGCAACCACGATGTCCTCATTGTCGCATGCCTTCCGTATGGTCTCATCTCTTGATCTGCCGGTCGGACATCCGTGACTCTATTCTCACATTGATGCCCTGTCAAGACTGGGGCGATGTGCCGGTTGCAGCCTCACATTTGATCAAAAACGTGCAACAAAACCTCCTGATGTCATGCTGAACTGAGAGATGATTCAGTCCCCGATCGTCTATAATCGGGTAACATGGTATATAGACTAAACCGGCTGATGCGTCAATTGAGGCAGAGGAAGAGCTTAGGAATAGGCCTTCTGCTTCTCATTCTGGTTGTAAGCATCGTCGGCAACGCCCTTACATTTTACTTTTTCGACCGGGCATCGAAACCCGATCTCACAGTGGGTGACGCCTTCTGGTATAGCGTGATATCCATAGCGACAATCGGGTACGGGGATTTGTCGTCGACCTCAGTGGGAGCGAGGATTGGAACCGCGTTCTTCATCGTGTTCGTGGGGTTGGCCGCATTCACCTCCGCGGTTGGTGTCGGCATCGACTGGCTTTTGGAACTTCGAGACAAGGAGCGATCAGGTATGGGGAGCCCAGGAGCCAAGAATCACCTGCTGATTGTCAACTTTCCCAACGAGAGACGGGTTCGGCAGATAATCGACGAGTACCTCCAAGAGCCGAGCCATCGCAAGGCCGAAATTGTGATCGTGACGGACCAGATCGAGTTTCTTCCGTTTACCCAACTCAGGGTGTCCTTCGTTCGAGGCTCGCCGCTGGAGGAAGAGACCTATCATCGGGCCAACGTGCGCGACGCGCGACAGGCCCTGATCTTGAGCACAGGATACGATGACCCCAACAGCGACAGCGTTGTCGCTTCGATAGCCTCTATCCTCGAACACTTGAAGCCTGAGATCAGGAGCATCGCCGAGGTTCTGAACTCCGAGCACGAGCTGCTGTTCCGGGGCGTGAAGAACGTGTCTCTCGTGTACACCTTCCGCATGTCCAACAACCTCATCGTGCAGGAAGCCCAGGACCCAGGGGTGAATATGCTCACTCAGGCCATAACCAGCAATCAGATAGAGGGAACGCTGGTTAGCACGAGGGTCGGGAAAGGCGCAGAGCAATCGTTGTCATACAAAGAAGCTGCGAAACGTCTGCTCGACCACGAGGTCAATCTGGTGGGGATGATTCGAGGCGAGGATGTGCATGTCCGATTTGACGGTCTTGAAGTGACCGAGAATGACCGCCTGGTTTACATCTGCTCGAACCGCATGGACTGGGAGACCGTTCGCCCGTTGTTGACCTCCTGAGCATCGCAGGTAGGATATGCTCTCCTGTAGTTGAATAACCGACGTCAAGCAGCCACGTTATACAGCCACGGAGAGAAAAGATGCCCAATCCCCCCAGAGCGCAAAAAATTCCGAAATCGTCCACCCTGCACGGTGACGCGCGAGTGGACGATTACTTCTGGCTGCGAGATCGGAATTCGCCGGAGGTCACTTCTTACCTGGAGGCCGAAAACGACTACACCCAGGAAATGATGAAGGACACCGAGGAGTTGCAACAGACTCTCTACGACGAGATGGTCGCCCGGACCAAGGAGGATGATACCTCTGTGCCTGCTCGAAAGGCCGACTACTTCTACTACACCCGCAGAGAGAAAGGGCAAAACTACGCGATTCACTGCCGAAAACAAGGCTCTCTTGACGCCGAGGAAGAGATCATCCTGGACGAAAATGAACTGGCTCAGGAGCATGATTACTTCCGAGTCGGAATCTTCTCAGTCAGTCCCGACCACAACACTTTGGCCTACTCGGTGGACACCAATGGCGGCGAGAGCTACGCACTCCGTTTCAAAGACCTGAGCGCCGGTCGCGATCTGGCCGAAATCATCGAGGACACCTACTACTCTTTCGCCTGGAGCAACGACAACCGGACGGTGTTCTATACCCGCATCGACGCGGCCCACCGACCCGATAGGCTGTTCCGTCATGCGCTCGGAACAGACCCGTCAGACGACGTATTGGTCTTCCAGGAGAAGGACGACGCCTTCTTCATGTGGGTACACAAGACCAGGAGCGGGCGATACATTCTGATGGGTCTGGAAAGCAATGTGACCTCAGAGTTCCGCTATCTGGACGCCGACAATCCGTCAGGCGAATTTCGGATGGTCGAGCCGCGGAAGCAAGATGTGGAGTACGACGTCGAGCATCAGGGCGACCGATTTTACATCAGAACCAATCAGGACGCCGTTAACTTCAAGCTGATGAGTGCGCCGGTGACCGACCCTTCCGCCCAAAACTGGGGAGAAGTCATACCTCACGACGACGACGTGATGATCACCGGTATCGACGCCTTTGCAGACTTTCTCGCCATCAGCCAAAGGATTGGCGGTCTCCCGGTCGTCACAATCCGCAGCATGGCAGGAGACGAGCGCCAGATCGAGGTCCAAGAGCCAGTGTACGATATTGGGCTGGGGGATAACCGAGAGTTCGAGTCTGATACGCTGCGTTACGAGTATTCGTCGGGGGTCACGCCTCATTCTGTGTTCGATTACGATGTGAACAATCGAACGCGAGAGTTGAAAAAAGAGACCGAAGTCCTCGGCTACGACAGGACGAATTTCGAGACGTCGCGAATTCATGCGACAGCGCCAGATGGCACAAATGTCCCGATTTCTCTGGTTTTTCGAAAAGGCGCCCTCGATCATGGCCCAGCGCATGTCCTGCTTATGGGGTACGGGTCCTATGGAATCAGCATGGACGTCGGTTTCCGGTCCAACCAGGTGTCTTTGCTGGAGCGCGGAGTCGTAATCGCCACAGCACATGTAAGAGGCGGTGGAGAGATGGGGCGACGGTGGCACGATAACGGCAAGTACATGCACAAGACCAACACCTTCACCGACTTCATCGCCTGCGCTGAACGCCTCATCGATGCCGGATACACGACGCCAGAGAATTTTGCCGCAACAGGAGGCAGCGCGGGCGGATTGCTGATGGGAGCGGTCACTAACATGCGCCCTGACCTGTTCAGGGCCGTCATCGCCCACGTTCCGTTTGTCGATGTTCTCACCACCATGCTGGATGAGACGCTCCCTCTCACGGTGGGGGAGTGGGAGGAGTGGGGCAACCCGAACCAAGAAGACTACTACCACTACATGAAGTCATATTCTCCTTACGATAACGTAGAAGCTAAAGACTACCCAGACATGCTGATCACCGCAGGCCTCAACGATCCAAGAGTGTCGTACTGGGAGCCGGCCAAGTGGTCGGCGAAGCTGCGCGACATGAAAACCGGCGACAACGTCCTGCTGCTCAAGACAAATATGGGCGCGGGACACGGCGGCGTCTCCGGCAGATATGAGCAGTTCAAGGAAGCCGCCTTCGAGTATGCGTTCATCTTGAAGCGCCTCGGCTTGACACGGTGACGCTGTCTTTTGGCTCCGCATTTTGATGGCGCCAAAGTGAGGACGAAACTTATGACCCACGAATTGATGTCTCACGAACCGGTAGCATCGAACATTGATCTGCTAAGCGCGTGGATCGAGTCGCAGATGGCGTACAGCGGCCAGCCCGGTCTGTCCATCGCGATCATTCGCGATCAGGACATCGTCTGGTCGAAGGGGTTCGGGCATAGCGACGTTGCGTTAGAGACTCCGGCGGCACCGAGCACGATTTATCGTATCGCGTCGATAACCAAACTGTTTACGGCAACCTCGATCATGCAGCTTCGCGACGATGGGAAACTGCAACTCGATGACCCGATCATAAAGCATATCCCGTGGTTCGATATTCAGGACAGGTACCCCGACGCGCCTCCCATAACGATTCGGCACCTAATTACCCATACATCTGGACTCCCTCGTGAAGCCGCTTTCCCATACTGGACCGATTCCGAATTTCCGACCCGTGACCAGATAGTCGGCGCTTTGCCGAATCAGCAAACAGTCCTGCCTACAGAGACTCGTTGGAAATACTCGAACCTTGCTCTCTCGTTGGCGGGCGAGATCGTCGAGACAGTGTCAGGAATCAGCTACCCAGAGTATGTGCAGAGCAATATCCTGGACCCGCTAGGCATGTCCAGCACGTTCGTGAACTCTCCCGACCGCGATCATCCGTCGCTGGCGACCGGGTACGGGCGTCGCGCCCCGAACGGCAAACGACAGGTGAGTCCGTTCACCGATGGAAAAGGCATAACGGCGGCGGCAAATATGTCCACCACCGTGGAAGACCTGGCGAAATTCGCCATGCTTCAGTTTCGCGACGGCGATACAGGCGGCAGGCAGATATTAAAGGGCAGCACGATGCGCGAGATGCATCGAGTCCACTGGCTGGATGAGGAGTGGAAATCGGGATGGGGACTGGGTTTCAATGTCAGCCGGATTGATGGTAGGACATACAACGGTCACGGCGGGTCGGTAAAGGGATTCCGCACTCATGTGCGATTGCGACCCGCTGATAAAATTGGTGTCATCGTGTTCACCAATGCAGATGATGGCAATCCTGAAAAATATGTAGATAAGGCGTTTCAATGGGTCGCGCCTGGCATATTAAGCGTGTTGGATTCGGACGCCGCGCCCGTGCCGTCAAGCAGCGAATGGGAAGCTTATATTGGCAAGTATCAAGGCTCGTCGAGCGACATGCAGGTGTTGCAGTTGGATGGGAAACTGGTTGCCATAGACCCGTCCCAGCCTGACCCACTAGAAAGTCTGACAACTCTGGTCCCATTGGGCGAGCACTCGTTCAGGATAGTAAATCCTTTGGGAGGCTCCGCCCACGGAGAGAAGTTCGTCTTCGAGTTGAATGATCAGGGACAGGTTGAACGCGTATGGGTCGGCGAGAATTATAGCTTCCCGGTTCAAGATTGGTAAAGCCGAAGTGGCGTATAGACATCACACGCGGATGAACTTCTGAACGCTCCGGTCCCCTCGGTCAAAGCCCAGGAAGGTCTCGCTGACCTCGGCGACATAGAAGCTCCCCTGCGAGTCCACCGCGATCCCGTGGGGCGCGCCGAAGAGTCCAGGTCCCGGCTCGTGCTTCACCTTTCCCTTAATCATGGGATTTCGGCTGGGAGAGGTAGGCAGTCCTGAGCCGGTGTCGCTGTCGTCCAACTCCACGCCTGTTCTGCCCCAGCGTGTTAACACCTCGCCTTGCGGGCTTAGAACGCTGACGCTGTGGTCCAACTCGGCAACGTAAAAATTCCCGTCAGGCCCCTTGCGGACTGCGTTTGCCAGGTTCAGATCTGTCCACTCACCGAGGAAGTCCCCATTCGGAGTAAAGAACTGCACGCGGTTGTTGTAGCGGTCGGCGGCGTACACCTTGTCGCCGTCTTCCGTGTCTATAAATACGCTATGGATGGTGTCGAACTGCCCCGGCCCGCTGCCGTGACCGCCCCAGGAGAACTTTAACTGGCCGTAGGGGTCGAAGCAATGGATGTGCGAGTTGCCATAGCCGTCGGAGGCGTAGAAATCCCCGTTAGTGGCGACAGTCAGGTGAGTTGGCCGATTGAACGGATGCCCGCTCTGTACAGGCGCGCTCTTCATAGGGTCGCCCATAGTGAGGAGGAGCTTGCCCTCCTTGGTCCACCGTCGCACCGTGTGGTCTCCGGTGTCGCTGGTGTAAACGGAGCCGTCGGGGCCAACGCTGATGCCGTGCGGGACCTGGAAATCGAAACCAGTTTCCGGCCTTCCTCCAATCCTTCCCCAGCCATCCAGGTAGTCCCCGCCCTTGTCGAAAATCATGACGGCGGCGTAGGGTCCACGATTTAGGACGTAAACGTTGTCATCCTTGTCGACAGCCACATCGGCGGCCTCCACGAAAGGCCACCCTCGTGGGCGCTTAAAGAAACCCTCCACCACCTCGAATTTGTAACCCTCACTGCCGAACGTAACCATTCAGGCACACTCCTCGTTCTGGTTCAAGCCCCTCACCCGCCCCTTGCGGAACGGTGCGCCACAGGCCGACACGACGCTTTGACGGGGCAATTGTATTGAGACCCAAGAAGGCAGTCAACCTTGCCGTCGCCTCAAAACATCCGTCACTGGAGGAAGTGTCGTTGCCTGAGAAAGAACGCACGAGATGATGGAGGGGACATGGAGCCGTAGAGCGACCAAGAGCAGCCAACCAGGCCTCTACCTGAATGCAGGCGCCAATACAGGCATTCTTGCGAGGAACGTCAGCTAAACCGGGCGGCTAGTCTGCTCGTCCTGTCAAACGTTCCAGTTCGAGGTGTGAGTCTAATGTAGGCATTCAGCAACAATGGGGCAGAAAGCTAATGGAGATTCGGCGCTGATTGTGCGAGCTCTCTGAGATGTTGATTGTACAATCGTCTCCGCTGAATTGTCTGAGTCTGAACCCCCATTAGCTTCTGCAGGATCTGTTCCCTTCTGCCGTCCAACACGTCCGTGGGCGTCACGTTTCCTATAGCCTTGTGATAATGCCGATTGCTGTAGTAGTTCACAAAGTCCATGATCGCCTCCTCCAAGTTTCTTGGAACATCGTATGGGATCTGGTT
>DCAW01000114.1:11275-16061 GCA_002313895.1 Dehalococcoidia bacterium UBA1123
TTGGTCTGAGGATGGAAGGGCGAAGCCAGGATGCGCCGGATGCCCACTAGGCGCAAGTAGTCCCTGAAGGAACGAAAGACATAACCTGGACCATTGTCAGACAGTAGCCTTGTGCGACGCTCCCAAGGAACGTCAGTCATGCCTGTGAGGTCGACTGCGTTCTGAACCACCTCGATGAACGAGTCTGCTGTCTTGTCAGTATGGGGTCTCCAGGCGGTGATGAGACTTTGATGTCAGTCATGGGCAGGGGTTTGTCAGCGATTCGGAGGTCACTTATTGCGGCAAAGCGTTCCCTGCCACGTTGGTCAGCCCTGACCAACTGACCGTTAGAATAACGAAATCGGACATTGCCACGACGGATGCCAATTCCGAGCGTGTGGTCGTAAACCCGCCTCCTGGCGGTTGGACTTCTCCTAATCCATCGAATGTTCCTGTGAATCCGAAACCTTCCTAGAGAGACGGTTCCCGCTCTTGGCGTGGGCCGAGGCGTCTGGATGGCATGATCTCCGCAACACTGTTCCATGTGCGTTTCATCTATGAATCGATAATCGGTTAAGATACCTTTGCTGCGTTTAGGATCGGTCAGGCGGCTTTCAGAGGGTCGTAAATGATCTTCGCAACTCAAGAAAGGGATACACATGAAATTCGGCGTATCGGTAGCCAGCTACTCCACGACATGGGACAACATCCGCGCATCTATTGAGACAATGGAGGCGGGGCGTTGGGGCAGTCTGTGGGTGCCGGACCACTTCATACCGCCCTCAGCGTGGAAGGGAGCTGAGGACCAACCCATGCACGAAGCCTTCACGCTGATCGCGGCGGCGGCAGGCATGACGGACAAGCTCCGCCTGGGGCATATGGTGGCAGGCAACACCTACCGCAATCCGGGGCTCGTGGCAAAGATGGCTACGACCATCGACCAGGTTTCCCACGGCAGGTTCACACTGAGTATCGGAGCCGCGTGGTTCAAACGCGAACACGAAGCCTACGGCTGGGAATACCCATCGTTGAAAGAGCGGTCAGACCGATTCGAGGAAGCATGCGCTCTGATTCGCGCCCTGTTCACCTCGGATTCGCCAGTCGATTTTCATGGCCAATACTACAATCTTGATAGCGCGCCATTATCGCCTGGATCGTTCCAAAAGCCTCACATACCGATCATGGTCGGAGGAATGGGCGAAAGGCGAACACTACGCACTCTGGCAAAGTATGGGGACGTATGGAACCTGGATGGATTTTCAGTAGGCAGCGAGAATGCCCGGAGTCACGGCGGCATGTCCCTGGAATTGTACAGGCATAAGATAGACGTGATAAATCGGCATTGTGAAGATGTAGGACGCGATCCGGGAGAGATCAAATATACTGTTTCCATGCCGACGAAACTTTCTAACGATGAGGCCGAAGTGGCTCAATTCATCGAGCAGGTGGGGCCGGGCACGGTTGCCGGGAACGCCGAATACATCGTTGATCGCGTTGGCGAATTCATCGACGCGGGTGTCGACGAGATCATGTTCTCCCCTCGCCCCAGCGATTCCGAAGCTATTCAACGCCTCGACGAGGAGGTCGTTGCGGCCTTCGATTAGCCACTATTGGCTAGCTGAATTCATCAAGATTTGCCAAGCACAGGCGCTCGTGTTGAACGTCGCTGCTTGACATACGACGAGCGACAAACGCGCTGGCATCCTACATTTTGCGGTGCCCTTTTGCGTGAGAAATTTGCTCTTTTTGGGTCTAAGGAATGGCCTATCTATCGACGATGAGCAAGCTGTATACTTTCAACTTCCACCAATCGTCCAAAGGGGGCATTTTGTTGAGTTCTGAGCAAAAAGTCTGGTCCTTGAGCGACCGCTGGAATCGCGAGAATGGCTACCGTCAGGTGCTGTCGATTGCCTTTCCGCTCGTTCTGAGCATGGGCTCGGTGGCGATCATGCTATTCGTCGACCGGATGTTTCTGACATGGCACTCAGCAGAGGCCGTCGCAGCTTCGATGCCGGCAGGCATGCTCAATTTCGCGCTGATGACTCTGTTTATGGGGACAGCCGGTTACACGAGCACATTTGTCGCGCAATATCACGGGGCAGGGCGTCACGATCGCATCGGGCCAACCGTTTGGCAGGGCATCTACATAGCGATGATCGGCGGGGCGGCGCTTCTCGCGCTTGTGCCATTCGCGGGCATTTTCTTCCGATTTATAGGGCACGACGTTGCTATCCGTGAGAACGAGATTGTGTACTTCCGCTTGCTGTGTTTCGGGGCCATGCCATTCGTCGCATCTGCTGCTGTGGCGGGCTTCTTCTCGGGGCGTGGCAGAGCGTGGCCCGTAATGTGGGTGAATGTTCTTGCGACCTCCATTAACGCGCTCATGGACTACGTCTTGATTTTCGGCCACTGGGGCTTCCCGGAGCTTGGGATTAAAGGAGCCGCAATAGCCACTGTCATCTCGTCGAGCGTGGGGTTCATCGTCTACCTTGCGTTGCTTTCGAGGCGCGCGGACAATACCCAATATCGCACCATTTCAGGATGGCGTTTCGACCAAGCTTTGTTCAGGCGCCTCGTGCGGTTTGGACTCCCCAACGGACTCCAGTTCTTCATCGACATGATTGGGTTCACCGTCTTCATTCTATTCATGGGACGCTTGGGGACAGTGCCGTTGGCGGCAATCAACATTGCCATGAATATCAACATACTCGCCTTCCTGCCCATGATAGGTGTTGGCATAGCGATCTCCGTGTTAGTTGGGCAATCCCTCGGAAGGGATCGGCCCGACCTTGCGGAGAGGAGCGTCTACGCCGGAGCGCACATATGCTTCATATACATGGCGACCGCGGCGGCGTTGTACTGGTTTGTCCCAGGCGTTTTTCTGAGTATTTTTTCAGCCCAGGCGGATGCGGAGAGCTTTGACGAAATTCGGCCAATCGCCATCGCCGCGCTTCGCTTCGTGGCTGTCTTTTCTCTGTTCGACACGCTGAACATCGTCTTTTCGTCGGCCCTCAAAGGCGCGGGAGACACTCGGTACATCATGTTCATGGCCCTGCTGGTCTCCGTGGTAGGATTGGTGATACCAAGCTACGTTGCGATGGTGTTGCTCGACGCTGACATAGCAGTGGGCTGGGGCATCCTGACGGTCTACATCATCGTCCTCGGATTCGCATTCCTTTTCCGCTATCTGGGAGGACAATGGAAGACCATGCGAGTCATCGAAGAGAGCGCTCCCACTTCCACAGAAGCGCCTCTAGAACAGGCTGAGGTGGATTGAGCAGTTGCCTGAGACATCTGACGCCGCAGCAGCGCTGTGATTGGCAATCGAGCGCTGGGCGGTATAAAATCGCACCGTCGAAGTGGGCTAGACAGCAGTCCCAGGAGCATGCGATCAGGGGCGGAATATCGAACATTCCCCGATATTTGCCCTAAGGTGTTCGACGAGTGAGGGCGCGAGTGGCATTTGGTGGGGATAAAGCCAGAGGAGAAAAGTATTGGTCCGACTAAGCCAGTTGCCAGAAGTTTCCCGAACGAACCTGCTTAAACTTGATTGCCCCGAATTCGATACGACCCCTTGGGTCGAAGGGCCTCCTCTCGCGCAGCGACGAGTCGCCATCATATCGACTGCTGGCCTGCACCTGCGTGATGACCGCCCCTTCGCGCTTGGGACTGGTAGGGCCACGGTTCCAGGTGATTACAGGGTCATTCCGAGGGACACCGAGGCCAACAACCTGCTGATGAGCCACATATCGACCAATTACGACCGCAGCGGCTTCCAGAAGGACTGGAACGTCGTCTTCCCTCTCGACCGCCTGAACGAACTGGCGCAGCAGGGCGTTATTGGTAGTGTCGCTGATTTCCACTACTCGTTCATGGGCGCCACCCCTCCCCAGCTAATGGAGACTGCCGCTCGCACTCTCGCGGGCCTCCTCAAGAAGGATAGCGTTACTGGTGTGCTGTTGATCCCCGTTTGACCTAACTGCACGCGCGCCGTAGGCGGGCTTGGACACTACATCGAAGAAGAGGGAGTGCCCACAACGCAGATCAGCCTGATTCGTGAGCACACCGAGAAGATAAAGCCACCTCGGGCTTTGTGGGTTCCCTTTGAATTGGGGCGTCCCCTTGGACCGCCTTATAATTCTGGTTTCCAGACTGGTGTGCTCACAGGCGCGCTTGACCTCCTTGAGGCACCCAACGGGCCGGTTCTCGCGGATTTCCCGGAAGACGCACCGCCGGTAGAAGGGATCACGGGCGTGGAAGGTCCTGTGAGTGTCTCTATGCCGGACTTTGACGAGGGCGACACGGCGAAACTGACAGCGAAATTCCTTGAGGAAATCGACCTGATGCGCCCGTGGTACGACCAGTCGATGGAGAACCGCAAGCGAACCACTGTTGGCGTCAGCGGGAGGGCCCCTGAATCTATGGGTTCGTATATCGCAGAGTTTCTGGACGGCGGCATTCCTGAGTCGGAAAGCGACGCCAGCCCCGCCTCGCAGTTCAAGCTGGCCATTGATGACCTGAAGGCCTACTATTTCGAGGCGGCCACAGCCCAACCCGGTCAAGAGAAAGCGGACTCGGACACGCTCTCTGCGTGGTTCTATCGAGATACGGTAGCTGGAAACGTCCTGCACGCCGTCAAAGACGCGCACAAGGACACCGAAGACAGGACCATGCGCCTGATTACCAACATACTCCTCATCCCCAAAGCGCACGCCAGGACTTCGTCCGTCTAGGCCATCAGGTAGAGCGACCAGACAAATGTAAAAATGCTATCGAGGCTGTGACCACCGTCATAGTTCGGTGTGCT
>DCAW01000114.1:16392-16774 GCA_002313895.1 Dehalococcoidia bacterium UBA1123
TCAAGGACCACAGTTTCTAGACGGCACCAAGAAGGGCCTGGATGTCTTTGATCCTCAAGGCTGCCCAGTCTCGCTCTAGCTCTCCAGCGGTAGCAGACGCTCTTGGATACTCCAAGCTCTGCCAGAACCTTGCGCTTGGAGCCTGGAGTCGCCTCTACCTTCTCCAGAACTTGGGCCTTCTCATCTGCGGTCATATGCTGGCGCGGCCTTCGTCTAGTGTCGGTATCGACGTTTTTTCAAACGGTGAAGATCAAGAGACAGCTCGGCCACCAGATGCCTCAGGTCCGCGCTTTCCTGCTTGAGAGCGTTGATCTCCTGGCGGGTGGCATCGCGGGTCGTGTCCCGACTCAGACGCTGCTTGCCTGCCTCCATGAACTCTTTG
>DCAW01000095.1:0-12038 GCA_002313895.1 Dehalococcoidia bacterium UBA1123
CGACTGATCCTGAGCTAGTCGGAGCTATGAATTAAGAAGGTGGTGCGGTCAGTTGCGCGGCGAGTTGTGTGGTGTAGCTGCCGTCTTGGAATCGTTCAGATTCGAGAGCCTTGATGTGAAACGGCACGTTGGTCTTGATGCCCTCGATACGGGCATTACGAAGGGTCGATAGCATTTTATCGATAGCGGCAGACCTACCGTCGGCGTGGATCAGAATTTTTGCGATTAGAGGGTCGAAGTAGCTGGAAACCTCGTCGCCTGCGCGCACTCCCGACTCGACGCGGATGCCGTCGCCGGATGGAATGCTCCAATCTGACAGCAGGCCAGGGGACGGGAGGAAGCTATCCGGGTCCTCGGCGCAGATGCGAACTTCGAGGGAGTGGCCCTGGGGTCGGATGTCCGACTGAGTTATGTCCAGAGGTTCACCGGATGCGACTCGAATCTGTTGCTCCACCAGATCGAATCCCGTGGTCATCTCGGTGATGCCATGTTCAACTTGAAGGCGAGTGTTGGTCTCCAGAAAGTAGAATTTTCCATCAGGATCGACCAGAAACTCGAAGGTTCCGGCGTTCTGATATCCAATACCACGCGCCGCAGTCAGGGCGGCTTCGGTTATCGCGGCTCGTTGAGAGTTAGAAAACAGGGGCGCGGGAGTCTCCTCGATGAGTTTCTGGTGCCTTCGTTGGACCGAACACTCCCGCTCGAACAGGTGAATCACGTTTCCGTGTTTGTCTCCCAACACTTGCACCTCGACGTGCCGAGCGTCGGGGATGTATTTTTCGAGATAGAGGTCGTCGCTTCCGAAGGCACGATTGGACGCAGAGCCAGCGCGTCTGAGGGCGCGACTCAGCCGTTCAGGCCCCGGAATTATCCCCAGTCCGATTCCTCCTCCGCCCTCACTGGCCTTGACCATGACGGGATATCCGATGGCCTGCGCCTGTTCCTCGATGTCGGCGGAGCCGTCCAGAGAACCCGACGTCCCCGACAGCACGGGAACGCCCAGACCTCGAAGCGTCTCGCGCGCTTCGCGCTTGTTCGCCATCGAACTGATGACTTCAGCCGGTGGCCCGATGAAGGCTATCCCCGCCTCGACGGATGCGCGCGCAAAGTTGGGATTCTCAGAGAGGAAACCGTAACCAGGATGAATGGCGTCAACTCCGGCTTTTGCGCCGATGGCTACGAGGCCGGCGATGTCCAGGTATCCGTAACCAGGCATTTCATGTTCCGGCACAGGATATGCTTCGTCGGCCATCTCCACATGGAGGCTGGATTTTTCTATTCTCGAATACACCGCCACTGATCTGATTCCTAGGCTTTTACAGGCGCGAAGAACCCGGCAGGCTATCTCCCCACGATTGGCGACCAGAATTTTTTGTATTTTTCTCAGGTTATTGATAGTCATAGCTCACACCGAATGCAACCAAGCTGATAGCTGATGGCTAATCAGTAGTAATCTCCAGCATGGGGTCGCCCTCTGAGACGTTCTGGTCATCGGCGACCATGAGCTTGGAAAGCGTGCCTTCGTGCTGGCTGAAGACCTCGTTCTCCATCTTCATAGACTCGATGACTACCAGCATGTCACCTACGGTCACGCTGTCGCCCTCAGCGACGTTGATCTCGATGATTCTGCCCGTCATAGGCGCGTTCATAGTTACAGATGCCATTTCTTATTCACCTTCGCTCAAATTATTTCGGAGTCTTTATTCTTTCATCAGTCCGATGATTCCATGTTCCGCATGCCTGTCTATCTCAGCGTTCGACATTGAGAGCAGATTGTGCAACAACTGGCGGGTGTGCTCTCCTAGTTGAGGGGATGGGTTCTGTTTGGTCGCCGGAGTTGATGACAACCGAATGGCCTGCCCCGGGTATCGCTTGACACCCAGGTCTGGCTCGTCGATGTCCATCATGAAACCACGCTGGTTCATGTGCGGGTCTTCCAGCATTTGCCAGTTGTTCACTGCTGCTCCCGCTGCTATGTTGAGGCTCTGAAGCGTTACGGTCAGCTCACGGGAATCGTGTTTGACGCTCCATTGGCCCACCAACTCATCCAACTCGGCCCTGTGGCTCACTCGGCTGGCGCTGCTGGCGAATCGGGAGTCGTCCCCATCCGAGTTGCCCATTAGCTTTTGGAGTATAGCCCACTGGTTGTCGGATGTGACACATATGGCGATCCACTGGTCGTCGTCTGAGCAGGGATAGACGCCGTAAGGCGCATGATTGGGATGTGTGTTGCCGATCCGCAGGGGCTGAGTTCCAGTGCGGGAGAACGCGACGATATGCTCGCCAATCTGGCACACTGGGCCTTCGGAGAGCGCGAGGTCGATGAACTGTCCCTGCCCGGTCCTCTGACGATGTAGCAGCGCCGACATCAGGGCGCCTGCCCCGTTCATCGCAGCGAGGGGGTCGGGGTAGGCAATGCCGGAGACCATCGGCGGGCCGCCCGGATAGCCCATCAGGCTGGATATTCCGGTCATCGTCTCCACAGAAGGGCCGAAGGCGGGGTACTCGGCGTACTCGCCCTCCGAGCCGAATCCCGGCATCGAGCACATGATGATGTCTGGCTTCACGGTCTTCAAGTCCTCGTAGGTAAGATCGAAGTTTCGCATGACGCGCGGCCTGAAGTTCTCGATCACCACGTCGCTGATGTTAGTCAGGTCCAAAAGCAGTTGGCGGCCTTCAGGCTCGTCGAGGCGCAGGGCAAGGCCCAACTTGTTGCGATTCAGCTTGTTGTTGGTGCCGCTCTCGCGGTCAACGGGAACGCGAGGGTCGCTGATCTTAATGACTTCGGCACCGAAATCAGCCAGCATCCGCAGAGCCAGCGGGCCGGCCCAGACCCTGGTGAGGTCGAGAATCCGTATGTTTGATAGAGGTCCCACGCGCTATGACTGCTCCAGACTGCGCCATTCGTCGGCAAGCATGCTGTACGCAGCGACGTCTTTGAAGTGATCGTAATGCCACTCGGACTGACGCTCCGTGCCTTCGTAAGTGAATCCCAGGCGTTCCGGCACTGCTCGACTGGGCAAATTATCCACTGCGGCCCGAATGACTATTCGGTTGTAGTCCAGTTCGTTGAATCCATAGGCAATCATCGCCGTGCAGGCTCTGGTTATCAGGCCTTTTTCTTGCTGATCTTCGCTAATACAGTAGCCAATCTCGGCGGCCCGGTTACTGGAATTGACGCGAGTGAAACCGACCGTGCCGACCAATTTACCTAGATGCCAGATGCCCATCGGCAGCAGTTCGCCTCGCCCAAAGAATTCCAGAGACGCCTTGATAAAGTCCCGTTCGTCATCCGCAGTGACCGTGCCGTCCAGCCACGGTAGCCATTCCCATAAGTAGGCGCGGTTGCGGTCAACGAGAACGAACAGTTCATCGGCGTGCCGTTCATGGTGGAGGCGCAGTTCCGTGTCTTCATCTATTCGGTGACTGAACATCTGATCACCTCTGGGTCTGTCTATCCAGACACAGATACTGAAGATTGTGTTCACCCAAAGTCGGGGCGCGGTCGAAGGTCGGTTGTGTCTCGGTCATTTGGACGGGAAGAGTCGGATAGGTGAGTTTGCCTGCAACGGGATGGTCCAGAGTCGTCCAAAGCCCCCTGCTCTGATACTGTGAGTCGTTCATTACCTCCTCGAGATCGGACACCGGAGCCACCGGAACGGCCCAGATTCCCGCCGCTTCCCTGAAGATGTCCTCTTTTGTTTTATCCTTCATCCAATCGATCAGAATGTCGTCGATCTCAGGAGCGAGCTGGCGTCTTTCTGGGAAGGTGGCGAAACGCGGGTCGCTCAGCATGTCCTGACGACCGATCAGAGTGCACATATTCTCCCACTGATGCTCGATGGACACCGCGAATGAGACGTGCCCATCCTTGCACGGCAGCATAGTTATGGGATACCGCCCATAGACTCCTGACTGTTCAAAACGGTTGCCGTGGCGCGACCTGACTACGTTGCTATAAGTGTGCATGACCGTCGTGAACTGATGCAGTGCGGCCAGCGATTCTATGACCGCGACTTCCACTTGCTGGCCCTCGCCAGTGTAATCTCGCGACCACAGGGCCGTCGTCGCGCCGAGGTAGCCGTGGAGTCCTGCCAGGTAGTCGGCCTGATAACCGGGGAGCATCAACGGCTCTCGGTTCTCGTCACCGGAAAGATACAGATAGCCTCCAAGAGCTAAACTAACCAGTGGAGTAGATTTCCAGTCGCGGTACGGCCCGGAGTTTCCAAAGTCGGTTATCGAGATGGCAATCAGGCCTGGATACTTATTGTGAAGCTGGTCGAACCCAAGCCCGAGACCATCCAGTGTTCCCGACGGACTGGAGTCCAAGAGAATATCCGCCGATTCCAGCAAGCCGTCCAGAGTTGAGCGGTTGTTAGCGCAACGCCAGTCCAGCGTGACGCTCTTTTTGCCTGTGTTCAGGTAGAGGAAGAGAGCGCTGGACTCCGGCTCTTCGACGTCGGGAAGGATCGGCTCCGCGCCACGGGTCCAGTCCCCGACTTGTAGCCGTTCGACCTTGATAACCTCGGCTCCGAAAGCGGCAAGCAACCTGCCACAGTACGGGCCTGCGACCCCTTCGGCCAGCTCCAGCACCTTCAGGCCGTCCAGCGCGGTGGCGTTCACTATTTGATCACCCCGTCCTCTTTGAGCTTCGCTATCTCCTCCTCGGATATGCCGAGGTCTTCGGACAGCACCTGGTTGGTATGCTCTCCCAACAGAGGCGGAGGCCCTTGAGGTGAGGCGGGAGTGCGGCTCAGGTGCTGCAACGCGCTGGCAAGCAGAGGCAGTTTGCCGATGGTCGGGTGATCGACTTCCCACAGGGACTTTCGAGCCTTCGCCTGCGGGTCCTTGAACACGTCTCCCAGAGTGTTGACCGGAGTGACCGTCACGCCGACACCGGCGATGGCCTCAATCCAGTGATCGCGGGTGTTGGTTTTGAACACTTCGGCGATCTTTCCAGCAAGCTCTTCACGATTCGCGATACGGGCGGCGTTGTCCTTGTATCGTGCATCGTCAGGCAGGGTCGTCAGGCCGAGAACGTCGCAGAACCGACGGAACTGGTCGTCGTTGCCCACGGCTATCATGAAGTGGCCGTCCGTTGCCTCGAAGGACTGGTACGGCGCGACCTGGGGATGAGCTGTTCCGATGCGACCCGGAACGACGTTATCGGTGAGGTAGCTCTGGGCGAGGTTCGCCATCGAGACGATGCCCACGTCGAACAGCGAAACGTCAACATGCTGGCCCAAACCGCTATTCTCCCGATCATAGAGGGCAGACAGGATGCCGATGGTGGCAGTCAGGCCTGTGAGGATGTCGATCCAGGCGACACCGACCTTGGAGGGCGGGCCGTCCGTTTCTCCGGTGACGCTCATGACGCCCGTCATTCCCTGAAGGGCTGCGTCATACCCCGGTTCAGGAGCGCGGGGGCCTGTTTGCCCGAATCCGGTCACCGACGCGTAGATGAGCCGAGGGTTGATCTTGGACACACTGTCGTAATCCAGGCCGCGACGGGCCAGGTCTCCGACCTTGAAATTCTCAACCAGGATGTCGGCCTTTTGGGCCATCTGCTTGATAATCGCCTGTCCGCGTTCGTCACGCAGGTTGACGATCATGCTTTTCTTGCCCCGATTGGCCGAGAGGTAGTACGCGCTCTCCCCCTCGATAAACGGAGGCCCCCACTTCCGGGTGTCATCACCCCAGGGAGACTCGACCTTCCAAACCGTCGCGCCCAGGTCAGAGAGTATTTGAGTCGAAAACGGCCCCGCAAGAATGCGGGAAAGGTCAAGCACGACGATATTGTCTAATGGTCCCATTCAATCACCTTTTGGTTAGCCTTCAGCCAACAGCTATCAGCCGTCAGCGGTTGTAGATTCAGCGCCAATGTTAAATGTTTGGCGATGCCAGCACAACATGATGGCCGACCGCTTCAGGTGTCGCCGACGGTCGGGATGTTATCATGCCTCTCAATCATCACACTCGGAGGAATCATCATGGACATCCAGCCGTTTCACATCCACGTTCCAGAGTCAGACTTGAGCGACCTTCTAGACCGCCTGATCCAAACTCGATGGCCCGACGAGATTGAGGGCGCCGAGTGGGATTACGGGTCGAACCTCGCCTACACGAAAGAACTGGTCGAATACTGGATTTCGGAGTTTGAATGGCGCCCGCAGGAGGCGTCCCTCAACAGCCTGTCCAACTTTCGCGCGGAGGTCGACGACGGACTGAGCATTCACTTCATCCACGAAAAAGGCGTCGGCCCCGACCCCATGCCTCTGATTATCACCCACGGCTGGCCCAGCAGCATTGCCGAAATGCAGAAGATCATCCCCCTGCTGACCGACCCCGGAAGCCACGGAGGCGACCCAGCGGAGGCCTTCGACGTGGTTGTTCCCTCGATGCCGGGCTACGGGTACTCGGACAGGCCCAAGAATCCGGGGATGAACCCGACCGAGATCGCTAGATTGTGGCACAAGCTTATGACAGAAGGGTTGGGTTACGAGCGGTTCGCCGCTCAGGGCGGAGATTGGGGATCGGCTATCACGTCGCGTCTGGGATTCGACTACCCGGACAACGTGGCGGGTATCCATATCACAATGGCCGGCAGCGTGGTTCCGACGCCTCCAGACTCGGAGCTTACGGACGCCGAACGCCAGCACGTGGCCGAGCGCGCCGAGTGGCAGCAGTCCGAGGGCGGTTACGGACACATCCAGGGAACCAAGCCCCAGACCCTCGCCTACGGACTCAACGACTCCCCGGCCGGCCTTGCGGCGTGGATCGTCGAGAAATTCCGCACCTGGAGCGACTGCAACGGAGACGTCGAGACCCGATTCACGAAGGAAGAGTTGCTGACCAACATCGCTATCTACTGGTTCACCCAGTCCATCAGCAGTTCGGTGCGACTGTACTACGAATCCCGCCGCTCATCCTCGGCATTCGGCTTCAGAGAGAAGGTCACAGTTCCAACAGCCTTCGCCGCGTTCCCTGTCGAGATCGGCCACCCGCCCCGCGAGTGGGTCGAGCGAGCCTACAACGTCCAGCGCTGGACCCAAATGCCCACCGGAGGTCACTTCGCCGCCCAGGAAGAACCGGAACTTTTGGCGCAGGATATTCGTGAGTTCTTTAGCACTGTGAGGTAATCGCGTCCAAGATTATCCGGCACTAAGAACAACTCAACCCAACATTCTTGTGTAAATGCGTTCTCCCCTCTAGTATTGCAGGACACCTGAATTCGATTGGAGGAGAATAGCATGAAACTGCTAGTAGTATCCGGCGGAAGACACCCCTATGAAGAATCAACGCCTGTCCTGGAGGGGTTCCTCAAGGGCGCAGGTCACAATGTGACCGTCACCGATGATCCAAGCGTGCTGGCCGACTCTGGCGCGATGGGCGGTTACGACGCCCTCGTGTTCAACACTCTGAGGGCCGGCGACACAACGTTGTCCGACGCAGAACAAAACGGCATGAAGGATTTCATTTCCGGAGGCAAGGGCTTCATTTGCGTCCACATCTCTGGGGTTGTTCCTGAAACATGGCAAGAGTACCTGGAGATCACAGGCGGTGGATGGGTCATGGGCACGAGCTACCATCCTCCCTATGGCAACTACACCGTGAACGTGACACAGCCAGGTCACCCCGGCGTCGCGGGAGTCTCCGACTTTGATACAGACGACGAACTGTACATGGGCATCGACTACCAGGACGGAAACGATGTCTATATGACAGGCACCTCCGAGGATGGCACTTGGCCCTGGGGCGGCAAGGACACATTCATGGCCGGCGGGACGTTCCCCCTGGGCTGGACTCGCAGCTATGGCGATGGCAAGGTGTTCGTCACCCTGCTTGGTCACGACGGCAAGAGCCAGGAGTCGTCGGAGTTTCAGAAGATCGTCCTAAACGGCGTGGACTGGGCTACCTCGTAAGACGGACCTCCAAAATACGCTCGCCTTACTGAGCGAAGTCGAATTATCTGGTCGCCGTAAACTCGAGGTCGAATTACAGGGCCAGGCTCTTCGACTATGGCCTCATCATGGCAAATGTATATGTTGGGTAGTCTCGGATTCAGCCCTCGCCCGAATTAAGTCCACCGCTAAACACTGAAAAACACGGACATGGGAGATTGTGATATGACGGCTCCAACTTACGAACCTAACGTCGTACTTTCGACAAAAGAGTTCAGCGTCGTGGGCACGCGACCGATTCGGCACGATGGCGCGGACAAGGTGACGGGACGGGCTGTGTATGGCGCAGACGTCCAGCCGACAGGACTGCTTCATGGGAAGATACTTCGCAGCCCTCACGCCCACGCTCGAATCAAGTCCATCGACACATCGAAAGCTGAATCTCTAGGTGGAGTGCGCGCAGTCGTAGTAGCCTCAGACCTCCCTCATACCGATCAGGGCGCAACGGTTGACTATGGCGAAGGAGCGATGGATCTTTCTTTCATGAGGCAGAACGTTCTTGCTCAGGACAAAGTTCTGTACGCCGGACACGCCATCGCAGGCGTTGCCGCTGTCGACGCTCACGTGGCAGAGGAAGCGTTGGGCCTCATTGACGTGGAGTACGAAGTCCTACCGTCCGTGACCACAGCCCCAGATGGCATGGCTGATGGCGCGCCGATTATCCTCGAAGGTCTCAGGACTCAGGAGCTTGGCGAAGAGTTGGACGGAGCCAGCAACGTTGCGGAACACTTCCAGCACAGCCTCGGTGATCTGGGCAAGGGTTTCGAGCAGGCCGACGTGACCATCGAACGCGAGTTCACGACCGCAATGGTGCATCAGGGCTACATCGAGCCTCAGAACGTCACAGCCTTGTGGAATAACGACGGCAGGGTTCACATATGGACCAGCACACAGGGGCCTTTCGAGGTGCGGGGCGCTGTCGCGGCCTCTCTTGATTTGAACGTCTCGCGGGTTAAGGTCACGCCTATGGAGATCGGCGGAGGCTTCGGCGGAAAATTTCCGCTGTACCACGATCCCGTTGCTGCGCTCCTCTCGAAGAAGACGGGCCACCCGGTGAAGATCGTAATGTCTCGCAAGGAGGTGTTCGAGAGCACCGGCCCAACCTCTGGTTCGACCATCAAAATAAAGATGGGGGCAACAAAGGAAGGCAAGATTACCGCCGCTTACGCATGGTTAGCCTACGAGGCCGGAGCCTTCCCCGGCTCGCCTGTCGGGGCGGGAGCCGAGTGCGTGTTCACTCCTTACGACATCCCCAACGTGGTAATCGACGGCTACGACGTTGTCGTGAACAAACCCAAAGCCGGAGCGTATCGTGCCCCCGGAGCCAGCAACGCCGGTTTCGCGGCTGAAACCGTTGTTGATGAATTGGCGATTGAGCTTGGATTGGACCCCATAGACTTTCGCCTGATGAACTCCGCTAAAGAGGGCACTCGCAGGGCCAGCGGCCCGATACATCCCCGAATCGGTATGGTCGAAACTTTGGAAGCCATGAAGGCGCACCCCCATTGGAACTCTCCGCTGGAAGGGCCGAACCGTGGACGCGGCGTCGGAGTCGCGTTTTGGATGAACGGCGGGGCCGAGTCCTCATGCTCCATCAGCACCAACGCCGACGGGACTATAAACCTCACAGAGGGTTCGGCGGACATCGGCGGAACCCGTGCATCCGCAGCCATGATGGCCGCCGAGGTATTGGGAATCCGCGCCGAAGACGTGCATCCTGCCGTCGTGGATACCGATTCCACAGGCTACACGAGCGGCACCGGCGGCAGCAGCGTTACCTTCAAACTTGGCTGGGCGACTCATGAGGCGGCGCAAGACCTCAAGTCGCAGATGATCGAGCGCGCCGGAGTAATCTGGGACGTTGAACCAGATTCAGTCGCGCTTGAGAACGGCGTGTTCCAGTCCAAGAGCGACCCGGAACTCAGCATGACATTCCAGGAGTTGACCGCGCAGTTGAATGCCACTGGCGGGCCGATAGTGGGCCGCGCCGCTGTCAACGCCACGGGCGTTGGGGCAGCCTTCGCCGGATGTATCGCCGACGTCGAAGTGGACCCTGAGACAGGCAAGGTGGACGTTCTGAGGTTCACCATCGTCCAGGACGCCGGAAAGGCCATCCACCCAAGCTACGTCGAGGGCCAGATGCAAGGCGGCGCCGTCCAGGGTATCGGCTGGGCGTTGAACGAAGAATACTACATGAGCGACGATGGGCTAATGCAAAACTCCAGTTTCCTCGATTACCGCATGCCCACAGCGCTGGACATGCCAATGATCGACACCGTAATCGTCGAGGTTGCCAACCCCGGCCACCCCTTCGGAGTGCGGGGAGTCGGCGAGGTGTCCATCGTTCCCCCTCCCGCCGCTATCGCTAACGCCATCCACCGAGCCACCGGCGTTCGGATGGAGGTTTTGCCCATGAACCCCGGTGCGGTCATGGAGGCTATCTGGAAACGGGGGAATTAGGGGTCAGGTTTCAGGAATCAGGGGAACGAGGACACGCATGCAACCGAACTACGAAGTCGAGATGAGATTGAACGTCCGAACGCCCATGCGGGACGGCGTCGAGCTGTCCTCAGACATCTACCTTCCCAGGGGGGAGGGGAAATTCCCGACTGTCCTGATGCGGACCCCTTACGACAACAATGGCGAGGCAATGATCGAGAAGGGGCGTCGGCTAGCCAACAACGGCTACGCATGCGTCATTCAGGACGTGCGCGGGCGGTGGGACTCCGACGGAACACACTATGCGCTGTTCAATCACGCCGAGGACGGGTTCGACACTCAGGAGTGGATCGGCCAGCAGGAATGGAGCGACGGCAATATCGGCATGGCCGGCGGTTCCTACGGCGGGTGGGTGCAGTGGCAGAGCGCCCCGCTCCGAAGCGAATACCTCAAGTGCCTTGCTCCCAGGGTCATGTGCGGCGACCTGTACACAGGCCTTATCCATCCCGGAGGGGCGTTCCAGCTAAACGTCGCCCTCACATGGGGGATGCGGACTAACGGACGCACCGCCCAGAGCATCGAGTATCACAACTGGACAGAAGCCTTCCGCAGCACGCCGGTGGTCGACATGGATCATCTGGCGGGTCGGGAACTCCGTTTTTGGCGAGACTGGGTGTCGCACACCGAGTACGATGACTACTGGGATTCGGTGAACATCGAGACAAAGTGGGACCAGTTTGCCGTGCCTGCTCTAGTCATGGGTGGATGGTATGACCTCTACTCCCAGAACGCCTTTATAAATTTCAACGGCCTGAAGCTCAATGGCCGTACTGAGGAGGCGCGGCAAAGTCGGTTGATCGTCGGTCCGTGGCCCCACGCCCTGAGCGCCTCCACCAAGACAGGCGATATCGACTTCGGCGTCAACTCGATGGTCGATTTGGAGTCCCTGGAGCTTCGGTGGTTCGATTACTGGATGAGAGGGGCGGACAACGGAGTCGCGGACGAGGCTCCGTTGACGCTGTTCATCATGGGCGTAAACGAGTGGCGCGACGAGCACGAATGGCCCCTGGCGAGGACTGATTGGCAGAAGTGGAATTTTCACTCGTCCGGCACTGCCAACACGCTTGGGGGCGACGGAAGTCTGAGCCTCTCCGAACCTGGCGACGAGACGCCCGACACGTTTGTCTTCGACCCGGAACATCCGGCGCAGACCGTGGGTGGAAACAACTGCTGTTCCCCTCACATCGTGGCATGGGGGCCGTACGACCAGCGAGGCGTGGAAATGAGGGCCGATGTCCTCTGCTACACCAGCAACCCTCTGGAATCAGACATCGAGGTCACGGGTCCGATCAAAGTCGTTCTGTACGCGGCCACCGATGGCTCGGACACAGACTGGACGGCCAAGCTGGTGGATGTATCCGACACTGGCTATGCCCAGAACCTCTGCGACGGAATCATCCGAGCGCGCTATCGCGACAGCTTCACTGAACCCTCGCTGCTCGAAGCCAACAAAGTCTACCGGTACGAGATTGACCTCGCTGTCACTGGCAATGTGTTCAAGAAGGGCCATCGGATTCGGGTGGAGGTGTCATCGTCCAACTTTCCGCGCTTCGACAGGAACCACAACACCGGCAACGA
>DCAW01000095.1:12420-24730 GCA_002313895.1 Dehalococcoidia bacterium UBA1123
ATCCCTCCCACATCCTGCTACCGGTGATTCCAACTTAGTAGCGGATGAGTGTCAATTAGGAAGCAACCATGACACAAGACAATCCGATCCCGGGCAGAGACGCAGCCGTAAGTCTGCGCGAGGTGACCTATGCGAATCTCTTCGAGGTGTTAGATCTGAAGGTAAAGCCCGAACAAGAATGTCTGGTTGGCCCTAATTCAGTGTCCATCTCTGAGGCGCACTTTTGGCCTACAGGAAGGTTCCGTGCTATCTACGCAGTTGACACGCCTGTGGGGTTCGTGATGATTGACGATCATTACCTGGCGGATGAAAACCGAACGCTTGAATTGCGAAAAAAGGGAGTGGATGACTATTACCTGCAGCGTTTCATGATCGATGGCGAGCATCGAGGGAAAGGCTACGGCTTTCGCGCGATGGAACTTGTTATCGAACACGTAAAGTCCCGCCCAAATGCGACTCAGATGACTACGAATCAAGTTACGGGCGACAGCAACGCAGGAGAGTTTTACAAGAAGTTAGGATTCGAGCACACAGGCGAAGAAGACCGAGGCGAGCCCGAGCGGCTGGTGATCTAGGCGATGGTTTTGCTGTTGGACGTCGCAGAGATGCTGATCAGAGTATCTAACTTTAATTAGGGTGTGTTGACGATTCATTTCGATCTACCCTCCGAAATTGTGTCAATTAAATATTCGGCATAATCTAAGGCGAAATAGATCAAGCATCAAGGCTACCGTCAAGCGAAGCTATATCGAGACAACCTGTGGAGTGTGCTTGAACATTATCGGCTCAATGGTATTTGACCTTATCGGATGTAGGTGGCTTGGAGAAAAGCGTACGCTGCGGGATCCTCGGCCAGCACATCTAATGGCCCGACTCTCTCATCATTGACCGAAAAGAATGAGAAAGATAACTGGGCAAACTCGTGATGAAGGACGCTTTCGCCGCGAAGCGGACCCCCAGCGTTTACAAGTTCTCGTCAGAAATTGCGCTTAACGGCTGACCTCGTGAGGCGCCGAGTCCTCGTTTGGCAAATGAATCATATGCTCAGCCGCTTCGGTCTAAGCGACCAGACAGGTTAGAAAACTTCGGTAGATCTGTGATGAACGCGTCCCGTGGGATAATGCCGACCTCGGCTCCAACCGTCACCAGCCTTTCTCGAATGTCCTCATCACCACTCAGCATCTCAATTGCTATATATCTCGCCTTTTCGAGAGCTTGTGGCTCTACTGATGACGCCGCTTTGACCACGATGCCGTCTGCTTCCTCGAACTGGACATAGTAAAGAATCCGCGTAGGCAATTAAGTAGGAGTAACACCAGGCCCGCCGCATCCAGCTAGCGGTAACAGGCCAAATACGGATATGAAAAGCTTAGATGAAAAAACTAGTTCTTGTTGACATTTCATCTCAACCAAATGAGAGCGCCCACGAAACTCAAGGACCTCAGACGATTGTTCATTCAATAATTCTAATGTTGACATATCTCCATTTTGACACAAATATCAACACACCCTGGACATCGTCATGTCGGCCGTGCAACTTATCCCAATACCTCCCGCAACCGACGAGTCATGATCTCGGTTCGTGACTGGTTGAGGTTCATCGGGTGGACGATTAGCGTGTCTTCGGGCAGGCCTTTTTCGTTGACGAAGATGCCAGGGTCGCCGCTCTTTAGCTCTTTGGATACTTCGAAGCCTGATTTGCCCACGGTTTGGGAGTTGATGATTAGATGAAGCATCGGGTAGCCCTCTCCAGCGGGTAGGATGATCCGGGGCTGGACCGGTAGTCCGCTGAGGCCGTCGGCTATGTATTCAAGCAGACCGCGTTGTTGTTCGGTCTCGGCGGCGTATTCACCATCGGCGAACATTCGGAGCGCGGTGAGCAGCCCGACTATCTCTTCCTTGCCCACCTTGAAACCGCGACCTATTCCGTGGCGAGGTATGCCCGTCAGCATCCCTTTGGGAATCAGGCTTTCGGGCGGGTCCCAGATGTCGAAGAACTCGTCCATGTCCAGGTGCTGAACTGCGGCTGATGCGATCAGGTCACGGCGCCCACAGAGGATGCCGGAGGACTGAGGCCCGCGTATCGACTTGCCTCCGCTGAAGGCGACCAGGTCCGCGCCCATGCCGATGAATTTTCGGAGGTTGGATATGGGCGGAAGCTCACCCGCCGCGTCCACCAAAACCGGAAGACCGTGTCTGTGGGCCACCTCCACAACCTGCTCCAGGGGCGGCTCGCTATCGGGAGTCACCGTGTAGGCAATGCCTGCTGTCTGAGGCGTGATTGCGGCTTCGTACTCCCACGCTTCGGTGCGTCGGACGCCCGCTCCTGAGACGATCTCATTCATTCCGATCTCAACGAACTTCGCTCCTGCCAGCCGGATCGCGTGGTCATATCCGTTGCGATGCTCGCGGGCGATGATGAATTCGTTCTTCATCCCCGTCGTGTCAGGCAGGCGATCCATGCGTCCCGGGTCCATGCCCGCCAGAATCGTCGCAGTCCCAAGAGTCAGACCCGCCGATGCGCCGGAGATGATGTAGCCTGCCTCCGCGCCTGTGACTTCGGAGATTTTCTCACTGGCAACGGCCTGCAACTCCATCATGGAGACCGATTCCTGCGACGCTCTGACCATCGCCTCGGCCACTTCAGGAGGCATCAGCGGCCCGCTGACCCGCGTCGAAGCGCCGGACACGTTGATAATCGTCCGCACGCCCAGTTCTTCATATATGCTCAAATTTTGGTCCTTTCCGTCAGGCGGTTCAAAGGCAGTTGTTGGCGCTGGGGAATTATGCGAAGTGAGGCATCACCTCTTTCGAGAACAACTCCATCGACTTCATGATCTTGTCGTGAGGCATGCCGCCAAAGGCGAAGTTGCAACCGAAGTACCCGATGCCCTGCGACTGCAATTCCTTTAGCTGGGCGATGATCTGTTCAGGTGTCCCAAACACGGCGCGGTTCTTGGAGAGGTGTAACAGATCGGGCGCGGTGTCGGTGCGTGTGCTGCGCCAGTCTTCGATGCGGTGGCCGATCTCGCTCCCCACTTTGAAGGTCGACCGCCATCCAACCATGTCCGCTGCCCACCGGAGCGTGGGACGAGTGTCGTTCCTGACCTGTTCTTCGGTTTCCCCAACGTAAAAGTATCGGAAAAAGGGTATCTCAGACATCGGGACGTTATGCCCTGATTCCTGGGACAATCCTTCGTATTGTTGGCAAAGCGCCAGGGCGGTTGCAGTATCAGACGTTACCCCGATGCAGATTGGGTGGCCAGTGGTTGCGATATATTTTAGAGTTTCGATAGTCCGTGACACGGCGATGTAGACAGGCGGGTGCGGCTTCTGGATGGGACTCGGCGTCAAGGTTGCGTGGTTAACTTTGTAGTGTTTTCCATTGTGGGAGTAGTCAGGCGTTGTCCACAGGCCTTTGATAGTTTGGATACCCTCCACGAACATCGCCCGGTTATCGGTCTGATCTACGGAGTAAGCATTGAACTCGTAAGCCGCGCTTCCTCGCCCGAATCCGACGTCAAGGCGTCCGCCGCTGATAACGTCAACGGTCGCAGTGTCCTCGGCCAGACGAATGGGATTGTGCAGCGACGGGATCAGGACGGCGGTTCCCAGCCTGATCGTCTTCGTCTGAGCGGCGATGGCCCCGGCCACCACCAGCGGAGACGAGCCGATGCCATACCGCGAGAAGTGATGTTCCGCAATCCATGCGCTGTGGAAACCCAAACTCTCGCCGTGGATGACCTGTTCAGCAGCTTCGTCTATGAGTTTCTTCTGGTCGGTTCCCTCGGGCCACGCGATGTGGGTGAACAGGGCGAATTTCATGTTTACGCCCCCGTTACCTTTTGGAGCAGGTCGAAGAACGCCTGCTTTCTGGGAGTGTTGATGCCCCAGTTGATGGGCACGTTCTGGTAGCCTTCCGTGTAGTCTCCCGATGCCGCTCCTCCGCCTGCGCCCTCCCCGGGGTCGAAGTACCCCCACGAGGCGTAACGTGACAGCGCGGACACGAAATTGTTCGACGGTTGATCGAATTCGAAATGGTCGTCCTCGATGAACAGGACGGGCATGGGTCGGTAGCTGGACAGGGCGCGCGCCTGATCCACCATCTCGGCGATGTGGTTGGGGTCGGTCACGCCGTTGCCGTGCATCAGCAGGAAGTCCGAAACTCCGCATACCGGGTCGTCGGGAACTCGACGCCCGCCGTAGCTGGTGCCGACTAGCAACCGGCGTCCGTCCTTTTCGATGGACTTGGCAAGCTCGATAAGCTCATGGACTCGATGAGGTTGAAGGATTTCGTGCTCGTAACGCTGAACGTTGCACTCGTTGTTGATCTCCACCACCACGTTCCGGTGGTTATGCTCCAGCAGCCAGTCGCAGGCATTGGTTACGGCGGCTTTCACAGCGTCCTCGTCCTTCAGCCGTTCGTCTTGGCCGAAGTAGAAACAACCCAGAATCACGACCATTCCAAGATCGTCTGTCGCCTCCAGAATTTGGGTTAGCCGATCCATGAAGGGCTGGACGAGTTCGCCCTCAGCATCGAAAGCAGAGTTGTGCCAGGGTTGCGACTCTGGCTCCGGCAAGCCCGCCCACATCGTCTCGTCGGGCACGTCGATGCCCAGCGACTTCATCAGCGTCCGAAACTCCGGGAGCCGATAGTATCCGAAGGGGCTGGCCCCTTGAAGGTTGACCGTGACAGCAAGCAAGCCTCGGCTCCGATATTCTGGCAGGGTGGATATGAATTCCGAGGTGTTGCGGCCCGGGTCCCAGGCGTCTGTGTCGGGATATTTCCAGAGAACTTGGGTAAGCTTGTTAGTGTCGTTGAACAACGCATTAGCCATCCGGCTATTGAGGAGGAGCCCTTCAATCTTGTGCCCCTGATACTCTCGGCCTCGGTATGTCGGTGCGCCGTTGATAAGCCAAGCGTCGTCTTGGATTGTGACGCTGGTGTTTCGGTTGGTCATGGTGGCGCTCCGGTGGGGTGACATTGACACGCGCCATTATAGAACGTGAGTAGCGTTTGCGTCTCACCATTGACAAGAAGGGACGTTGACGAAGATTCTGGTTGACCGCGTCCACGCCCGAACATATAATCGGTCTCAGCCTGACGCGGGACGGGCGAGTGCGCGCTCGAGGGCATTTTCTAAGAAGGCGGGACAACACCATGACTCAGACACGCGCTGTGAGCGCCGAGCCACAGCACATTCGAATTTCAGACATCGTTGCCAAACACGAGGAGCCGCCGTGGTCAGAGTGGCTTTTTACCGACGGTCGCAACAACGTCGGCCTGATATGCGATGCTCCCGGACTGGAGAACGCCGCCCATATTCACAAGGATTTCAACGAGTGGTGGATCGTGCTTCAGGGCGAGGTTATCTGGGAGATCGGCGACTATCCTCAGATTCGCGCCAAAGCCGGTGACGTTGTGATATGCCCCAAGCGTCAGCGGCACTCTATCAAGACTGTGGGGACCGAACCCTCGCTGAGGTTGTATATCAACGCTCCGTGGTCCAATCACGATAACAGGGGCGAGCGAAGCAGCATCCTGCAGCCTGCCCCAGACGTGACAGAGCCGCCCAACATGCTGTTGAGCTCCAAAGAAGCGCTTCTCGAAAGTTTCGGGGAGCCTCCCTGGACCACGTCCCTGTTGGATGACGAGCGCAACAAGGCCAACCTGATAGGCCACAGCCAGGGCATGACCAACAACGCTCACTGGCATCCCGACTTCAACGAATGGTGGACTATACTTCAAGGCGATCTAACCTTCCAGGTGGGCGAGGACAGGCCGTTGATCGAGGCGACCCAAGGCGACATCGTGTTCGTTCCTGAAGGGATGAAGCACTTCATATCCTCGGTTGGCGAGGGCACCTCTCTACGGTTGGCAGTGACCAACTCGGAGAATCAGCACATCTACACCGCCGATGACGATTCGGCGCCTCCGCCCATCAGCTAGGCGACACCAAAGAAACCGAAAGACCCCCCGACGCATGCGCCAGAAGTGTTTTTTATTTACTAATCCTGAGTAACGACGCTAGATTTTCGAGCGACGTCGAAGAAGCAATCCACCTGAGCCGAGCAACAGGACCGCCAATACGCTCAGTCCTGCCAAGAGCGCCGTCGGCACAGTTGAGCCACCCACGCTGGGAGGTTAGGCGGCAGGCGGCATAATCGTGAATGTTCCCGACCCTTCAACTGGCGTAGCCAGAGGCGTGCCGTCGTTGTTTCTCAGAGACGCCAAGATAGTGTGCTCGCCTTCAGCCAGATTTTCGAGGGTGAATGACGTTGTCCCCAACGTGTCCACTACCGCGCCGTCCAGAGTCAGTTCCCAGTTGCCTTCGCCCGTAACGTTGGCGTCGCCGATGGCGTCGGCGTTCAGAGTGAAGTCGTGGAGCCTGACAATGACGTCCTGGGTCCCACCCTCAAGCTCGGAGCCGGAACGGAGGACTCAGGCGCAGAGCCGGTATGCCTACCATGCCCAAGCCCTCATGGCCAGGTATGGGTCACAGAATCCGGTAATCGCCGCTGAACTCGAAACTGACGGTCATCGTAGTTGTTGATCCACCGCAGATTGTGGCGGAATATCCGTGAGTTCCGTTGCCGCTGACCTCAAGGGCGTGACTGAATCTGCCGGTGTTCGATATGTTGAAGGTTACGGTGCCACCAGAGCTGTTCGAGGGCGCCGCGGGGACCAACTCCCACTCTTGCAACGCGATGTTCATTTGTGGGGTTGCCTGGTCTTGCACAGAGCCAGGAATAATGTCGTGGTTGCCTGAGATTAAGAACGTGAATATTGAGAGGATGGTTAACGCCGCCGCCACTCCCACGGATTTATGATTACGCATTGAACGACAGCCTCGTATTGGGGGAAATTTGCCTGTCGGCTGCGTACAATACGTTTCACGTTGTAGGATGGTTTCCTAACAAATCGTCAGTTGCCCCTCTGGACTCGGCGAACGCCCCCCAAATCCGAGCCTTCCAGTGGCACCGTCCCGATGACTTTTGTCTGCTCCAGAGATTGCATCTCGTCAGAGGTGAATCCCAGAACTTCCTCCAGAACCTGGTTGTTGTGCTGGCCGAGGCTGGGGGCTGGTTCGTGGCGCGGTTGTGGCGCGCTGGCGCTTTTCCACATTGGGCCGCTGAGCAGGTGGGTGCCGGCGTCGGGATGCGTCACTGTCTGGAAATAGTCCCGCTGTTGGAGATGTGGGTCGTCGTAGGTGTCGCCGTCGCAGTCCAGCACTGGTCCCGCCGGTATTCCGTGAGCCTGAAGGAGGTCTGCAACCCGACGATGGTCTCGCTCAGACGTCCACTTTGAGATCGCATCGTCGAGCGCATCGACATTTTCCAGTCGAGACTCCAGCGTTTTGAACCGAGGGTCGTCAGACATCTGTGTTGAGCCGATGATCTGGCACAGTTCGCGCCACTCTCTTTCGCTGCGAACAGAGATTGCGACCCATGCGTCCTCCCCTCTGCATGGATAGGCTCCGTGGGGAGCCATCGCAGGATGTCGATTTCCTCGTCGCTCTCGTGGTTGCCCGGTCAACCCATATTCTAAGAAAATCTCGCCCAGGTGCGGGACGAACGCTTCCGCCTGAGACATGTCGATGAACTGTCCCTTGCCTGTGCGCGCCCGATTGTGGATCGCGGCGCACACCGCGAAGGCCGCGGTCACGCCCCCAACGGCGTCGGGATGATGCACCGGAGATAGGCGGTGCAGTCCCAAATCCGGGTAGCCGCGGAGCGACGAATGGCCGGATATTGCGTCGATGGACATTCCCATACTGCGGATGCCCTTGTATGGGCCGGTGTTGCCATATCCGGGCATGAACAGCACGATCAGGTCTTGCTTGACCTGCCGTAGTTCTTCGTACCCTAGGCCGAACTTCTCCATGACCCCGAAGGCGGAGTTGCAAAACACGACGTCGCTGACCGCCGCAAGCTCTTTGAAGATCTCGACGCCCCTGGCACTGGTCAGGTCCAGAGTGATGCCCTGCTTGTTGCGGTTCAGGACGTTGAAGTTGGCGCTGCGATTCCAGGGTCGCTCCCCGGGGTCGCCGTCAGGGTAGCCTGGAGAGCCGGGGCGAGGGTTGATCGCCCCACGGGAGATGCGTTGGATGGACTCGACTTTGACGATCTCGGCGCCCATGTCGCCCAATAGCGCGCCGCAGTACGGCCCGGCCCATATCTCGGCAAGCTCCAACGCTCGGACGCCTGCTAACGGACGTTTTTTGTTTTCTGAATTCATCAAGACACGATGCCTGCCTCACGCAACGAGCCTATTTTTGCTTCATCCATTCCAAGAATTTGGGACAGCGCTTCGACGGTATGCTCTCCCAAGGCCGGAGCCGCGTGGCCTGGGACGTCATCTACTTCAGAAAATCCGAATGGCACGCCTGGATACGACAGAGCGCCGTGCTCAGGGTGTTCCAACTCTCGGAAGAAACCTCTCTCCTGGAAATGCTCGTCGTTCATAACATCTGTCGGGGTCAGCACAGGCCCTCCAGGGATTCCGGCGTTATTGGTGGCCTCGAACACTTCGGCGCGAGTGTGCCTGTCCAGCCACTCCTGGAATATTGCCTCAAGCTCAATGCGGTTGTCGGTGCGAAGCTCGGGAGAGTTGAACCGCGGATCGTCCATAAGCTCTGTCTTGCCGATCATGCGGGCGATGTTGGGCCACATCCTCGGCCCCAGGGGAAGGAAACTCACATGGCCGTCCTTGCACTGGAACGTGCCGACGGCGTAGGGTTCACGGCCTCCGGCGGCGGAGGTCCGAGGCTCGCGGCGCGGGTCCAACTCGCCGTTGTAGGCGAAGGGCGCGCGCCGGCCGATCTGGTGAGGATGGCCCGCCATGCACTCCATGATCGAGACGTCCAACCAGTCACCCTGTCCAGTCATCAGAGCGCCCACCGAAGCGCCCATCGTCGCCGAGGCGGCTGCGGTGCCTGCGAAATACTGGGCGATCTCGCCTCCGTACTTCAAGGGGTGTCGCTCGGGGATGCCCTCTCGGTGCATTCCGCCACCGGTGGCAAATACCGTAAGCTCGGTGTACTGGTAGTCTTTGTACGGCCCAGTCTGTCCGTATGGCGTGACTGAGGTCATCACAAGACTTGGATTCAGGTCTTTCAAGCTATTGTAACTCAGCCCCAACGACTCCATGCGACCAGGCGCGAGGCTCTCGACAACGATGGAACTCTGTGTTGCCAGCTTGCGAAACAGGCTCTGGCCGTCGGCGGATTCCAGGTCCACTGCGACGCTCTTCTTGTTGGTGTTGAGGTGGAGAAACAGCGCTGTGTCCTCCACGGTGAGCGAGGTTTCGACTCGCTCGCCTGCCCACTGGCGTTGAGTCATGCTCACGGCATCGAGACGCTCGATTTTCATGACCTCCGCGCCGAGATCGGCCAGCATTTTGGCGCAATACGGTCCGGCAATACCGTCCGTGACTTCCAGGACTCGGATACCCTCAAGGGCCAGCAGTGGCAATAGACAACCTCCCCGCCGTCAGGCGACAGGGCCAATTCTCTACCGGAGGGCTTCGGGTGTCAACATAGCTGTCAACTTTCAGCCGTCAGCTAACAGAATCTAGGTATCAGGTTTTCAAGGCGTGGGGTTTCGTTTCCAGCCGTCCTCTCATCGACAACCGTAAGTCTTACGTATTCTGGTCCAAAGCTGAAAGCTGACTGCTCCATTCGATTGCCTACCCGCATCCAAGTTGATAAGCTAAGAGCAGAGCCGCAGGCAGCGCTCATAAGGCACAAGGGAGTTGGGGAACCGAGATGCATGACGTATTTCGCGAGGCAGTTAATCTTCTTGAAAAAGACGACCAGCTTGTGGTCGCAACCGTGATTCGCACCAAAGGCTCTACGCCTCAAAAGTCCGGAGCCAAACTGCTGGTTCGAAAGGACGGCTCTGGCGTTGGAACGCTTGGCGGTGGCTGCGTTGAGGGCGATATCTGGTTCGCCGCGTCCCAGCTTATGAAGCGCGGCGGCAGCGCTCAGTATCGCGAATACCAACTTAACGAAGACCTGGCGGCCGATGACGGACTGGTCTGCGGCGGTACCATGTACTTCCTCATCGACCCGGTTTACAAACCCGAGGACTACCTCGATTTCGCCAAAGAGATCGACGCGGCCTATCGGGGCGAGGGCGCAGTGGCCGTCGCGAACCTCATCAAGCCCGCTCCCGGAAGCGACGTTCCTCTGGGCGGCAAGTTGTTCATCCGCGAGGACGGTTTCACCGAAGGAACCTTGGGCGACTCCGAAATGGACGAGGCCGCAAAGGCCAAAGCCATCGAGCTTATGGTTCACGGCAAAAACGAGTACATCATCGCTGAGAACGGCGCAGAGTACTTCGTTGAAGCGTTCACCACGCCACCCCAGCTTGTTATCTGTGGCGGGGGGCATGTCTCTAAGGCTATCGCCGCTCACGCGAAATCCCTGGGATTTCGGCTGTTCATCACCGATGACCGTGATGAGTTCGCCAACAAACAGCGGTTCCCCGAAGCCGACATGATAGTCGCCAAGAACCCGGAAGAGGCGCTGAAAGAGTTGCCCATCAACCCGAACACGTTCATCGTCGTGGCGACCCGAGGCCATAAGTTCGACAACGTCGCGCTGGCCGCTGCCGCTGCAACCTCCGCCCGATACGTCGGTCTGATGGGGAGCAAGCGCAAGACCATCCTCATATATGAAGACCTGGTGCGTATGGGCATCTCGCTGGAACGGCTCAACGAGATTCGCTCGCCCATCGGCCTGGACATATCCGCTCGGACGCCTGAGGAGATAGCAATCTCCATCATCGGCGAGGTTTTGATGTTCCGGTTGGGCGGGACTGGACGGGCCATGAAACTGGATCAGAAGCAGATCGACCGCATCGTCGCGAAGGTCAAATCCGAAAAGACGGCTGCCGCCGCTGACTGACGACTCAATTTTGAACGATTCCGAAGAAACGAACGTGAGACGCGGGCCATCGGCTCGCGTCTCCGCTATTCTGACCGCCGCCGGCGAGTCCACCCGCATGGGCAGTCCCAAACCCCTTTTGCGGTGGCACGGCGTCACTCTGGTGGAATACCAGACTCGATGCCTTCTGGAGGGCGGAGTCTCCGAGGTCGTGGTCGTTCTGGGACACCGCGCCGAGGACGTTATCCCCTTCGTCAAAGGCCCCAATGTCCGATACGTCGTGAACTCTCGTTATCGAGAGGGCAAGACCACATCCATAAAGACGGGCCTGGCAGCTGTGTCTCTCGACGCCGACGCTATAGCGCTCCTGGCCGTGGATCAGCCTCGAACGGCGGATGTCGTCTCCAGGGTTGTGACATCCCACATAGAGAACGACACCGCCATAACGTCCCCCCGATACCAGGGACACGGCGGGCATCCGCTCATATTCTCAGCGCGTCTCAGGCCGGAACTCGAAAGCATCTCCGAGGGGAGCCAGGGCCTTCGCCAAGTGTTTCAAAACCACCTGGATGAGATCACAGAAGTCTTTTTCGACGACCCAATAATCCGCCTGGACCTCAACACACCAGAAGCGTATGCTGAGGCCCAGCTATTCTACAATTCGTGAGCCTGAACCAAAATCCGGTTTGAGCTGACGCCATATGTTTACGGACTCTGAATTGTGCTCATCACAAAGTTGAGCAACGCGCGAGTGGTGTCGTCAGTAGGTTTGCCAACCCCCCGCTGCCAGTGCGAGTGAGGTACTCCTGATCCCCTTCGAACCGGGCACGGCGGTCTGATAACCCTCCATTTTGCGTTCGGTTGTGCCGGATGACTATGGTTCCTGGGTCACTATCGTCTATCGCGCCTGTGAAGTAGATGAATTCGTGAGCAACCAGAGAACCTGTCTCACCGCCGTGTTCTTGGCTCGTCTCTACCAATTCCCCAGTTCCGTTCAGATCTCCACTGATTGTGTAATCAAGACTGATAGTGTAGAGCTAGGTTTCACCGATCACCTTGGCAACGGAAAACGAATCTGTAACGGTGGTGGACACCCAATCGCCCTTAGTGGGTGTGCCAGCGGGCTGATTCGGCGTAGGTTCGGGCTCTGGGGTTGATGTCGGCGCGACGACGACGGCTGGCGCTGTGGGAACTGGAGTGACGATTGCTGTGGGAGCCGACACGTCAGCTTGCGACGCCGCGACCGCCGGACTGGATGTGGACTCCGACGAGCAGGCCGCCAGAGACGCAATTGCGACCAATGCGATAAATCCCATAACAGTTGTTTCAAATAGCTTGCGGATTTTCATTTTGATGCCTCCTATTTGGCTAGTTGTGATTCGCCAGGTTGGTAGCTCCAAGCCGCATCAGACCCGTGGCGT
>DCAW01000103.1:0-1130 GCA_002313895.1 Dehalococcoidia bacterium UBA1123
ATCGCAGGGCCGGTGTAGCCCTTTGAGTCGAGAATTTGCACCATCCGAGCGCAGTCCATGTCGCCGTCATCGACGTCCAGAAGCGCCTGCCCGTCTCGCACCTGCTTGAAGTGCACAATCTTGAACATATCCAGAGGCATCGCTTCGAGGTCGCCCAGCGCATCGGTGTCCGGTTGACGGCGAATCTGGTTCGTTGGGTCGGGACATACACCGAGCAGTTTGCCCTCTTCCTCTGACAGTTGTTCTCGACACTTCGCGACAAGCAACGCGATGGCGCCGATGGACTGGCCAGAGTTCTCCACAGACAGCGTTATTCCCTGAGCGGCGGCTTCTCTGGCCAGATCAGCCACGGACAGTGCCTCCTCTGGAATGTCGCCTGGACGTTCCCAGACCTTGTCTTGCGGAGCCGGGTCCACCAACCGCAGGTGAGGAGCTTCACGCCCGACAACTTTTGCCGCAGTCAGCGCCTGCTGGAACATTTCACCTTTCGGGTCCACGCCTCCAGACAGGCAGGGCATTGCCATGGCAAGATTGAATGACAGGTCGGGGAATCCATCGACTAGTGACTGAAAGTTTCCGATCACCGGTCGCCAATCTTCGCCCTTGCCGGTCTCGCAGTTACCGAGAAAGGTCTGCCTCAACTCGATGTGCTTCGCGCCTCGGTCTCTGGCGTCGCGCACTAGGTCAGGCAGGTTGTCTCCGTCGATCTGGACTCCGAACGAGTTGGTTATCGCTCCGATTTTCATGTTGATCTCCTTAAAATAGAATTCGCCGGCCTTACACTCTCACTCCGCATGTTATATGTAATGTCAAAGATGCAAAGCGTCGTGAATATCGAATCTCTTCGTCCATCGCTTCTGGCCTACGTGATGTCCGTGGACTGATCGACGGTCATCTGCCACCTGCCTTTTCGCCATATCCACACTGACAGGTAGCGGGGAGAGTACTCGAACGCCTGTCCCGTGCTGATTCCGTGAGCCTGCCATCGGCCAATCACCACTGCGGTTTCACCGTACACTCGGACCCGAAACTCGTTGCTGTGCGCTTCGTCCCAATGTCGCTCGCCGGAATCGAAGGAGGCGATGACCTTTGCCTTGCTCACGACTCGGCCAACGCTGTTAATCTGCGCG
>DCAW01000103.1:1505-13006 GCA_002313895.1 Dehalococcoidia bacterium UBA1123
GAAAGTCGCGTTCTGCCTGGAGTGTCTGTGCTTCAGCGTTGATTTCTGGCAACACCCTGGCCTTTCTCCGAAACAGAATTACGGCTGTGAGCTATTCCGGCTCAATATACTTTCTCGAAAAGAAAAGGACAACGCCGATGATGACGCCCACGAACACCACCCTCGAATTCCCCTGGACGATGCCCGCCACAATCAGGGATATTCCCAGAAGAAAAGTGGCTACATAAAGGTACCAACGTGTGGTCACTCGGTTATCCTCGGGATAATTGATTTAATTGACACTAGGAGTCAGAGCCGTCGGAGCAACTGGTTGCACACCGGACAACCATTGTCTGGTTGAGTATAGAGCAACGATGTCATACTGACGACCAGATGTTTTGTTGCGACTCAGATACAAGCATGGCGATTTGATAGTGATTGAAACTGGGCTACGACCAGTTAGTGTCCTGCCGGGATGCTATGGAGCCGTCTCCCGCCCGCCAGACAGCGGCATCGTCGCGCCACGGGTTGGCCTTCAGCCAGTCCTCGTCCATTCCGACGCCCAGGCCAGGGCCAGGCGGTATGGGGAGATAGCCGTCCTTCTGTTTCGGGAAATCTCCCGTGCAGGCGTCCTGGAACCAGGGATGAAGTCCGCCCTCCTGAATCATGAAGTTGGGAGTACAGGCGTCCAGATGCAAGGACGCGATGGTGCAGAGAGGCCCGTAGGGGTTGTGAGGCTGGAACCCGACATAGTGAGCCTCGGCCATCGCCGCGATCTTCTTCAACTCCAGGATGCCGCCTGCCTGGACAATGTCTGGCTGAATCAGCGCGACGATCTGGCGCTGGAGCAGGTCTGTGTAGTCCCACTTGGTGAGTAACCGTTCCCCTGTGGCGATGGGTATGTTGACCGACTCGGCGACCCGCTGCAATGCGTCCAGGTTCTGAGGAGGCACCGGTTCCTCGTACATGAAGGGTCGATACTGCTCCAATTCATTGCCGATGCGAATGGCCTCCGATGGGGCCAATCGTCCATGCACCTCGACTAGCAGTTCCACATCGTCGCCTACCGCCCCGCGGACGGCTTCCATCTTCGCGATGGCCAGCCTTTCGGCCTCGATGGGGATGAACAGGCCCCGATGCTCGAAGGGGTCGCCTTTGAGCGCGGTGATTCCTTGATCGACGAAACTCATCGCGGTCTCGACGGCTAGCTCTGGAGTCCGGCCATCCCACCTGCCGTAGCACCAGATACGCTCGCGCATTTGGCCGCCTAGAAGCTCGTAGATTGGCACTCCAAGAGCCTTGCCCTTGATGTCCCACAGCGCGATTTCGATACCGCTGATGGCCGACATTTGAATGACGCCGCCGCGAACATGGAAGTGATGGTACAGGGTCTGCCAGTGCTGTTCGATGCGGCCGGGGTCTTTCCCGATAAGCTGTGCTCCGAACTCCTCCACCATAGTCCCGACGCTCCGGGGGCCGGAGGTCGCCTCTCCCCAGCCGACGATACCCTCGTCGGTCTCGATCTTGACGAACATGTAGTTTCGCGCGCCTGAGCGAGTCTGAGCCGAAGCCGGTATTGCTGTAACTGAAGTGATCTTCATGCTGTGATTCTCCTGTGCTGGTGGTATCTGTGAATCCTTCATGTTGCCGCTATCACCACATTGACCTGGTGAAACCCTGAGCTGTCATGCTGAACGGAGCGAACCGCAGCCTCTGAATGGTGGGTTTGGCTGAGTGTTGATTGCTCATCCTCTTTCGCCTCTGGAAAGCTCGTTCAGCTCAACGCTGGAGGTCGCGCGTGCCGTCCAGATCAGCGCTCCTGTGAATATCACGACCAGCGCAAAGTAAATTGGTCCCATGATGGCCCAATTCGTCGTCAAAATCAAAGGCGGCGCTACGGGTTCTCCATCTTCGGTGACCGCCAGGGCGGACACCATCATGTTGCTCATTGCGAATCCCGCCAATGTCCCAATTACCAGTCCCAGGGCTGCTACTGCCAGATGTTCCGCGCCCAACAGCCATCCCATCTGGCGCTTGGACATGCCCAGAACCTGGAGGAATCCCATCTCGCTGCTGCTCTGGGCAGAAAACGAGAGCAGATAAGTCACGTAACCCAGTGACGCGGCAAACAGGATAACTCCCATCGCAAGCAGCGCCATTGCCTTCCAGCCTGCCGTGATCAGCGGGTCTAGACGAATGCTTTCGAGCAAGGCGGCTCGGTCTTGAATCATGTCGTTGGATGGAGCCAGACGTTTCGCCAGGCGGCGGACCTCTTCCTCAGAGCCTGGATTCTCTGACACGAAAAGCTCGTTGGGCCAGACCTTCGATACGGAGGTGATGGAATTTAGATACCTGAGAGCGTTGTCTAGATCGACCAGCAAGAACCCGTTCTCTGTGGGATTCATCGTGGGGAAGTAATCCACGGTGTCCATGATTCGGACAGGCAATAGCCGTCCCGTCATGTTGACGATTATGGACTGTCCGACTTCGACGCCATTGGTTCTGGCGAAGGATGCGCTGGCGACCGCAGGTATCGGCCCGCCGCTGGGGCTGCGGTAGAATCCGCGAACTCCCTGATCGGTGTCCACGCCAAAGGAGAAAACGCCCGCTTGCCGTCCGCCGTGCTGGGCCTGTTTGGTGATCCCAACGGTGTCTGTAGAGATCATGGATGTCGCCAGAGGTATCCACTCGTTGTTCCCTTCGAAGTCGTCGAGAATCTGCGGCTCGCGGCCATCGTTGAATTCGACATGAATGTTATCCAGCAGCAAGGTCCCTGTTCTGTTGGAAGGGCCGAATATCGGCTCGAATATCTGCACTGAAATCAGACTCAGGGGCCACATAAGGCCGTCGGGAATGTCCGCATCCAAGAGCGCCCATCCAGGAGGCTGCATACGACCCAGCGACACCGTCTTTGGAGTTCCTTCGCTGTCCTGAATGACCATCCGCATGAACATATTTGGGTAGAACTCTTTGGCGTTCGCCCAGACGCTCAGTTTCTGCGCTCCTTCAGGAATGTCGATAGTCTCGGCGTTGACACCCGATTGGAGGGTCCTCATTATGCCGGTGAGAGGCTGGCTTGAGAAGTCATCGCGGTACCAGGATATGTAGGGAAACTTGGCGGCCTCGACAGCGAGCAGGCTGAAACTGTTGCCCACATAGGCGTTCCCAACGTTTCCGCCTGCGCGATATGCTTTGGACACCGAGGTCACGCCGGGAATTTCTGAATACGAAGTTGTAAGGTGCTCGTTAAAGGCCACGGGTGACGTCCGAGTGCCTGTAACGCGCAAGTCTGCGCCGACCTCGAAGAAAATGCGCTCTTCGTAACTGCGATCCAGCGTTCCTCCAACCGTGGTAGCCAGGACTCCCAGCCCCGTCACCATGACCAGCAGCAACACGAGCCAGCTATATCGCAATGGGTTTCGAGCCATATGCCAGATTGCCATCGAAGCCCAAACCGGAAAAGTCCGGTTCAACTTTGTCAGCATGATGAACAGAATCTGCAATGGAACCAGCAGACCAACAGCAATTGTAGGCACATAAAAGATGTCGTCACTGGCAGGCGTGTCGGCGTATATCAACAGCGCAATCAGGCCGCCCTGTGCGACCAGCCCCGCTGTTCGATTCAAGTTGCGTTCCGTGCGACTGGTCCAGTAGTAAACGGCGGCGATGACGCCGATCAGAGCCACCTCCCATACCCACTCCAGGCTGGCGTTAATGCCAAATTCTCGGACAATAACAGTCTGTGCCAAAATGGCAAGAGAAGTCCCAGCCAACAAATGGACAATCGCCAGAGACTCGCCACTGAAGAATCTCACAAAGAGGGGGAAGAATCGCGTGAACAACAGCGCTACCACCGTCAGCAACAATACAGGCGCAAAGAGCAGAGCCTCATTGACTTGAATGTCGGAGAACAGGCCACCAGATATCACCTGTCCTCTGGAGCGCAGCTCCCAGAAGACCAGACCGCCCACCACCAACAGCCCTATGTCCAGGTGAAACCTCTGGAAGAACGGGACTGAAGGCGGACGGGACGATTGTAACTTGTGGGCGACGAGGCCTGTCTGCGCTCCCACGACGGCAGGAACGACGTACATTGCTAGAGCCAGTAGGCCGGTAAGGGCGGCAACTGCAAAGGGCATCCAGTGCAGGGACACCGGCAACAAGGCCCCGTTGGTGATATCGCTGAAATATCCCAACTTGCCGGCTGACGCCACCGCGCCCATCGCCAGAAACGGCGCAATAACAGACGCTATCAACGCCAGAGCCACCCCTTCCAGAGCGTAAAGGCGGACCAGATGCCAGGTGGTTACGCCGCGACTTCTGAGCAGCGCGACATCGTATTCGCGACTACGGATTAGGTATGAGATCAGCATCGAGACGTAGTACAGAACGGTTATGACCATCACCACCAACAGCAAAAGAAGCGGAACGCTGGCGAAGAAACTGCGTCTCTCTAAATCGTCAAGCAGTTTTTCTATGCCTGTCAGGACCGCCGCGCCTTTCATGGCGTCAGTTACGTCGGCCTCGAACCCGCCCAGTCGATTGCGGGTCTTCTCTTTCGACCAGCTCAGGAGGCCTTGCTTGTCAACGAAAATATACCAGTCAGAGTTGATCAAACTGCCAGGATAAGCCTCGGCTACTCCTCCAACCATTCCTTCGTAAGAGGTGAACAGCGCCAGCGGCGGATCCTCGGTGTCGATCCGAACGTCAGGGTCAGGCGGTTCGTTCAAGGGCAGAGGCGCGAGGAAGGAATTTGCGTTCCGTCGCCAGAACTCTTCATTCTTGTCGTTGGGTTCCAGAACGCCCACGATGTCCACCGTGACGCGGGTTGGGTCAGATATCGATGAAGCGAAGACGACCTGATCGCCAGGGCCGATGCCAAAAGCGCTGGCTGTGTACGTGCTGACGACGCCCTCCAGGCGCGGCCCATTAGGGCCGAGCGCGACGTCATCTGACGCCATGCGCCCGTTACGCCAGGTCACGTGATCGTTCAGACTCGAAATCTGCTGGAAATATCCTCGCGCGATGAGGGCGCCAAATTCTGAAGACAGAGGGTTTCGCGGAGTACCGACCAGAAGCGTCGAGGTTTTCAGGTACCGTTCGTGGCCCCTGGAAATTTCCGAGAGCTTGCCCGCAATCGAATCATCAATTGTGGAGCCAGTCGAGTCTAGGCTGTCCCGGCTCAGCGGGAGTTTCGAGCCGAAGGCGAAGATGTTGAGAAAAATTTGGTCCGCCCGCTCAATGGCAGTGTCGATGCTCTGACGTTCCAGCGTTCGAATATACACCGGCGCGCCTGCCAACAGGCTGGCCGTAACTGTCATGCCGACGAATATGCTCAGAAGCAGTTTCCAGTCGTCGGTGATGCGTTTGAGGACGAGCCTGTAGGTCGTCAGCGGGTGCATTCAGAGTCCGTGCCAGAGTCGGCCTCATCCGAGCGTGCCTGGGCGCTCCGAGTCAACACGACGCCCTGATTTTGGAGTCCAAGGCGCGCCGCATCAACGTCCACGTCTCGCACACGTATCCCTGCGCTGGCCGCGCTTGCTGCCGCGATCTCCGCAGCCTGACCCATCAGCCAGCACTGGGGAACCTCTCTCATAAACGAGTGGGTCGCCGGGTCTGAGGACAGGTTTCGCCCTGCCGCCATCAAGCCGTTCGGAGATTCAGGCGCCAGGCAATTCAGTGGCACTGACACGTTGGGGAATCGGCGGTTGGGCGATGGCGACACTCCAATCTCGTCATCGTGGATAACGCCTTCCTGCCAGTCCTCGCGAGCCATTCGCTTGACGCCTGAGAGGCGACGGCTGTGCCTGACTCCGACCTGTGGAGAGGTGTCTACGATCCAGGCGTTCTCAAATCCGGGCATGTTTCGTCTGTAAAAGTCGAACATGACCATCATCCTGCGCCTGCCCTCGACCTCCACAGTCGTCAGGTCGTCGAAATTCAGTGGGCTTTGCCCTGAGAGTTTGAGGGCCATGAATAGCGACAGATCGGCCCGCGGCATCGGGAAGGGACGATCCGTAACGCCGATGGCTCGGCCCTTTGACATGACCTGCTGGTAAGCGTCGGGCTTGCCGTTCTTAAACTCGCGATACCGTTCCATATCAACGCTGCCCCATCTCACGGAGATATTCATGCGATCGTGGATGTTATAGGCGATGGCGAACTCGACGTTGCCGGGGTTGGGATCGTCTCGGTGCGTGTTGGTCTCGAACTCGGCGCCAGCCAGCGCGAACACGTCCCCGTCGCCCGTGGTGTCTATAGTCACGCCGGCCAGGATGGCCTGACGCCCTGATTTGCTCTCGAATATCAAGCCCTGGACTTCATCGCCATCCATCACGGTGGCCACACCCCAGGAGTGCAGAAGCAATTTCACGCCGCTCTCCAGCGTGAGGTCCATATAGGCGAGCTTCAGCATCTCCGGGTCCACCGTGGGCGACCATGTGGCCGTGCCTTGGAAGGCATTGGTGCGGTCCTGCCAGTATGCGACCTGGTCCTCATCTCTCGATCCCCATAATTCGGGAGGTGGCCTCAGAACATCGTCATCAGGGATTCGTTCCAGAATGTCGTTTGCAATTCCGGGGACGACCTGCCTTCCCTCCCAGTCGGTCATTCGATCAATCCACAGGACGAATCCGCCGGTCGACATGCCTCCCAGATGGCCGTAACGCTCCACCAGAACAACGGCTGCTCCCATGCGAGCGGCAGACACGGCGGCGGCGCATCCGGCAGGCCCGTCTCCAACCACCAGCACGTCGCACCTTCGATACACAAGGACATTCCGAGACGGTTCGGTTATGAAATCAGGCTCTGACAATTCTTTGATTCTCCTCGACGGCGTAACCTACTGATGCACGCCGCCCATCGCTCCTCCGCCGGCGGCGATGACCTCGCCGGTGATACACTCGGCCTTCGGAGAGGAGAGGTACGTGACCAACCACGCCAGCTCCTTGGGATCGATGGCCCGTTTGATAGCGACGTTCTGGGTTATGTTTTTCTCGATCTCATCCCTTCCGATGCCCTGACTCTGGGCGCGTGAATCCAGCATGGTTTCCACGCCTTCAGAGAGAGTAAGGCCCGGATGCACAACGTTGAGGGTAATGTTGTCGGCCCCAAGTTGATCTGAGAATGTCTTTGTCATGTGGACGACCGCAGTGTTTCGCATGCCGTATATGGTTGACTGACGAGCCGACACGCCGCCGATGTTGATGATGCGGCCCCACTTCTGTTTCTGCATGTGGGGGACCACAGCCTTCATGCACCGGAAGTATCCGACCACCTTTGTGTCCAGGTCTTCGACCATGTCCTTCTCGGTGGCCTCGGCCAGAGTGCCTTTCACCTGGCCTCCGACCATTGCGGCGTTGTTGACCAGTATGTCGACCTTGCCGAGGGTTGAGACGGTGGTTTCGACCATGTTTTGAACGTCGTCCCAACTGGTCATGTCAGCAACGATGGGTATTATTCGCCTGCCGGTCTTCTTAGAAAGCTCTTTGGCTGTCTCCTCCAGAGGCCCCTTGGATCGGGAGGCGATAGCTACATCGACGCCTTCCTTCGCCAGTTCCAGCGCGATGGCCTTGCCGATGCCCTTGCTCCCTCCGGTGACGATGGCAACTTTGCCCTGCAATTCCAGATCCATTTCATGCTCCTAAGTAATAGTCACAAATTTTCGAAAAATGACTTCACTGACTGATCGGCCCTTGTATAGTCGTAGGTCTGGAAGCGTCGCATGCGAAGCTGGGTTACGTCACCGTTGAAGAACCGCTCGTACAGCGCTTGACGAGAGCCGAATTGCGTGCCGACCAGGTCCCACGCTAGCCTGAACAACCGAACGCGCTCCGGCCCGTCTATGGCCGCGCCCTGATAGAACTTGGCGATGGAGTCGGATATGGGGCCTTCGACGTCCTGTTCGGTGGGAGTGAGCATCAAGCCGCCTGCGGCGAGTTGGCCGATAATCCACATGATGCGAGTGTAGGCATCGGGCCACCAGTGGCGCATGGCTATCCACGGCTCTGCGCCCGGCCAGATGCCGACGCCGCCCTCAATATGCTCGGCGTCGGCTTCCGCTGCTCGCATGTAGGCTCGCACGGTCTCCAGCGTGTCTATGATCTCGGAAATCTTTTCCTGAACGTGGCCGTACTGAGTAATGCCGATAGCCTCGGCGATACCATGAGTTATCCCCAGCACGAACTCCAACTTTGCGATGTTCTTCACCGCAACCTGCTGCATGTACTGACGCCAGAGGGCGACGCGCCCCAGGTTGAGGTTTCCAAGCTCCACGTCGCCGTGGGCGAACACCCGATCCCAGGGAATCAGCACGTTGTCGAAGACAGCCAGCGCGTCCATCTCGTCGAACTGTCCTGACAGGGGATAATCGTACAGCGAGCGGCCCAGATCGTAGGACTCCCGGCAAATGAATTTCAACCCCGGTGTGGCTACTGGCAGCGCGAACCCGATGGCGTACTTCTCGGAGTTCGGGTCGTTGGGCGGGAGCGGTCGATATATGGGCGCAAATATCTCATCAGAGAAGGGAGCGAGAGTCGCCAGCAACTTCGATCCGCTGACGATGAGTCCCTCCGATGTTGTATCCACGACGCCGAGAGCGATGTAGGGGTCCGAAAGCTCGGTCACGGCCAACTCCCTGTTGACCTGGGGATGTCCGAACGTGTGGGTCAAACATACGTCGTTCTCTCGGATGTATTCGTGATAGGCGATGATGTTGTCGGAGAACCGACCGTCGTTATCGCCATAAACCTTGGCCATCTGTCGGGCCGCTGTGACCTGGATGTTCACGTAGTCCGGGGCGCGTCCCAGCATTCCGTAGGAGGCATGGGCGACGATCTCCAACGCCTTCCGGCGGCGCATCAAGTCATCCTGGGTCTCCGGGATGATGTAGGACAGGGCCACCGGCTCTCCGCTGGAGGGCGACTTGAAGGTCATCTGCTCGTGGAGTTCGGGGTCGTGTTGTAGATCGTATACTGAGGCGAGAGTCTGGGCCATTCGTTCCAGTTTGGGGTGGGCCGTCACGTCCTCGACACGCTCCCCCTCCAGCCATATCTCGCGCCCGTCGCGCAGGCCCTCCAGAAACTGAGCGCCGGTTCTCACTGCCATGATCCACTCCCAGATTTAGGTTTCGCGCCATGTTAGCATGGGGCCATAGGGCGAGCAATCAGCCGTCAGCTTTCAGCTTTGAGGAATCAGGCGGTCAGGTTTTCAGGCATCAGGGAATCTCTTTTGAATTATTCAGCGATGGAATCGGTTGATGCGCCTTCGTCATCAGAACTCAAAGGGATGTTATGCTTCGCAGCCGTTCAGAATAACCTGTAGCTGACGGCTGAAAGCTGTTAGCTTTCATGACAACTACCCCAAAGGAAATGATCTGAGAAACATACCGGGCTGGATTAACCGACTGTTGCCGATTCTTCTGACGGTAGCTATTGTCAGATTGATGAGGGCAGTGAGCGACGCTCATGCTCAAGGGCCGGGCGAGTTCAAGCGCACGCCGTCGTTGCTATCCACCCGCAGCTTCCACACCGCGACGACTCTTGCCGATGCCAGAGTCCTGGTGGCTGGCGGGACCGGCGGCACTTTCGTCCACAGGAGCGCGGAGATTTACGATCCCGCGACCGGCGATTTCACTGACACAGGCGAGATGGCCCAGTTTCGGTTCGGACACACTGCCACGCTTATGAACGATGGCCGGGTGCTGGTCACTGGAGGACTGAAGCACCAGGATCGGTTCATCGCCGAAGCTGAGATATACGATCCTTCCACGGGCGAGTTCGCCATGACGGCATTCTCCGTCGTCAGCCAGGGCCTATCACACGTCAACACTGCTGCAAAATGGCAAAGTTCTGATCGTCGAGGGACTAAGCAATCACTTTGAAATCCTATCCAGCGCGGAGTTGTTTGACCCTGCGACCGCGACACTTTTAGCGACACGATTCCGATGGCCGTTTCTGGTACAAGGCTGCGTCGGCTTGGGCATGAGCAGGCAGGCGTGCTGAGTGGGCAAACCAGAGAAACTAGACATGCCATAAAGAAGTTCCCCGAGAAACCTACGATCGAATCGAGGGATATGTGAATTCTGAGCTACCAGTTTGGTTGAATAATCAAGAACTGAGTAGCATCGAATATTGGGAGTCTGAGGAAAAATAATATCATGATGACCTGTACGAAAGAGGTCAGAGTAATTTTGCCGATTCAACCGATTCCTCCCTGTCCTTCACGATTTCGGTTCCTCCATTAGACGAGTATATATGGAGGAACGCTCACAAAAATAACCTTTCATTATTTGATAGCGCTCTTGAGATCCATAACAGCAAAAATGCCAAAGCGTTCAGGAAATGGTTAGGAGACATCGAACTTGAAATGCGGATCGGCGGACGTCCATAAATACTGAACGTTTGCGCGAAGATCAAGGAGCTAGATAAGCACGCGCGTATCTGGTCAGAAAAATTGGGCCCGGAATTAGGCACAACGTACGAGAAACGGACCGCTAAATTGGATGCAATCCCGGGAATCGGTTGTATGTTCAAATTTCTCGGTCTGGGCCAAGTTGATTTCAAAGACCCCCACCTTACTCACCCCGACCGGTATCTAAGTTTCATTTCCAATTGGTATAGGGGTTAGTGACGATTGGGCCACTCTCGGAAAACTCTTATGAGTTGTCAATGCTCAGGATTGCCTCCCTAGATTTCAGAGCGCGACAGATCTTCTCCGTTGTGATGGGCAGATTGACGAGAACGAAATGCGTCAGTGGCCTACTGATAAACCATCCACTCCAGCAGGTTTTCGTCGGGGTCGCGGGCGTAGAGGCTAACGGCAGGGACGTCCTTGCCTCGCCCGCCTCTGCGTGGGCCTGGGCCTGAGATGATCTCGACGCCGGCGTCGTCCAGCATCTTCTTGCAGTCCTCGGCGGAGCCTTCCCACACGAAGCAGACATCGCCGCAGCCGGGAACGGCTGTGGGGCCGCGCAGGCTGGCGGTGAACCCTTCGGGGTGAACGTTAATCTTGGAGCTTCCGACCTGGATGGAGAAGATACTCGCCTCTCCGGCCCGCCACTCTGTTTCGTCGTTGATCGTGAAACCCAGCCGCTTGTAGAACTCGATCAGACGCTCTGCGTTGGCTGTGGGCATTGCTATATGGTCAATATTGACCGCGGGCATGGGGAACCTCCATAAATTTGCCTGAATTTTCAATCTGCCGGAATCTTGGATCAGAGTTGAGTTTGGGAGGGTTCATTTCGTCATCACCCATGAGGAATCTCTGAAGCGTTTACGCAATCACTGCCAGAAACCTAAATTGATTGAGCCTTTAGCGCATTATAGACTTTCTCTGCTGTGATAGGCAGATCAGTAATTCGGACTCCAACCGCGTCCTCGACGGCGTTGGCGATGGCGGCGGCGGGAGGGCCGATGGGGTTCTCGCCGATGCTTTTATACACCACAGAAGAGAAGATCCACGTAGTCCTGGAGGGCTTTCGTCGCGAGGTCACAGTCAAGGAACTGTGCCGTCGTGAAGGCATC
>DCAW01000034.1 GCA_002313895.1 Dehalococcoidia bacterium UBA1123
AACCGTTACCTTCTGGAACAAGGCCAGACCGGTCTCAGCATAGCCTTCGACCTTCCAACTCAGACAGGCTACGACTCCGATAACGCCCTAGCTCAAGGCGAGGTCGGCAGGACCGGCGTCCCGATTTCCAGCCTGGCGGACATGGAATTGCTGTTCGAGGGCATCCCTTTGGACAAAGTCAGCACATCTATGACCATTAACGCCACGGCTTCCATTCTATTGGCGTTATATGTTGCACTGGCGAAGAAACAGGGCGTCGCGATAGACAAGCTGAACGGGACAATTCAAAACGACATACTCAAGGAATATATCGCCCGCGGAACGTACATTTACCCGCCTCAACCTTCGATGCGGTTAGTGACTGATGTATTTGCATACTGTTCGGAATTCGTTCCTCGCTGGAATACAATAAGCATCAGCGGTTATCACATGGCCGAAGCTGGAGCGACGGCTGTCCAGGAATTGGCATTCACTTTTTCCGATGCCATCGCCTACGTGCAGGCCGCGATCGATGCAGGTCTCGATGTCGACGCATTCTCCGGCAGGCTCTCATTTTTCTTCGTGGCCCAGAGCAATCTGTTTGAGGAGATCGCCAAGTATAGAGCGGCCCGCAGAATGTGGGCCAAGATCATGCGGGAGAGATTCGGAGCGAAGAACCCCCGTTCGTGGATGTGTCGTTTCCACACCCAGACTGCCGGAGTGACTTTGACGGCGCAACAGCCTAACAACAACATAATTCGCACCACGGTGCAGGCGTTAGCCGCAGTGCTTGGGGGAACGCAGTCCCTACACGTCAACTCCTACGACGAAGCCCTGGCGCTGCCGACCGAAGAGTCGGTTCAGCTTTCGTTGAGAACACAACAGGTTCTCGCTCATGAGACGGGAGTGACGGATACCGTTGATCCGCTCGCTGGTTCTTATTATGTCGAGAGTCTGACAGATCGGTTGGAGTCCGAGGCACTCGACTACATCCGTCGGATGGACGATATGGGCGGAGCGTTGGGCGCTTTGGATGCTGGATTCCAAATCAGCGAAATTCACGAGAGCGCATACGACTATCAGCGTCGGGTGGAGAGCGAGGACCGCATTGTCGTCGGCGTGAACCGCTACCAGTCCCCTACACCGCCGATTGAACAGCTCCAGACCATTGATCCGGCCCAGACCCAACGTCAATTGGACCGCCTGGCCCGTGTGAAACGAGACCGAGACGATTCGGCAGTGAGCGCCTCCCTTCAAAACCTGGAGAACATCGCCAGAGGCACGGACAATACCATGCCAGCCATACTTGAGTGTGTCGAAGCCTATGCCACTCTCGGCGAGATTTCCGACGTGCTGAGAGGCGTTTTCGGCGTCCAGCAAGAGTTCTCGCCCTTCTAATGGGCGTAGGTGTTGTGTCCGGAAGAAATTTCGCCGAACAATAAACTGATTTTGATCAAACATTCCTTGCCGGGTACGATTCCTGAGGTGCCAGCGAGTCAGTGTGAGTTAAATGATGAAGGCCGTCATCGCTATCGTCCTTCCGCTCAACGGCTGAAACAATATCTGCCTGCGTCGCTCTACTCCAGGGCTGAGTCCAAGGCTGTGGACACACCAATGCTATTGGGGAAAAATCTGGGAGTGACTCCAAACACGCTTCCTGACCTCGAAGAACACCACCACGACAGTGAACCGTTTCTGACAACCTCCAACAGTTTCATGAAGCCATCGACAGATTCTTCGCGAACCCCGGCAAACTGACCTACGGAACAGAATCTGCAGACCAGGGGGTTGAGCGTTTCGACGCCGCTGCTGAATCAGCAATCGACGGCTCCGATGCTCGAAAATCATAATGGTCTGCCACGGCACGGTAATCAGCCTGTTTCTGTCCCGCCACACCCGCATCAGCCCGATGGACATATGGCGACGCCTGAACCTGCCGTCATTCGCTGTGATGAACCTTCCTGATCGCGACCTGCTGGACATCGTGACGGACATCACATAGAGTAAATTCGTAACATCACCTGGAAAGGACTCAGAGATGGTTGGACAGTTGCTGACCGAAGAAGAATTGATTCTCCGAAATACCGTTCGCGAGTTCGCGGAGAAAGAGATCGCTCCACGGGCGGCCCACTACGACGAGACAAGCGAGTTCCCGTGGGACAACATTTACGGCCTCGGGGAATTGGGCCTGTTCGGGTTGGGGATCGATGAGGAGTACGGCGGAAGCGGCGGCACCACTCGGCAGGTGGCGATTGCCGTCGAGGAGATCGCCCGTGCCTGTGCCGCCACCAGCACCACCTACGCGGCACACCTGTCGCTGGCCGTCCAGTTCATCCAGATGTACGGGACGGAAGGCCAGAAACGCCAGTTCATCCCTCCATTAACCACTGGCCGAAGCATCGCCGCATTTGCCCTCACAGAAGCTGGCGGCGGAAGCGATGCAGGCGCCATTCAGACCACGGCAACGCGATCAAACGGTTCCTACATCCTCAACGGCTCCAAAACTTATATAACGAACGCTCCTGAAGCCGATATATTCGTTCTGCTTGCGACAATGGACAGGAGCCTGGGAACCAAGGGTATCATCGCCCTTGTAATGGAAAGTGACACTCCGGGACTCACAATCAATCCGCTCCATGGAAAGATGGGCATACGAGCGTCGTCCACCGCAGAGGTTGTGTTCGACAACTGTGAGGTGCCTATGGAAAACCGACTTGGCAACGAAGGGGAAGGTTTCCGGGCGACGATGGAGATGCTGAACCAGAGCCGCATATCTATCGCGGCCCAGTGCATCGGACTCGCTCAGGCATGTTACGATGCCGCCCTTAAGTACGCCCAGGAACGACGGGCATTCGGTCAGAGAATTGCCGATTTCCAGGGGTTGCAATGGATGCTCGTCGACATGGCGACAGCTACTGAGGCAGCTCGGCTCCTCGTCCAAAAAGCCGCCACGTTGCGAGACGAAGGAAAACCTTTCGCCACGGAGGCTTCGATGGCGAAACTCTACGGGTCACGAGTCGCCGTCGAAAATGCCGACAAAGCCGTTCAGATACACGGAGGCGCCGGCTACTTCGCGCCAACCGACGTCGAGCGATACTACCGTGACGCCAAAATAATGGAAATCTACGAAGGAACTTCTGAAATCCAGCGACTGATTATCGCCCGCAACCTCATACCGAAAGAGTAATTTCATAACTCTCTCGCCTCATTCAAAAAACCCAAAGGACAATGATGCCTGAAAATTCCAAAGGCAGCCCATGCGCCGCTCGACACTTGAATCACGTCTGCATAGCCGTGAATGACATCGAAGCGACGCTGGGCTTCTACAAGACTACCTTCGGAACCGGGGATACCGAGATCGAGGACATTGAAGATCAAGCGGTTAAAGCCGCCCTTGTCCGCGTCGGAGGCTCCCAGCTTGAGTTCATCCAGCCAACCGACCCAGAGGGCGGCGTCGCGAAATTCATTGAGCGTCGCGGCGAAGGCGTTCATCATATCTGCTTCGAGGTCGAGAACCTCCAGGGGACGCTGGACAGCCTGGGTGAATCGGGAGTGCAGTTAATCGACAAATCTCCGCGTGAGGGACTATCGGGCATGATCGGATTCATCCATCCGCGCTCCACTGGCGGCGTTCTCATCGAGCTTGTGGACCAGGACACGGCCAGGAGATAGCCGAATATGAGCAACGACATAGTGCGAGTGCTGGTCGCAAAACCCGGATTGGACGGACATGATCGAGGGGCCAAGATCATCGCTCGCGCCCTTCGCGACGCAGGCATGGAGGTCATCTACACAGGCATTCGCCAGACGCCTGAGATGATCGTCGAAGCCGCTCTTCAGGAAGACGTGGACGTGATCGGCCTCAGCATCCTCTCTGGAGCGCACATGGTTTTGTTTCCCCAGATTCTTGACGGTCTCCATGAGAACGATATGGACGACGTTTCGGTGATCGCCGGCGGGATCATCCCGGAAGCTGACCGCTTGGAACTGGAAAAACTGGGTCTCAAGGCCGTGTTCGGGCCTGGAACGTCAACCTCCGAAATCGTAAGTTTCGTGAGGAACTTGGTGGCCGAAAAGAATTAAGGAATCGTCGGAGCTTCGATGGTCACAGGCTTTCCGAAATCGGACAGTTTGATGGACAGGCCGATTGTCCCGGTTCCTCCTAGCCCCATGTCGCCTACCGGCAACCCCATTGCATCCAGGGCCACGTCGGCCTGAACAGTGATTTCTCGTAGCAGCAGATCGTCGACCCCTATCCATATCGTGGCTTCTGACTCCTGCCCCGCCGCGTCCAGCGTTCCGAATTGCGCAGTTCCAACTAGCTTGTAAACATCCACGCCGTCGCGGTTTTTTTTATCAAGAAATCTTGCGTTTGATAGCGGCGGTTTACCGCCCAGTGAAAAGTCAGCAAGGTTCGGAATTCCTAGCCCGCCACCTTCTGAAATTTCCCACGCTCCAGATTCCGGGTTCGTGGTGTATGTAACTGCACCGATGGTGATAATCTCCATCTCCAGCGCGAATACCACTACCGACAAAGAGATCAACCCGTGGCTCTTGTCAGGAGTTTGGACGTCGCCGACATAACTCAGCGGAACTTCAATCGAAGATTGTCCGGTTGATACCGAGAACGTTCCTGAAACATCGAAATGGAACGACCCCACCTGGGACATCGCGTCCGATGATTTCAACAACAGTTCGTCAGGGTGAATCCCAACCGACTCCACAGAATTGGCAACCGAATGAGGAACCCCGACGACCTCTCGCGGCGTGGCCGTCGGAATCGCCGGCGTGGGAGATGGGGCAGGCATGGGCGTGGGTGGCACAGGCGTCGCAGTCGCCGTGGGTAACGGCGTCGGGGCAGGCGTAGGCTCTGTTTCGCCGCTTCCACATGCCATAGTCAGGCTCAAAGCCATTGCCACGAAAACCATGAGGGCGGTCTTCGATCGTATATCGTTCAGAATTTTTGTCGCCTCCGACAGCGTCGATTATTGATTGAACGTGTAATTCACTGGATCGATTCCAGTATCCTCATTATCTCAAAGAATCTCGCCGAACGCGTGACGAATTTCTGAAACCTATCCAATTCAATTGCCGCCCGCCGATACTGCGATGCTATACTAGGCGGGCATCTAATTTGGCATCATTATTCCAAAATACATTTTAAAGGCCACGCGCTTGATCAAAGCAATCGTTTTCGACTTCGATGGTGTAATAATCGACACCGAAACGCCCCTGTTCAACTCGTGGCAAGAGATATTCTCCACATACAACGCACACCTCGACATTTCGATACTGACAAAGAGGATCGGGACTGCCGAGCCTATAGATTTCTGTCAGCATCTGGAGGATATCACTGGTCTGGCGTTCGACCGTGAAAAGTTGATGACCCGACGCAGGCAACGGTACACAGAAATGGTTGACGCCGAGCCGTTGATGCCTGGCGTGGATGAGTACATCAATTCCGCTCAACGTCATGGTCTCAGTCTGGGTGTCGCTTCCAGTTCAGACGAAGACTGGATCGTCGGACACCTGACCGAGCGTGGACTGATCGACAAATTTGCCACCGTTAAGTCAAGAGATCATGTGGCGCATGCCAAGCCTGAACCCGACCTGTATTTGGCTGCGGTGGAAGCTCTCAGCGTTCGCCCCGAGGAAGCGATTGCCATAGAGGACTCGGCCAACGGAGCCACCGCCGCAAAACGCGCGGGACTTTACACGGTTGTAGTGCCTAACGAGATGACCAAAAACCTAGCGTTAGATCATGCAGACCAAAGGTTAGATTCATTGGAAGAAATGCCCCTAGCTCGCCTGATTCAACATGCCAACGGTGAAATTTAGGCCAGTTCTTGACCATGATTTTCCCTTGATATAGACTCGATTCGCCAAGTCGATTTGCTTAAAATTTCAATCACATGTTCGTGGAAAATAACCATGACGCGGAGGCATTAGATGAATCTGTTGGTCGTGACAGGAGGAAGACATCCTTACGAAGAAAGCACCCCAATTCTGGCTGAGTTGTTGAAACAGAACGGGCACGAGGTGCGCGTGACTGAGGATCCAAGCGTGCTGGTCACAGACGCGATGCAAGACTACGATGCCCTCGTGTTCAACACTCGTCGCGAACAGGAAATTACCCTTGCTCAGGAACAGCAGGTAGCGCTAACGCAGTACGTGGGTGGCGGAAAAGGATTCGTGTGCCTCCACATCTCAGGGTGCCGGCCGGAAAGCTGGCCCGAATACCACGACGTGACCGGAGGGGGATGGATTTCTGGAGAGAGTTGTCACCCGCCTTACGGCCAGTTCAGCGTCAAAGTCAGCGAGTCGGATCATCCCTGCGCTCAAGGCATCGAGGATTTCGTGACCAACGATGAGCTCTACATCCAACTTGGCTGGAAGCCAGGAAACAATGTGTTCCTCACCGCCGAGCTTGAAGAAGGCACCCATGTGTTTGCCGGACGCTCAATGTTCATGGCCGGCGGAACGTATCCAATGGCGTGGACTCGCAATTACGGCAACGGCAAGGTGTTCAAAACTACGCTGGGCCACAACGGCCTCAGCTTCCAGAACGAGCAATTCCATCGCTTGATTCTGAACGGAGTTAACTGGGCCACCAGCGCCGAATAACCGGCTCCGGATCGTTCGGATGCCTCAATCGTCTGATTTCGGAGCGAACAACCATTCCTGTTCCCGCGCCGGCGATTGGAGCCAGCCTTTGACGAGTTCCTGGCCGCGCTCCGGGAATTCGACACCTAGACCATCGGCCAGCCTGGTCATGAAATTGTACAAGCACGTAACTAGCGTGATGGACAGGATATTGTCGTCGGAGAATCCGACTTCGCGCAGTCCTTCCACGTTCGCCTCTTTCATCGAAGAAGGTTCTCGCGTGAGTTGCGCGACAAAATCCAGCATCGTTCGCGTCTGGTGGTCGATGTCTGCCTGCGTGTAATCGTGCATCATATGGCTTGCCAGAACCGGATCATCCGAGTGCTGACGGAGGAACCCTCCGTGGGCCAGAGTTCAAAAATGGCACTTGTTGATCGCTGACACGGTCGCGGCAATGGATTCCTCCTGCACTCGGGTCAGCGTGGAGCCACCGAACATCAACGCCGAGTTCAGCCCCTGCACTGCCCCCATCGCCTTCGGATTAATGGACATGACTTTGATAATATTCGCCACATTGAGGTCTTCTTCCCGAATCCATGGCATCGCCTTCTCCTCGGTGAATTTGGAAATTGGTAGCGGGTACTTTATCACACATTATTTGGAAGAATGAATATGCCCCGCACAACCACTCTAACACGCCCTCCCAGACACAATTTACCTTGCATGAGCGGATGGCATTTGCTATATTAATCGGGCTCTCCCCTGTTTCGTGTGGGGCTGTAGCTCATCTGGGAGAGCGCTTCAATGGCATTGAAGAGGTAGGGGGTTCGAGTCCCCCCAGCTCCACCAAAGTTTACAATAGGCAGAACTTCGACCTTCTCAGTTACGTTGCC
>DCAW01000072.1 GCA_002313895.1 Dehalococcoidia bacterium UBA1123
CTAATGCCAAGCGTTTCAGCCACCTTAGAGTAGTGCTCAACATACTCACCTCTCGACCAGACCCGTATCGAGAACGAACCTGCGCTGACGTTGGCATGTTGCAGGATTGAACGTCAAAAAATCTCGACGGACCCACAACAAATATGGCTCAATATTTCTTTTTGACACTATACAACAAGGGTGCTATTCTTGGCGGAAATAGAGTTGCGGCAGATAAGTTTTGTCGTTGTTTGGATTCTGAAAACCAATCCAATGGAACCCGGCTTCGCAACCGTCACGCAATTGGGATGGTGATTTGCGCTGGCGCAGTTCGACAGCAAGGGTCATGTCGTAAGGTGTAACTGGCGAAATGGTCGCGGACGTTACGTCCCGCCTAGTTGGGGGAGCAATACTCGCCACCGGAGGCTGGAGGATCGGCGAATACATCGCCGACACTTGGGGCCCAGAATTGTACGCCCCGTGGGTATTCGGGCTGACCATCGGCGGCGCCGTCGTTGGCCTCGTTGGCACCCCCTGGTTCACATCGCGGATCATCCGCAACTTTGTTGACGACACCAATAGCGTCTCTACCTCAAGACTTATCTCCAGCGCTGTCGGATTGATCGTTGGACTGATCGTCGCTCTGTTGATTTCGATACCGGTTTCCAGGGTGCCCGGCTGGCTGGGTGTGGCGCTGCCAATCGCGCTGAGCCTGTTTTTCGCCTATGTCGGGGCGATGATAATGTCGGCGCCCAGCAGGGATATTTTCAAGCGTATCGTGCCAGAGCAGGAGATCAGGGATTCCTCATTGCTCAACGGCGTCGGGACGACACCGCATGGCTACTCAGGAAAGATTCTGCTGGACACCAGCGCCATCATCGACGGGCGGATTTCCGGTATTAGCGCGGCGGGGTTCCTGCAAGGCACTGTTCTTATTCCCAGGTTCGTGCTGGATGAACTGAGGCATGTCGCCGATTCGTCTGACACGTTGAAGCGGAATCGCGGCCGGCGCGGCCTCGAAATACTCAATCAACTCAGACAGGAGAGCACCGTTCGCACAGAAGTGATTGACATCGAGTACAAGAGTGGCATGGAGGTCGACGCGAAGCTGCTTGAGCTAGCAAAAGAACTCCATGCGTCGATCATGACGACCGATTACAATCTAAATCGTGTGGCGCAGATCGAAGGCATTCTAGTGCTGAATGTTAACGAATTGGCGAACTCGGTCAAACCTGTCGTGCTTCCCGGGGAAGACATGAGGCTGATGATCGTTCAGGAAGGCACAGAGGTCGGGCAAGGCGTTGGATTCCTGGAAGATGGGACGATGGTTGTCGTCGAGTCTGGCAACGCCTACGTTAACCAGGACATGGACGTTGTGGTGACCAGGGTGCTTCAGACTGCGGCCGGAAGCATTATATTTGCCCAACCCAAGCGGAGTTAGCTATTGAATCCTCGGCCTGATCAAGGCGTTTCAAACCCCCGCCACAAGGTGGGGGTTGTTGTTGTGGCGGCCGGCTCAAGCCGGAGAATGGGCGGCATCGAAAAGGTGTTTCTCTCGCTGGCTGGCAAGCCGCTAGTGGCTCATAGCTTACAGACATTTGAGGATTCGACGCTCGTCGACAACGTTGTTCTCGTGGTGTCGGATTCTGCGCGAGACGACGGCGAACGAATCGTAGCGGAATTTGGGTATGGCAAAGTCGTGGATGTTGTGGTTGGAGGAGCGCGCAGGCAGGATTCGGTTCTCCAAGGAATGGATCGGCTTTCTGACTGTGGGATCATCATGGTTCATGATGGAGCCAGGCCATTCGTCAGCGGCGACATGATTTCTCGTGGTCTTGATGCGATGAGAATGGCAAGCGCGGCGACTGCTGGGGTTCCAGTGACAGACACAATCAAGATCGTCGATGCGGATATGGTGGTGAAGTCAACGCCTGACCGGACAACGCTGTGGGCGGCGCAAACTCCCCAGGTGTTCAAATCTCAGTTGCTGAGGGAAGCCCATAGACGCGTCACACATGACTCCACGGACGACGCGGCGATGGTCGAAGCGTTGGGGACAGAAGTGAAAGTGTTTATGGGTTCATACGAAAACATGAAAGTCACGACGCCCGAAGATGTGTCTCTGGCCGAAGCGATTCATGCAGCGCGAACCCGACCTTCAGGGCAATCGGCCTGATGGCTATGAGATTCGGCATAGGCGTGGATGTGCACCCACTTGCGGAAGGGCGAGCGCTCGTGTTGGGCGGCGTGAACATACCCCATACTCACGGATTGGACGGACACAGCGATGGCGATGTTCTCGTCCATTCGATTATCGACGCGATACTGGGCGCGGCCGGGCTTGGAGACATCGGCACGCACTTTCCGCCAGGAGACGAACAGTATCGGGGAATCGACAGCACGGTTCTGCTCGTCAGGACAGTCGAAATCATCGCGGAACGCGACTGGCGAGTGCAATATGTTGATGCTACAATACTTGCCGAGCGTCCGAGGCTCCGCCCATATATATCTGAAATTCGGGCCACTCTCGCTCGTTCCCTGAATGTCTCCGACGAGTTGGTCAGCGTAAAAGCTACCACCACCGACGGACTGGGATTCACCGGACGGGGCGAAGGAATAGCCTGCATGGCTGTGGCTACGCTTGATGACAACCGATGAAAATTCACAACACCCTTTCCGGCAAAACAGAAGACTTCGAAGCGCTTGATGGCAAGGTAAATATGTACGTTTGCGGAATCACGCCGTACTCGGCATCCCACATCGGCCACGCGATGATGTCGGTCATATTCGACGTCGTTCGCCGGTACCTTGAATTTAAAGGGTACGACGTGCGCCACATCCAAAACTTCACGGACATCGACGACAAGATGATCCTCGCTGCCAACTCAACTGGCATCGATGTCGCGGACCTTGCAGAGAGCAATATCACGGATTATCTGGCCGAAATGGACGCTCTGAATGTTGCTCGCGCTCACGAGTATCCCAGGGCGACCGCTGAGATCGGAAAAATCACCGAGATTATCGCGAAACTAATTGAAAAGGGTTACGCTTATCCCGTCGCCGGCGACGTGTATTTCCGTGTGAACCAAGACGAAGATTACGGGAAGCTCAGCAATCGCGACCTGGATGGTTTGATAGCCGGCGCCAGAGTGGAAGTCGACGAACGGAAAGAGAACGCGATGGATTTCGCTCTCTGGAAGTCTCAAAAACCTGGCGAGCCCGCCTGGGACAGCCCCTGGGGGATGGGGCGGCCAGGGTGGCACATCGAATGCAGCGCGATGGCCATCAAGTACCTGGGATCGTCCATCGATATTCATGGCGGTGGGCGAGACCTGATCTTCCCTCATCACGAAAATGAAATAGCGCAATCAGAGTCATTTACTGATGAAGTCCCGTTTTCCCGGTTTTGGATGCACAACGGAATGTTGAGGCTCGGCGAAGATAAGATGAGCAAGTCCATAGGCAACATCGTCACGGTGGGCGAGGCGTTGAGTAGCTATTCGCCCGACGCGTTGCGTCTTTTCTTCCTGAGTTCCCACTACCGCGCGCCGCTGTTGTACACCGAAGCCAATGTCGCAGGCCAGGAACGAGCGCTCGAGCGTCTGAAAAACGCTGTTCGGCTGGCGTCTGCCGCGTCAGTCGGTTCAACCATTGATGCGAGTCCAGCGAAGGCACAATTCGTCGAAGCGATGGACGACGATTTCAACACGCCTCGCGCTCTGGCCGCGATGTTCGATCTCGCCCGAGAGATCAATAGAGGAAAAGATGAAGGCGCAGACGTTTTAGGCGCTCAAGACACTCTTAGAGAGTTGAGCGGCGTCCTTGGAATTTCCCTGGATGAAACCGCCGAAACTTCCGGCGCAGGCCCATTCGTTCAGATGCTAGTGAATGTCAGAACTGAGCTTCGCGCGGCCCGCCAGTTTGACATCGCCGACAGTATCAGAGATCGTCTGTCCGAGTTGGGCGTCACGATTGAAGACACTCCAGAAGGCACCGAGTGGCGTATAGGGTAATCTAGTGTTCTCGATGGTTACATGTTCCTTGTCATTCGAATACTAGC
>DCAW01000098.1:0-16962 GCA_002313895.1 Dehalococcoidia bacterium UBA1123
GCGGCGCGGCTGGCCCCGCCTATAAGTATCGGCGGCCCTGGTTTCTGAATTGGCTTAGGCGAAAACTTCACGCCAGAGAACGAAAAGAACTCGCCGTCAAACTCCGGGTCCTCAGATTCCCAAAGCTCTCTCATGATCTTTATGCTCTCGTCCGCGTAGCGTCCCCGCGTCTCGAATGTGCTGCCGAGCGCGTCCGACTCTGGTTTCAGAGCGCCGACACCCACACCGACGTTGAGGCGTCCTTTGGACATTACATCCACAGTCGCCAGTGTCTTCGCCAATACCAGCGGGTTGAGGTAAGGCAGCACAAGCACCGTCGTCCCCAACCGCACCTTCTCAGTATGAGCTGCCACCCACGTCAGGACAGTCATGGCGTCGTAGTAGGGTTTGCTTCCAAGGCGGTCAAAAATGTATCCGACATTCAAGATGTGGTGGTTGACCCAGACTGAATCGAAGCCCAACTCTTCGGCTCTTTTGCCGATGTTAAGGACATCGGCTGGATCATCCAATCCGAAGTTGTGGGGAATAATAAACCCGAATTTCATCAGATCGCCTCGCTAGTTCGCGCCCAATATGCCGTTGACTTCGTCAACTTCTTCGGTCGTGAGGTCCCATGCAGCGGCTTTAGAATTTGTTATCACCTGCTCAATTTTGGTAGCTCCTGCGATCACCGAACTGACAGCCTTGTTAGCCAACAGCCACGAGAACGCGAGGTCCAGCACCGTGTGGTCTCGAGCTTCGGCGAAAGCAATCAGTCCATCCAGGACATCAAAATTTTTGTCGGTGAACATTCCACGGTCGTTCGCGGCCAGCCGTGTGCCCGCTGGAGCGTCTTCATTGCGCCTGTACTTGCCTGTGAGGAAACCGTTCTCTAAAGGATAGTAGGGCAGAATCCCGACGCCGTATTTCTGGCAGAACGGCACGAGCTCATTCTCCACAACCCGATCCATCATCGAGTATCGGGGTTGAGTGCTGACCAAAGACGTGACACCAAGACTTTGGGCTGTCCAAGCAGCCTCGCAGGCATGCCAAGCTGAGAAATTGGAGCTGCCTGCATATCTGATCTTCCCCTGGCTCACGAGATCGTCAAGCGTTCGCAAGGTTTCCTCCAGAGGCGTGTTGGAGTCCCACCAATGAATCTGGTACAGGTCGATGTAATCGGTGTCGAGCCGGCGAAGACTGGCCTCGACCTCGGCTATGATGTGACGCCGCGAGTTACCCGCATTATTCGGTCCTTCGTTCATGCGACTGGAAACTTTGGTGGCGAGGACAGCCTGATCGCGCTTGCCCTTCAGCGCCTTGCCAATATATTCCTCTGACAACCCTTTGCCGTAGCTGTTGGCGGTGTCAATCATGTTGATGCCGACATCCAGCGCATGATTCACAATCAACGCGGTCTGGGCAGCGTCCAGCCTCATGCCAAAGTTGTTCGTTCCCAGACCTATGGTAGAGACCTGAAGACCCGAGTTGCCAAGTTGTCGATATTCCACGAACAATCCTCTCAGTGGTTACAAGTCTTCGCGGCGAGCGACCAGCAGTCCACTTTCTCGGTTGACTTTTATTGCGAACGTGAACGCATTGATTCGTAGGGCCAGGTCTTTATCCTCGGGCCGGAAATGAGGCTGGCTAGGGTCATCGTATTTTTGAGACTCGTAGCCAGACAGCACGAGATTCCGGACAGAATCGTGGTCTGGCTCTCGCCCTTGCAGCAGGTTTCGCAAGAACAGAGCGCACTGTTCGTCCTCGTCCGTTCGCACTTTGCCCTCAGACCCCATGGCTACGATAGTGACGACGTCCGGGTCTCGGCGTTTTATTGCCTCGACGGTCGCCGCCGCTATGGCGAACGACCCGGCATAAATTTGGTCCGCCTTCGTCACAGTGGTCATTCCCACCGTGCCAGCGCGGGTCGACTGAATCAGCGTCTTTCCGTCAACATCTGCCTTGGACATATCGTAAGGTGAGTTTCCTAGATCGAAACCTTCAGGTCGGATTCCGCCCACTTCACCGATACAAATCTCGCCGACACTCTGTCTCTTTAACTCCAGCGCTTCGGCCACCTCTGCGACCAAGATGATTTTCTCGGCTCCCCTGGAAAATGCCACAGCGGCGGTTGTGAATGCTCTAAAGACGTCAATAACGATTACAGTGCCTTCAGCCTCCTGCGCGCCGCGCAAAAGGCTGCCGATTCTTATTTCCATTTGGAATCCTTGTGCGATGAAACTAGGAAATTCGAGTCTGAATTAAGTCTGCGCGTTCCCTCGGACGAAGAACCGTTGTGGAAGCGCGGGGTCTCTCAATCCTGAACGCCTTTGGAGAAACGGGGTCACGCGGACGAGATCTGAGAGGAAGTCGATTAAATTTCCAGTGGCTTTATGTGTGAGCATCACGTTGACATAAGTTTGGTCTCCCCGGAGGATCCGACGAGCCAACGCCCAGACTAGTGATGTATGTTTTTCCGCCCACATATATAACCCAGGGTTTAGCTGGAACAGGTCGTGGAAACGCAGAGATATGTTCAGTTCAGGGACGAGTTCCGATTCAATCTCCCGCTTGTAATTCAATAAGTCGGCGGTCTCACCGCCAATGTAGTCAGCGATGTTTCTTGCGGCAGTTTGGCCGCTCCAGATTGAAGAATAGATGCCTTCATCGCTCATGGGGTCGACTAACCCTGCCGCGTCGCCCACGAGAGCCACATTGCCATCGACAAGGGGAGAATCCGGTTTCCGGATTGTGAGGTAATGGCCGCGAAGACCCCACATATTTTCTGACTCAAATCCGTGGAATTTCGCGAGATTGTTAAGGCTGTTTCGAAGGCCAGGCCCGACGTATCGCCATCCGCCAATGCCGACATTGAGATGGTCTCCTTTGGGGAACACCCAGCCGTATCCGCCAGGGACGCTTCCAACGTCAAGGCCAAAACACGTTTGCCACTCTTCGGGCATCCCTCCCAGCGGTGTGATATTTCCTTCCAGGGCTATCTGCTGCCAAAAATTTTGCTCGATTCCTGACATTTGCGCAGTCTTGCCGTTCGCCCCGTCAGCGGCAACCAACACCGAAGCTGTGAACGTCTCATCGTCTGTGGAGATGTCAACTGACGTCGCATCCCGAGACACATGGCGAACGGTCGCCCGCTCTTTCAGAGTTACGCCTGCTTCCAGCGCTTTTTCCAGCAGGAGCATGTCGAAGTTTCTCCGCTGGGTCATGCTCACAAGGTGGTCGTCCGAACGGCGGCTGAATCCGCTTCCCTGCTTGTGGGTAAGGTACACATCGGTGATGACGCGCTCAACAACAGATTCAATGCTGAACGGCAGCAGTCTCAAGGCTCGAACTGTGATGCCGCCACCGCAAGGCTTGTCTCTCGGAAACTCAGCCTTGTCAAGCAAAAGGACTGACAGTCCCCGCTCGGCGCACTCTCTGGCCGTCGTGCTTCCGGCAGGGCCAGCTCCGACGACTATGACGTCAAATCGCATTTTTTTGCTTCGCTCATCGCAGGCGTGTCAAATTCGTTCAAGGCCTGAAAAACAGTGGAATTGATTACTCTCTCAATTGGGCAGGCAGCACGAAACTGACATCTTCATCGTCGCCGTCAATCCGCTCAACCTCGTCTGCTCCCAGCGATTCAATCACAGCCTGGACCATGCTCTCCGGTGTGGAAGCTCCAGAGGTTATGCCCACATTCTCAACGCCTTCCAGCCAGGAGGAGTCCAGCTCGTCGGGGCCGTTAATCAGGTACGCGTCGACGCCGTGAGCCTGTGCGACCTCGCGCAATCGGTTGCAGTTGGAACTGTTTTCGGCGCCGATGACCAGCACGAGTTCGACCAATTTGCACAACTGTTTAACCGCGGCCTGACGACTTGTGGTTGCATAACACAGGTCATTGCGAACGATAACGTCCGAGAATTTGCTCTTAATCTCTTCGATTGACCGTTTTGTGTCGTCAACGGAAAGCGTCGTCTGCGTCAATACCGTGACCGGGGTATCTTCATCCCAATCAGGCATGACCAACTCGTTGCGATCGTTGACCAGAAACATATCCGTCTGGCCCATCGTTCCTTTGACCTCTTGGTGCCCCTTGTGTCCAACCAGAACCAGCCTGCGGCCATCGTTAGCGTACTTAATAGCCTCATTGTGGACTTTGGTCACGAGCGGGCAAGTGGCGTCGATGACATTGAGATTGCGCTTTTTCGCCTTGGCAAAATCTTCAGGCGGCGAGCCGTGAGCCGAGAACACCACCGTCGACCCTTCCGGAATCTCGTCGACGTCCTCAACTGTCATTGCGCCCTTTTCCTCCAGGGAATTGACCACATTCGGATTGTGGACAATCTGGTGTTTCACGTACACGGGATGAGAGTATTTTTTTAACGCCAATTCCACCACATCAACCGCTCTGACAACCCCAGCGCAAAAACCTCTAGGGACACCCAGATACACCTTCACAAGTCTGGCCTCCACGGAGCAATTTCCACCCAGATTCTAACACAAACTGGAGACTGGACAGGTTGTGCGCGTTGGTATAGCCTTCCTATTTAAGAATATCGCAGGGGTTCGGAACATGAAACTGGCTCGAAGAATGAGCAGGTTAGGCACAGAAACTGCGTTTGAAGTGCTCGCGAAAGCGCGCGTTTTGGAGGCGGAAGGCATGCACGTGATTCACCTCGAAATAGGTGAACCGGATTTTGAAACTCCATCCAACGTGATTGACGCAGGCTCTGCCGCTCTCAACAATGGGTTTACCCATTACAATCCTTCTCCGGGATTCAACGACCTTCGAGACGGAATCGCCGAGGAAATATCGTCGACCAGGGGAATCTCCGTTACCGGCGATCAGGTTGTGGTCACTCCCGGCGGCAAGCCAATCATGTTCTTCACGATCATGGCCCTCGTGGATCAGGGCGACGAGGTTCTGTACCCAAACCCGGGATTCCCGATTTATGAGTCGATGATCGAGTTTGTGGGCGGCGTCCCTGTGCCGATGCGGCTCTACGAGTCGCGGGAGTTCGGCATTGACGTCGACGAAGTAGCTTCCCAGATAACCGACCGCACAAGATTGATGATTGTAAATTCGCCGAACAACCCTTGCGGCAGCATCATCACAAAAGAGGATTTGGAGAAGCTGGCAAATCTGGCGAAGGAGCACGACATCGCGGTGCTTTCCGACGAAATTTACAATCGGTTCCTGTACGACGGAGACCATTATTCAATCACAAGTTTTCCGGACATGCGCGATCGCTCAATAATCCTGGACGGCTTCTCGAAGACCTACGCTATGACCGGATGGCGGATTGGATATGGCGTAATGCCCCTTGAGTTGGTGGAGCCAATCTCCAGGCTGGTTACGAACAGCGTGTCCTGCACCGCCAGTTTCACGCAAATGGCTGCGCTGGAGGCCCTGAGTGGCTCTCAGGATTCATCGAACCAGATGGTCGCCGAGTTCAAAAGCCGCCGAGACATTATCGTCGAAGGCCTAAACGCCATTCCTGGGATTAATTGCGCCATGCCGCAAGGAGCTTTTTACGTGTTCCCCAACATCGAAGGCACTGGCATGAGCAGCCTCAAGTTCGCGGACAATCTTCTTAACGATGGCGGCGTTGCGTGTCTGGCCGGAGAATCGTTCGGAAAATACGGCAAAGGATATGTTCGTTTCTCCTTCGCAAACTCGTCTGAGAACATTGAAGAGGCTCTGGATCGAATCAAGAATTTCGTGGGGTCACGCTAACGACCCGCCTCTACTCGATTCTGATCGCCGATGTCAAATCATTTGTTGAAATCCAGAAGGAGCATGAATGACCACCCCTCCTCCGATGCGACATGCCCACCCGTACCACATGCACGAGGCGATACTCGGCCAACCAGACGCGATATCTCGAATGCTTGCTGAGGAACGCCACTCAATTGGCGCCCTCGCAGACATCGCTCGAAACGTTGAAAAAATCCACATCGTGGGCATCGGGACTTCATGGCATGCGTCGTTGGTGGGAGAATACCTTCTCACTACTGTCGGCAACAGAGAGGACGCCAGAGCTTGGAATTCCTTCGAGTTTTGCTCCCATCCGCCCGCTCTGAGCGAATCCGACCTCGTGATCGTGATGAGCCACCGAGGCACCAAGATGTACTCGGCTCAGGCTTTGGAGCATGCCCGTCAGGCAGGCGCCGCGACCGCGATCGTGACAGGCGTCGGCTCAGCGGCTAACACTGATCTTGCAGACGCGGTTGTCCGCACCACGATTTCCGACCCGTCGTCCGCATTCACAATCAGCCACACCGGCGCGATGACGGCTCTTTCGATGCTGGCCGCCGAGTTGGGAGACTCCCCAGAAGGAACGATCCTCAAGAACGAGCTTTCGAGGCTCCCTGATTTGGTTTCCGGCGCGCTCAAGAGCGAGGACTCGATCAAAAACTGGGCCACCGCCACGGCAGACATCCAGCGTCACTATTTCACCGGCTGGGGTCCCAACACCTCCACAGCCTACGAAGTGTCACTGAAAATGAAGGAAGCCAACTACTCCACCACAGAAGGTCTTCAACTGGAGCAATATCTTCACGGGCCATTCGTCTCCACAGACGAAGGCTGTCAGGTTACGTTCGTCGCGCCTCCGACAACCGGGAAAGACCGTGTTGTAGATTTGATGGGTGCGGCCAAAGAAGTTGGCGCTCGAACAGCCGCCATCGTTCAGGCCGGCGACGAGACTCGGTCTCTGTTGGTTGACACAGCGATATCAGTGCCGGCCGTGTCAGAACTGCTATCGCCCATTGTGTACCTGGTTCCGCTTCAACTCTACACCTACTGGCTAGCTCTAGAGTTGGATCACAACCCCGACACGTTCAGGCTCGACGACCCTCGCCATATGTCTGCCAAGGCGCATTACCAGTTATAATGGCTGCTAGATGTCGGCTTTCAGCCTTCAAGGTCTTGGTCGTCTGGTGTCTTGCAACGAAAATCGCAAGTTCGCCCAACAAAGGCCAGGCGCGCAGTCCGGATTTTTTCAATAAATACTGGAGATATGATGCGGACGTTTAGGCTCGCTCTGGCCCAGATAAATTTATCGGTTGGCGACCTGCCAGGAAATACTGACAAAATTATCGACTACATCGGCAGAGCGCGAGACCTCCATGCCGACATGGTCGCATTTCCAGAATTATCGATTCCCGGTTACCCTCCGGAAGACCTGGTGCTCAAGCCTCAGTTCATAAACGCCAACATAAAATGCCTCGAAAGTGTCGTTGAGGCGTCCCAGGGGATTTCGGTCGTCGTTGGTTTCGTGGATTTGGCCGGCGGAGACACACATAACGCTGCCGCAATCGCCGCCGACGGGCAATTGGTCGGCGTGTACCACAAGATTTATCTCCCAACGTACGGCGTGTTTGATGAGGATCGGTACTTTAGATCAGGCGATACTTGTCCTGTGTTTGTGGTAAATGGAACTGCTGTCGGAGTGAACATCTGCGAGGACGCGTGGTATTCCATCGGCCCAACGGCGGTCCAACGCGCCGCCGGCGCCGAAGTTATCGTCAACATCAACGGCTCTCCCTTCCACTCGGGAAAACGGGATTATCGAGAAAAGATGTTGGCGACCCGCGCAGTTGATAACTCTGTGTTCTTCGGCTATGTGAATCTGGTTGGAGGACAGGACGAGTTGGTGTTCGACGGCGGAAGCATGGTATTCGACCCTCAGGGCGAATTGATTGCATCATCCCAGCAGTTTGAAGAAGACCTCTTGGTCGTCGACCTGGAAGTCGAGGAGGTGTTGAGGACGCGCCTTCGGGAGCCTTTGAATCGAAAAGAAGACCAATTGGTCACCACAGACGTCGGCAAGCCCAAAAAATACGCAGTGTCTGACTACAACGCGGACTCAGTTCGGCCTTCGGTACATCGACAGGCACTGGCCGACCTAGCAGGCGCCGAGCAAGAGGTGTACGAAGCTCTCGTATTGGGAACCCGGGACTATCTCAAGAAAACAGGATTCAAAAAAGCTTTGATCGCTCTCTCCGGAGGCATAGATTCCAGCCTGGTCACGGCGATCGCGGTCGACGCGCTGGGAGCAGAGAACGTTATATGTGTCGCCATGCCGTCGAGATATTCTTCAGAGGGGAGCGTTACAGACGCTGTCCTTCTGGCAGAAAATCTCGGAATTGACCTCTGGAACCTGCCTATCGAAGCGCCGTTCGCCGCGTTTCTAGATACCCTAGCTCCAAAGTTCGAGGGCACGGATTCGGGCGTCGCCGAGGAAAACATCCAGTCTAGAATCAGAGGCAATTTGATTATGGCATTGTCCAATAAATTCGGCTGGCTGGTCCTGACCACCGGAAACAAGAGCGAGATGGCGACTGGGTACGCGACGATCTACGGCGATATGTCGGGCGGCTTCGCAGTTATCAAAGACGTGCCTAAAGTGTTGTGTTACAAACTGGCGGAATACCGGAACACCGTTGCAGGACACTCGTTGATACCTCGAAGCGTCCTCGACAAACCACCCAGCGCTGAGCTTCGCCCTGACCAACTCGACGAGGACAGCCTGCCGCCCTATGAGGAACTCGACCAGATTCTGAAAGCGTATGTCGAGGACGATCTTGCCTTCGATGAGATTGTCGATCTGGGATTCTCGTCTGAGACCGTCAAGCAAATCATCTCTTTAGTAGACCGGAATGAATACAAACGTCGACAGGCGGCGCCTGGAATCAAGATAACACCGCGCAACTTCGGTCGCGACCGCCGGATGCCGATAGCCAATCGTTACAGGCCGTTCTGACGCCAGTCTAAGAATCAGAGCGCGGCTCCCAGCCTCGAACGATTGCGTCGGTCATTTTCGCCACTCTCGCCATCTCCTTGACATCGTGAACCCTCACAATATCCGCTCCATTGGCAATGGAGATAGCGACTGTGGCCGCAGTGCCTTCTATGCGATCATCAACCGGCAAATCGAGCACGTAGCCGATCGTCGATTTCCTGGACATCCCGACGAGCAAAGGCAAGTCCAGCGCATCGAACTCCCTGAGTCTTCTGAGAATCTGAAGGTTATGTTGTGCGGTTTTGCCGAAGCCCATGCCAGGGTCGAGAATGATGTTCTCTTTGGAGATTCCCAGTTCGATTGCATTTTGCGTTAGCTCATGAAGGCGTCCGAAAACATCCGGCACAACGTCTCGATAGCGGGTATGGGCCTGATTGTGCGTCAGAATGACTGGAACCCCAGACTTGGCGATGACGGCCCCGATATCTGGGTCACGAGTGAGTCCCCACACGTCATTAACGATTTCAGCCCCGGACGCGATGGCTTGAGTTGCCACCTCAGACTTGTAAGTGTCGATGCTGATCGGTATTTCTAAGAGATGAGTCAGAGCTTCGATGACCGGCAACACCCTATCCAACTCATCGACCACCGACACCATCTCTGAGTCTGGATAGATTGACGCTGGCCTTGTGGACTCACCGCCGATATCGATGATGTCGGCTCCCCATTCCTGGAACCTCAAAGCCTGCTCAACGGCACGTTCGACGTCAGTCCCCACGCCATCGCGAGAGAACGAGTCTGGGGTCACATTCAATACGCCCATGACGAATGTTTTCGTCCCCCAGTCAAACGTCGTTTCGCCGATTTGCATCGAACCTTTAGTCGAATCGGTCAATGTCAATTTGTTCGCTTGCCCCCTTAGCTGATTGAATGTACACTTTGTCAGGAATTATTCCAAGGCGAGGTCTTAGTTACAATAATGGTCCTTCGTAGAAGGGAACGCACCAAACGCGACGACCTGCTCCAGAAGCGGGAAGCCGCTCTGTTGGGCGGCGGGCAGAGACGAATCGACGCCCAGCACAAAAGAGGCAAGTTCACTGCGCGAGAGCGAATTGACCTCCTACTAGATGAAGGCACGTTCCTGGAATTAGACTCTTTCGTCGAGCATCGCGCCACCGATTTCGGTTTGGACAGCCAGAAGTATCCCGGCGACGCCGTGGTAACTGGTTATGGCAAGATTGGCGGTCGGACTGCTTTCGTGTACGCGCAGGATTTCACGGTGCTGGGTGGATCACTCTCCGAAGCAGCGGCGCAAAAAATCACCAAGGTGCAGGAGTTGTCACTTAAAAATGGCGCTCCAATCATCGGTTTGATCGACTCAGGCGGGGCCAGAATCCAAGAAGGCGTTGACAGCCTCGCAGGATACAGTTCCATCTTCCACAACAATGTGTGGGCGTCGGGCGTGATACCTCAAATTTCCATCATCATGGGGCCGTCCGCCGGCGGCGCCACGTACTCCCCTGCCCTCACTGATTTCGTATTTATGGTCAAGGGCATCGGCCAGATGTACATCACCGGGCCTGACGTGGTTAGAGCCGTCACCGGCGAGATTGTGACCCACGAGGAACTTGGTGGCGCCACGCCACATGCGACTCGTAGCGGAGTGGCCCACTTCGTCGCCGAAACTGAACAGCACAGCATCGACCAGGTTCGCCGACTGCTAGAATTCCTGCCATCGAACAACATGGAAAGTCCGCCTGCCCAACCAAACGGGGACCCTAAAGACAGGGCAGACGTCGAGTTGGCGACAATCGTGCCGGAGAATCCAAACCAACCCTACAACATGCTCGACGTCCTTCATAGAGTCGTGGACAACGCCGACTTCATGCAGGTTCACGAAGAATTTGCTCGCAATATGATTGTTGGATTCGCGAGGTTTGATGGCAAAACCGCCGGCATCGTCGCTCAACAGCCCGACTATCTGGCCGGAGTATTGGACATCGATTCATCCGTCAAAGCTGCCCGGTTCGTCCGATTCTGCGACGCTTTCAATATTCCGCTCGTGACATTTATCGACACCGCCGGGTTTATGCCCGGCACCGCCCAGGAACATGCGGGAATCATTCGCCACGGCGCCAAACTGATATTCGCTTACGCCGAAGCCACGGTCCCTAAGATCAGCGTGTTGACAAGAAAGGCATTCGGCGGGGCGTACATCGTTATGAGCAGCAAAAACCTGACGGGCGACGTAAACTTCGCATGGCCCACAGGCGTTGTGGCCGTTATGGGCGCGGACGGGGCTGTGAACATTATTCATCGAGGCGAAATTGGCAACTCCGACGACCCAGATGCGACCCGGGCGCGGCTCATCTCGGAGTACGAATCCCAACTTATGAACCCTTATATCGCCGCCAGCCGAGGTATGTTGGACGACATAATCGACCCTATCGAGACGAGACCCAAGATCATCCGCGCTCTTGACATGATGGCGAACAAGCGCGAGGTTGGCCCGACAAAGAAACACGGCAGCATCCCTCTATGATCGAATCGGCCCTCCCTACAGGCGAAATTAACGACTCGAAACTCATCGCGGCTGTCGCCGCAGCCATCCAGGCATATATGCAGGCAGAAACGACCGCTGAACTTCCAAATCCAGTCATCAATGCGTGGCGACGCGCGGCGAGGGTTTGGCAAGTAGGCGACCAATTTGGCCGGAAAACCTCCTGGCGCGGTATCGACTGACTTTCTATACGGAACCGGATTTGATGACAGTTAACCCAATAAAAATCACGGACACAACTTTTCGAGACGCCCATCAGAGCCTGATGGCGACACGTCTCCGCATTGAGGATATGGAACCCATAGCGGCGCAGATGGACGAGGCGGGTTTTCACTCGGCTGAGGTCTGGGGCGGCGCAACGTTCGACGCCACAACGCGATTCCTGGCTGAGGACCCCTGGGAGCGCCTGAGAACGTTCAAAAACCTGATGCCGAAAACGCCGCTGATGATGCTACTCAGAGGTCAATCCCTGGTCGGCTACCGCACCTACGCGGACGATGTTGTAGAGTCCTTCGTTGATCGCTCTGCAGACAATGGCATCGACATCTTCCGAGTGTTCGACGCCTTGAATTATGTGCCGAATCTGGAGGTCGCCGCGAAAGCGGTTAAGAAAAATGGCAAGCATCTCCAGATGGCAATCTGCTACACCGTGACCGAAGAAGGCAGACTCGGCGGCTCGATATACAACCTCGATTATTTCGTGAGCAAAGCTAGAAATTTTCTGGAGTTGGGCGCCGACAGCATATGCTTAAAGGACATGGGCGGGCTGATGGCCCCTTACGACGCCGTTGAGCTTGTCACTGCGCTTAAAGAGTTCCTTCCGGTCCCGTTGCAGTTGCATTTGCATTATACCAGCGGTATGGCGTCTATGACCGCACTGAAAGCGATTGAATCAGGCGTTGATGTGATCGACACAGCCCTGTCTCCCCTCGCATTGCGAACGTCCCAGCCTGCTGTGGAGCCTCTGATCGTGGCTCTGCGAAATAGCGACCGGGCTACCGGTCTCGACTTGGACAAGATGCTCGAAATGGGCGATTACTTGGAATCCATGCTCCCGAAATACAAAGCCGAACTCGAAACTCCTCGGGCCGCTGTTATCGACGCTAAGGTTCTCCGCCACCAGATTCCTGGCGGCATGTCCAGCAACCTGGTGTCTCAACTTCGAGAAGCCGACGCGCTGGACAAGCTCGATGACGTATTAAAAGAAATACCGAGGACTCGCGCGGACCTAGGGTTCCCTCCGCTGGTCACCCCGATGAGCCAGATGGTCGGATCTCAATCAGTCAGCAACGTGCTGTTCGGGCGATACACAATGATTTCCGAGCCAGTGAAAGAATACTTTCGCGGGAATTTTGGAACGCCGCCTTCCGCCGTCGATGAAGATTTGAAAGCCAAGATCGTCGAGCAGGATGGCGGAAACGAGCGTGAGGCCCCTGTTCGACCAGGGGCAATTCTGGACCCTGAGATGGATTCCGCCCGCGAAGCGGTGAACGACATCACGTCCAATATTGACGATGTTCTGATCTACGCTTTGTATCCTCAAACCGGTTTGAGGTTCTTGAAGATCAAGCACGGTATTGAGCCAGTCCCAGACGAAATGAAACCTAAAACCGACGACGACCAGCCCTCAACGTCCCCGTCACATACTCCACCCACCGATATGTCAGCTAACGCCCGGCGTTTCAACGTCTATGTGCAAGGTCAGCGCTTTGAAGTCGTTGTCGATCCCGTGGATGGAGCGAACGTCGTCACCCTGTCGTCACGAATCCCAGCGTCCGTCAGCCCCACTCCTCCGGCCGCTGCGTCAGTTCCATCCGGCTCTCTAGTCACGGGAGACGCCGCCGCCTTACTGTCTCCGATGCCGGGAATGCTCGTGAGTATAGCCGTCGAAATTGGGCAGACGGTCAGCGCAGGCGAGACAGTCCTCATATTGGAGGCGATGAAGATGCAAAACTCCCTCCCGGCCCCAATCGCCGGGACAGTGAAGGAATTGCCGGTTGCCCCAGGCGCTCAGGTCGCCAAAGATGACGTGCTGGCAATAATAGCCCCGTAGCAATTCCGGTCGACAATTGATCCCAAACAAGATAAGAGCCAGCGGTGGCAGGAATACTCAAAAGCCGCCGTTTAGATGTTGACCAAGACTGGACCCTGATTCACCCTCAGATCCTGTAATCATACTCGGAGAGACCAAACATGCGAAGCAAAGTTACGGTAGTTGGCGCTGGCAATGTCGGCGCCACCGCCGCTCAGAGGATATTCGACAAAGGCTACGCTGATGTCGTGCTGGTAGACATCGTCGAAGGCTTGCCCCAAGGCAAAGCGCTCGATATGCTGGAGTCCGGTCCAGTGACCGGCACCGACGCTAAAGTCACCGGAACCAACAGCTATGACGAAACGGCGGATTCAGATGTGGTCGTTATCACATCGGGGATCGCACGTAGGCCAGGGATGAGCCGAGACGATCTGCTTTTAACAAACATGAAGATCGTAAGCAGCGTCGTCGAAGAAGTAGCCAACCGGTCTCCAAACGCGCATTTGCTGATTGTAACCAATCCGCTAGATGCTATGGCGCAGCGCGCCTTCCAGGTCAGCGGATTTCCCAAGAATCGGGTCTTTGGGATGGCCGGCATACTGGACACCGCCCGCTTCAGAACGTTCCTGGCCGAGGAACTTGACGTGTCAGTAAACTCCGTCGAGGCGTACGTTCTCGGAGGTCACGGGGACTCGATGGTTCCAGTGACTGGAAGCACCACTGTAGGCGGCACGCCAATTGGTAAACTGCTGTCTCAAGACCGAGTCGACGCGATCGTCAAACGCACTCAGGACGGCGGAGCAGAGATCGTTAATTTGCTGAAGACCGGAAGCGCCTACTACGCGCCTTCCGCTGCGATCGCCCAAATGGTTGAGGCCATCTTATTCGATAAAAAAGAGATTCTGCCCTGCACAGCGCTGCTTGAAGGCGAGTACGGCTTGAACGGGCTTTACGTCGGCGTGCCTGTCAAACTAGGGGCGAACGGCATCGAGGAAATCATCGAAGTTGATCTTACCGACGATGAAACCGCAGCTCTGAAAAGCTCCGCTGATGCGGTCCAAGAATTGATTGATGTCATGGCAAACGCCGCCGATTGATCTTCAACGATTCACCATCTGTACGGCCCCTTTGCTGGGGCCGTTTTGGTATCCATCGCAGATTCATTCGACCCTAAGAATCACAAAGCATTGAGAGGCTCACAGAATTGACAGACAAGGACGACAACCGAGGAACCCTATTGCCCATTCCGGCCGATTTTCCAGTCGAATGGGAGAATGATGCAGAAGTCACTTATTTGTGGCGTTGGGACAGCATTCACAGCCCGTTGCCGTCATCTCCAATGTCGATATCTCTCGGTGAGGACAGGGTCGCAAGACAGGCTAAACAGAACCCAACCGCGTCGAATACCGCCACAACCTCTTTCCGAAGGCGGATCAACGGATATTCTTACTCAGCCAGCTTGCCTACGCAGGCGACGGACGAGGAACGCCAGAAACAGACTGATGAAATGGATGAGGCCATCGGGACCCTACGCGAACTCTGGGACACAGAAATCCGGCCCACAATGGAGGCGGAACTCGGCCGCGCAAAAAGCGTCCAACTGCGCTCGTTGACTGATTCCGAGCTGTTGGAACAGCTAGACGACTATCTCGAACTTTCAGTCAAACACTGGAAGTTTCACACCCAGGTGGTTGGGCCAACTCACAGCTCCGTCCACCGACTCTCGATGTTGTACAAAGAGATCATGGGAGATGTTACGGACGACGAGCCTTATCGGTTGATACGTGGTTTGGACAACAAAAGCCTTGAGACCGACCTGGCAATTCAAGAGTTGGCGAAAAAGGTGCGAGAAGCTCCTGAAACACTGCGGATTTTCATTAATAACGACGAGCCGAGCGAGATTCTTTCGTCGTTGGATCGTTCGGCCGAGGGAACACAATTCCTGAAAATGTTGGATAAATTTTTAGACGTGTATGGCCTGCGCCCTACTGGCTTTGATGCTCTGTATCCGTCGTGGAAAGAAGATCCATCGTTCGTAATATTAAACATAAGGAGCTTCATACAATCGTCTCCGAGAGACATACGTACGGAGCAAGAAACCCTATCGGAAGACGCAGAACAATGCCAACAGATGGTTCTCGCCAAGATAGGCGATGACAGAGATCGCATTGCAGAATTTCAGACCTGTCTCGAACACGCTAGAGAACTATGGCCACTTAAAGAAGACCACGCATTTTACATTGACCAGGGGAGCGCGGCTTGCCTCCGCATCTTGCTCGCTGAGGTGGGCCGTCGTCTGTCCAGTCATGGCGTTATTAACGACTCCGACGACGTATTTTACCTTACTCTGGACGAGGCCTTGACGGCGCTGAAGAGTCCAACATCTGAGAATCTCGGCGACCTAGCTACGGAACGCCGAAATCAGCGCGACGCACAGATAAAGATCATCCCACCCGCGTTCCTGGGAACCTTGCCCGGTGACGGTTCCCTGGGCATGGCGCCTGAATTTCGGAGCATGATGGGCCCGGCGCCCGAAGCGAACGGGGATCAAGATGAAACGGTGTTGAGAGGGGTCGGCGGCGCATCTGGGTCCGTTACAGGACCAGCGAAAATCGTTCGCTCTCCTGAAGAATTTGCCAAAATACGACCCGGCGACATCCTGGTGTGCACCTCCACAAGCCCTACTTGGACTCCATTATTTGGAACCGTAGGAGCGCTTGTGTCCGATTCGGGAGGCGTGCTCTCCCACACTGCGATCGTGGCAAGGGAGTATGGCCTGCCTGCTGTTGTGGGTGTCAAAGACGGGACCAGACGAATCGCCGACGGCCAGATTATCACGGTCGACGGCGACAACGGATTGGTTCTGTTGAGGTAATCTACAACCAACCCGCGGGGCGCATCCGTAGAGTAGTCATGAGGTTTCCCTGGGCCAACGTAGCGCTTCTAGTAATGATCGGCGTTGAATCGATCAGTGGATTGCTGGGCCTCATCACAAGCGATTCCGACCTCGCGAGATACATTCAAATCCACCGTCTCGCGGGCTACGGAATACTCGCTATTCTAGGCTGGAAGGCTTTCAACATAACTAGTTCATTGGGTGGACGTCGCAAGATTGGACCCCGTCTGACGTCTCTCGCGCTAGCTGGAACCTTATTTGGCGTTTTGACGTTAGGATTTGTGTGATCGTGGCTTGGGGCGTTCGAGTTTGCGTGGTTTAGCGGCGTAAGTTGCCACATATATACAGGCGTATTGCTGGCGCCACTTGTAATCTGGCACGCAAATCACCTGACTCGCCTATTCTCAATGAAAGTCTTGGCAGAGCGCAGAAATTTCTTGAAACTCTCAGGCATCACCGTGGCCGGATTCGGCGCATGTTAGGTCTCTGAGCGAGCGTCGCGGGTGACTACTTGAATGGAGCCAACCGTAGATTTACCGGATCATACGAGGCCGCAAGCTTTTCTAGAAACGCGTTCCCAAGGGTCTCGTGGTTTAACGACAACCCTTAGCAAATTGATCGATCGAACTGGACGCTCTCGGTTACAGGAATCTCGGACGCAGCGGCATACACGCTGGGCGATTTGGAACCAGATATCGAGATCACAGCACTATCGACTGCACTGGCGGATGGCACTCGACACAACATT
>DCAW01000098.1:17333-21688 GCA_002313895.1 Dehalococcoidia bacterium UBA1123
TGCCCGTAACGTCACAGTCAGGTCTGTCACCGGTTACTACCGCCGATTTTCGTTGGACGACGCTCGTGAATTCGTCCTCGCCACAAACGTTGGTGGAGAAACCTTGTCCCACGGCGACGGTTACCCTCTCCGGTTGGTGGCGCCCGGTAGGCGCGGTTTCGAGTGGGTCAGGTGGGTTACAGAAATTGAGACAAATTCAACACCAAGCTGACTCCAGCCTCAGCTGCCCCTCCAGTAACGATCATTCCGAATCGCTGCAACTAATAATGGCCGCCGGAGCATGCTCCGGCGGCCATTATCGAGAAATTATCGATCTCAGATCAAGTATAACTAAGGCGTGACTGCAAGCTCCGTCAGGAAGTTCTTCGTGGAAACGATATGACGATTCAAGCGCATTGCCTTGGGGTCTATTCCCAATGCCAGACCGATCATTTGAGGCAGGTGGAGAATAGGCATGTCAATCGCGCCAGTCGTGCTATTGGCCGAGGCGGCTTGAGGCTGGAAACCGTCCAGGTTCAGATGACACAATGGGCATGGAGTCACCATCGCGTCGGCACCGCGCCCTTTCGCATCCATCGTGTGAGTAGCGACCATCTTCAGAGAGTTTGATTCGTTGATCGTGAGAATTGGGAAACCACAGCAAGCGGTTGTCCCTCCGTACTCAACGACTTCCGCGCCAACCGCTTCGATCACTTGCTCCAGCGACGTTTCTCTCTCCGGATGCTCTCCAATGCCTAGAGCAGACGACGGCCGGATTAGATAGCATCCGTAGAACGGCGCAAACCTCATATTGGGCAAAGGCTGTGTCACTAAGGATTTGAGCTTTTCGATTCCAACTTCTTCCACAATGATCCACAGCATGTGTTTGGGGTCCGCCGAGCCGTTGTATGATAGTCCTTCCTCTTCAAGATCGCGGTTTATGGAAGCTCGATATTCATCATCTTGCAACCGAACGTTAGCCTGGGACATAACGCCCTGGCATGTGCTGCAAATGGTCATTATCGGAAGTCCGGCCTTCTCAGCTAGGGCGAAGTTGCGCGCATTGAGGGTGTCGCCGAGCCGCTCGTTCCGCTCCTGAAGAACACCAGACCCAGTGCAGGACGCGGATTGCATCGCCATCAGGTCTAAATCGATTCCAAGCCTGCGGCAGACCTCCAGCGTCGACGAGTACAGTTCTGGACACGCTCCACGTGAAACGCATCCTGGGAAAAGGGCATATCTCATCTGTTTTTCTCTACTTTGTCATGAATTCGGCGGACGTTATCCACGCCGGGTATGGCTTTGTGAATTGGGTTCGGCACCTTGCCTGCTTTCGCAGCTCGGATGCCCACTGGAATCAGCTTCAACATCTCCTTGACGTTGGTCACGCCTTTGCTGCGTATAGGGAGTTGAAATTCGTCAATCCAGCCTTTGTGGCCCACGGATTTGGTGAAGAAAGTGGCGTGTCGAGCGCCGTTGGTGTTGGTAAATCCGGCCTGCATCGCCTTGTCCCTCAGAGACATGATGCGGCCCATCGGGTCAACGCCTTTCGGGCACGCTTCGACGCACTGCATACATCGGGTGCAGTCCCAGATGCCGGACGCTTCGTTCAAAGCGCTCAATCGATCGTTGTCGGCGTCGTCTCTAGGATCGCCGACAAATCGGTACGCTTTTGCCAGCGCCGCCGGGCCGAGGAAGCTAGAATCCACTTCCAGCACCGTGCAGTCTGAGACACACGCGCCGCACATGATGCAAGACATGACGCCCGCCAGATGAAGCATATCCTCATTGGGCGCTACATATTCGGCTTCAGGCTCGGGGCCGCTATTCTGGAGCCACGGCTGAACAGCGCGTACCTTGTCCCAGAAAGGCGCGAAATCGGTAACGAGGTCTTTAATGACTTTCATGTTTCCGGCAGGCTCAACCACGATGGGGCCGCCATCTTTTGGCATGGCGTCAATAACCTTCGTGTTGCAGGCCAACCTGCCTTTGCCGTTGATTCGCATGGCGCACGAGCCACATATGGCGCTGCGACATGAGCATCTCAGAGCTAACGTGCCATCAACATCTTCTCGAATTTGGATCAGGCCATCCAACACCGTGCTCGCCTCGGCCATCTCGAGCTCGTAGTCCTCGAAATGCGATGCAGGCCTGTCCGTGTCAGGGTCGAATCGTCTGATTTTGAATTTAACTTGCATTATAACTGTCCTGTTCCCGCAGCTTGGGCTCGGGTCACGTGCGACGAATTCGGAGCGTATCTAGTCGATTTGATCTCGTAGAGTCTAGTAACTGCGGACCTCTGGCTTCCAATCGGTTATGACGACAGGGAGATGCTCAAGGGCGGGTCCGTCAACTGAGTTCTTGACCAGGATGTGCTTCAGCCAGTTCTCGTCGTCGCGATCTGGCATGTCTGTCCTGGTATGGGCGCCTCGACTCTCTTTGCGTTCCAGCCCGCTGACCGCGACGCTCTCGGCGCAGTCGAACATGAACCCAAGCTCGATGGTGAACAACAAGTTGGTGTTAAACGTCTTGCCTTTGTCTGGAACGTAAACCGAACGATACCGCTCCCGGACTTCCCTGATGTCTGACAGGGCTGTTTCCATCCCCTGTTGATCGCGGTAGACGGCAAGGTTGTCGTTCATCGTTTTGCCCATCTCATGACGGAGCGCTCCGAACATCGGGCCGCCTTCTGCGTTTGATAGTAGGCCTTGGATATTCTCGCGGTCTGCATCTGCCGAGGCATCTGTGACGTTCGCGTGAGAGATTGATTTCACCGCATCTGAAGCATGCTGTCCAGAGCGCCTGCCAAACACCAAAGTGTCCAGCAGGGAATTTGCGCCAAGTCGGTTGCCGCCGTGGACGCTGACACACGCCACTTCGCCCGCGGCGTAGAGTCCAGGCACCGCTGTCTGGCCATCAATGTCGGTTTTGATTCCGCCCATCTGATAGTGCATTCCAGGTTGAATTGGGATCGGTTCCTTCGTGATGTCGACATTAGCGAAGTCTCTGGCGATTTCCTGAATCTGGGATAGTCGTTCTCGAATCACCTGTTCTCCGAGATGCCGGCAGTCGAGGAGAACGCAGCCGTTGATGCCCCTGCCTTCGTTTATCTCGGTTTGTTCCGAGCGTGAAACGACGTCGCGGGAGGCTAGTTCCATCATATTTGGGGCATAACGCTCCATGAACCGTTCGCCCTCAGAGTTCAGCAGATATGCGCCTTCGCCTCGGGCGCCCTCAGTAATCAGGACTCCACTGCCCTGAAGGGTCGTTGGATGGTACTGCACCATCTCCATGTCCATGAGTTCTGCGCCAGCCTGATACGCGAGCGACATGCCATCGCCGGTGCAAATCAGGGCGTTTGTGCTCGGCTCAAACACCCGCCCAATCCCACCGGCGGCCATGATGACCGCTTTCGCTCGGACGACATGAATATCTCCGGAGCGAATCTCCATCAGGACGGCTCCAGCGCACCGTCCATCCTCGACGATCAAGGAGAGTATGAACCACTCCTCATAGACTCGAACTCCAGCTCGCATTATCTGTTCGTACAAAACGTGGAGTAACGCCTGGCCTGTGAAGTCTGCCACGAAGAATGTGCGAGCCTGGCGCTGGCCGCCAAAAGCTCGGGTTCCAAGTCTGCCTTCTTCGTCACGATTGAAGATCACGCCAAAGTTTTCCATCGTGATGACTTCTTCGCCGGCTTCGCGGCACATGATTTCGATGGCGTCTTGGTCGCCGAGATAATCGCTGCCCTTGATTGTGTCATATGCGTGGTCGCGCCAGTCATCTCCACGGTCCTGCAGAGCGGCGTTGATTCCACCCTGAGCGGCATTGGAGTGACTGCGGACAGGGTGAACTTTACTGACAACCGCCACGTCAACGCCATTTTGCCGAGCCGACAATGCGGCTCGCATACCGGCCAGACCGGCGCCAATTATCAGTACGTCGTGGTCAAACATTCGACGCTACCTCTTCGTAAATCGTTTCCGATTGTGAAGATAACATAAGGCGCAAAAGTGCGTCCAGTGCTTGAGTATGATGATGATGTGATTTCAGGCGTTGAGGGCTACGAATTTAGTCACTGCCCAGGCGTCGCAAGGTCGGGTCAGGGCCTGGACGGCGCGGTCTGGAATCAACCACAAAGAAGAGTGTTTCGACGTTTCCTCAATGTTAGCGATCCGTGTAGCCTAAAAGTACGTTGGCCGAAGCTCGTAGTGGATGCCGCCGTCGGCCACGACATACTGAATCGCGGACCACAACCGCTTGTCGACCGGAATCTGCCATGAAAACTCCTCACGGAGTTCTCGCGCAAGAGAGATTTCGAGCGACTCTCCAGGCTCGGAGCCGCCGCCCGGAAGGTGGTAATTCCCTTGATG
>DCAW01000098.1:22039-29683 GCA_002313895.1 Dehalococcoidia bacterium UBA1123
ATGCGCCAGGGCGAGATATGGTCTGAACGCCTTGCGGGTGCTCGCGGAATATCGGAACGTCGGTCATGGATGAGATCGTGTCACGATTGAGGCTTAGAAAACTCGCGTTTTCGCCGCTTGAACACGTGGCTTCTGGCGGCTCTGGCTTCGCAGGAGTCTTTGACTTCGAGTAGATGTGTGTCTATTACCTTGTGAAACATAGGGCGTGTGTAGATTAGCGTGCCAAACCAGCCGAAAAAGGGAAATCTATTCCACATGATTTCGCCAACGTGGCTGAGTTTTGTTTGGCCTCCCAAATCCTCGAATATGAACTCTTCGTGAAAATAATCGAGTGGCCCCTCCAAGCCTTCGAGCACAATGCGTTCGCGTTCATACAGCGTGATTTTCTCCGGTGTTATGTAGGTGAATATTCTCGCTTTGATTTTGAACTCTACAACCAGTGTGTCGCCGTCTTGAGAAAGTACCTTAGAATACTATTTGCTGTCTTCGGAATCATATCCCCGATTGAACGCAGTCATCTTCTGATAGACCATCTCACAGGGCGCGTCGATCAATATAAATTGCTCTTTTAGTTGGACAGGTTTGACCATCACGTTCCCTTCCAATAAATTCATCGTGGTTTAATTTCATTGGATGATTGGGCGAGGTTCAAGATTCAGATAATGTCGAGTCAAGACCGAACTTCGTGCGCGAAAGCATTTATTCTGTCGGCGTCTTTGATGCCGTCTGTCTCGACGCCGCTAGACACATCCACGCCCCAGGGCGACACCGTTTGGATCGCAGATGCCACGTTTTCAGGCGTGAGTCCGCCAGCTAGAAAAACGGGGTATTGTCGGGCAATTTCCCAGGCGATTGTCCAGTCGAAGGTCTTGCCGGTCCCGCCCAATGAACCGGATTCGTGCTTATCGAGCAACGCCATGTGTCCTCTGCTAACTGCGATTTCCACCTTGCGGGATGCGTCTGCTACCGCTTCGACGCGAGGCAGGGAATCCATGACCCTCACGTGTCTGATAACAGGGGCGTCGATAGTCGCCCACAAACCTGTCGGTTCGTCACCACAAAGCTGAACGTAATCCAGTCCGCATTTTTTTATCGCCGAGTTTATTAAATTCGCAGACTGATTTGCGAAAAGGCCCACCAGCGCGGGTTCGCCGTCTTTTTCTCGCGATCTGTAGTCATTTATCAGATCCTCTGCTTCGTCAGGTTGAAGCTGTCTTCGAACGCCTTCCACAAAATTGAACCCGAGAAAGTCAGCGCCTGCATCTGCTGCGACTATCGCATGGTACACGTCTCGCAGACCACATATCTTGAACTTTGTCATACAAGTCCCCTCAGCTTCCGGCCAATGTCGTCGGACGTAATCAGCGCTTCGCCGATCAGCGCGGCATGGGCGCCGGCGGCCTGCACTCTCGAAATGTCCTCAGGACTGTTGATGCCGCTCTCGCTCACCACGATTTTTCCTGACGGAATTTTCCCGGCCAACTGCTCCGTCACCGACATATCGGTTACGAACGTGCGAAGATTTCGATTATTGACTCCAATGATTTCAGCGCCTAAATCCAGCGCCGTCTCTAGTTCTGATTCGTCATGGACCTCGACCAGCGTCTGCATCCAGAATTTTTCTGCCAATTCTCGAAGCTCCGCAAGCTTAGCAGGCGAAAGCATTGCGACAATCAATAAGATCGCGTCCGCGCCATAGGCCCGTGCTTCATAAATCTGATATGGGTCGTATATGAACTCTTTGCGAAGAACCGGGACGCCAAGCGGATACACGGTGTCGTGGACTGTCGAAAGATGCTCGATGCTCCCTTGAAAGTGGTCAGCATTGGTAAGCACCGAGATCGCGGCGGCGCCATTTTGAGCATATGTGCTGGCGATTTCCGCTGGATCGAAATCCTCGCGAAGCAGTCCTTTTGCTGGCGACGCCTTTTTCACTTCGGCGATGATTCTCACTCGGTTGCCCATAAGTGATCCAGCAAAATTGAGAGGCCGCGATTGAGCCTCTATCCGTCCTTCTAGTTCCGAGACCGGAACATCGAACTTCAATCGTTCAACGTCCTGATGTTTGACCTCGACGATCTGTTTCAAAATGTCGGGAGCGCTAGGAAGTACCATTTGGGTTCCTTTCAACGATGCAACGGACGAACTCCTGGTCTACGCCCGCAAGGACAGTCATATTCGGAAACGCATCGAACTCTTTGGGCGATGTTGTTCCTGACAGAACAGCCACGAATTCAACCTCAGCAGCCTCGGCGGTTTTTGCGTCGGTTATGCTGTCACCAACATAAATGACTTCTTGACGGCTGACGCTGAGATTTTCCATTGCCAGAAGTAGGCTGTCGGGAGCGGGCTTATGGCGGTCCACGTCTTCTCCGCCCACTATGTTGTCGAAATATCGGAGCAACCCTGCCCTGCCTAGTATATCTTCAATGCGATACCGATACTTTGTCGACACAATGCCCATTGTATAGCCACGATTTTTCAGGTCATCCAGGGCTTCGGGAACCTTTGGGAATATGACGGTGTTGTCCGCCATTATCTGGTCTGCTCGATCGCCGAACAATGCCAAAAACTTGTCTGCATTGGGCTGCTGTTCCTCTCCAGCCAGAACAACCAGAGCCTCCGAAAGGTGGAGACCGATGGTGCGCCCAATCTCGTCGCTGGATGCTTCCGGCAGGCCGAGTCCTCGAAGGCCGTAGTTCACGCATTCTACAATCGGAATCGACGAGTCTGCGAGCGTGAAATCGAAATCGAAAATAATCGTTTTGAGTGATACGCTGTCGTGGTCACTCAAGCGTTTGGCTCAGTTCCGCCAACCCGGCCAGAACGCGGGAGGCAGCGCCGGAATCGATGGATTCTGACGCCTGCACGACGCCGTCGCTTAAACTTTCCGCAGCGCCTCCAACCGCCAGCGCTGCGGCAGCGTTCAACAACACCACATCCCTAGCGGGACCAGAAGTTCCGCCGAGAACGGATCTAACAGTCGCCGCGCTGTCGTCGGCGCTGGTCGCGGCGAGGGTTCCTGCGTCCGCTGTTTGCAGTCCAACCGAATTGGGCGTGAACGCGTATTCGGTGACGCTTCCGTCTTTCAATTCCCACACTTGCGATGGCCCAGTGATCGTAAGCTCGTCCATGCCATCCTCGCCGTGGACGACAAGGGCACGCTCGCTTCCAAGAGTCCCCAAAACTTCAGCCATGCGACGGGCCATCGCCGGGTCTGCCACTCCGATGACCTGTCGTTTTGCGCCGGCAGGGTTTGTCAGAGGCCCTAGAATGTTAAACACGTTCCGGATACCGATTTCGCGGCGAGGGCCTGCGGCAAACCGCATTGACGGGTGGTACCGCTGGGCGAACATGAATCCGAATCCGACCTCTTCAATGCACTGCTGCACGCCCTCTGGACTCAGGTCTATGTTCACGCCAAGGGCTTCCAGAACGTCCGCGCTGCCGGTCGCCCCAGACATGGCACGGTTACCGTGCTTAGCGACCTTTACCCCAGCCCCTGCCGCAACCAACGCTGCGGTTGTCGAGATATTAAAACTGCCGGATCTGTCTCCACCCGTGCCGGCTGTGTCCACCAGGACGCCAGACACCGACACATGAAGGGCCTTTTCGCGCATCACACGGGCCATGCCCGCGATTTCCTGCACGGTTTCGCCCTTGAGCCTCAGAGCAGTGACATACGCGCCGAACTGGGCGGGCGTGGCATCTCCTTTCATTATTTCGTTCATAGACGCAGCGGCCTCGTCCAATGTCAGGGAATGGCCCTCGACCAGGGCGTCAATTGCTTCTCGAATCATCTCTGCCTCCTGACCCCAAAGGGTCGAGCGTCACATATCAAGAAAATTTTGAAGAAGGTCCTTCCCGACTTTGGTCATTATGGACTCAGGATGGAACTGAATGCCTTCGACCGGATATTCACTGTGACGAACGCCCATGATTATGCCGTTGTCTGTCCAGGCCGTAACTTCAAGCTCGGCGGGCAGATCGTCCCTGTACACCGCCAGGGAATGATATCTGATCGCTTCGAAGGGGTTTGGCAGACCCTTGAATACGCCTTTTCCATCATGATTGATCAGAGAGGTTTTGCCGTGCATTATCTCGCCAGCTCCTCCCACAGTTCCGCCGTATGCGTATCCCACACACTGGTGTCCGAGACAGACGCCCAACATCGGCGTTTCGGCTCCGAAATGTCGGATCACGTCGTTGGAGATTCCAGCCTGTTCGGGAGTGCGAGGGCCTGGCGAAAGGACGATCTTGGTCGGGGCCAATTCTGTGATCTCCTCCAGGTCGATCTCATTGTTCCGAGCCACCTTGACGTCTGCGCCTAGCTCGCATAGGTACTGATAGAGGTTGTAAGTAAAACTATCGTAATTGTCTATCAAGAGTATCATTTCGTTAACTCCAGCCAGCTAGGGCGGCAGGTGTACCGCCCCGATTTTGAACCGCGCTATTTCATCTCCGATTCGGCCTGATCTATGGCACGCAGCGTCGCCGATGCTTTGTGAATCGTCTCCATGTATTCTTCCTCGGCGGTGCTGTCGTAGACGATTCCGCCTCCAGCTTGAGCGTAGGCGACGCCGTCCTTGACGACTAGCGTTCGGATGGCGATGGCGGTGTCCATGTTGCCTTTGAAGTCGAAATATCCGACCGCGCCTGCGTAAACGCCGCGTTTGACAGGTTCCAACTCGGCGATGATCTCCATCGCTCGGATTTTCGGCGCACCGGACACAGTCCCCGCGGGGAAGCATGCCCTGAGCGCATCGTAGTTTGAGTAACCATCCTGAAGCGTTCCGGTGACGTGCGACACCAGATGAATTACATGAGAGTAACGCTCAATGTCCATAACCTGCGACACTTCGACGGTGCCCGGCTGGCTGACCCGGCCAACATCATTTCGCCCCAGGTCGAGGAGCATGATGTGTTCTGCCCGTTCCTTCTCGCTGGTGCGTAGTTCTTCTTCAAGCTCTCTGTCCTCCTCTTCGTTGGAACCGCGTCGTCTGGTTCCCGCGATGGGATGGACGGCGACTTTGCCGTCCTGCACCTGCACGAGCATCTCAGGCGAGGCGCCCACAATTTGGAATCCGTCGAGTTCCAGATAATACATGTATGGCGACGGATTGATGGCTCTCAGTGCCCTGTATATCTGGAATGGGTGAGCGCTGGTCTTGCGGGCCATGCGTTGGCCCACCACGGCTTGAATGACGTCCCCTGCAATGATGTACTCACGGGTCTTGTCGATCATGCTCTCATAAAATTCAGGCGTGATGTTCGTCTCGACCGGCGAGTCCTTCACTACAGGCCCGTTGCCCGATTTAGGCACTTTTACCGGGGCGTCGAGCCGAGCCACGATGTCATCTATCCTCTGCACCGCCTCGGAGTAAGCCCGATCGACGTCGCCGTCGAGATGCGCGTGGCTCACGACTTTAATTTTGTGCCTCAGATGGTCGAATATCACGAAGGTCGATGTCAGCATAAATATCGAGTCTGGGACGCCGATAGGGTCGGCTTCAGGCGTGGGCAGTTTTTCGAAGTAACGCACGGCGTCGTAGGTCAGATATCCGACCGCGCCACCGTTGAACCGCTCCGAGCCTGGAACGTCGGCCATCGTGTACTTGGCCAGCTCAACTTCGATGGGTTTCAGGGGGTCCACTTCGCCATACTCTTCACCTTTTCCGGTTCTGAACACTTTTGTCGGCTCTGTTCCAATGAAGCTATATCTTGCTATATGCTCTCCGCCCTCAACGCTCTCAAGCAAGAATGAGTACGGAGGTCGGGCGATTTTCAAGTAAGCGGAAACTGGGGTTTCCAGGTCCGCGTTGATCTCTCTGTATATGGGGACCAGGTTGGCGGTCTTCGCGTACTGCTCAACCTGTTCCTGCGTTGGTGAGTACATTTTTTTACCTCTACTGCGACCGTGATTGGTCGGGCAGGACGAATCCGACGGCCTGCTTCATTTCTTGTATTTTAGGTTCGGCGACCTGGCGCGCTTGGTCTGCGCCTGTGGTGAGCAGACGATCCAGTTCGGCCACGTCGTCCATTAATTCGTAATATCTTTTTTGTATAGGCGCCAGGCCTTCGATTACGATCTCAGCGACTCGCTTTTTCAGGTCGCCGTAACCACGAGCGTCAGCGAAATCGGCTTCCACTTCAGACTCAGTCTGGTCGGTCAAGACTTTGTACATGCCGAGAAGGTTGTTGACACCCGCGCGCTCAGGATCATCTGAAAATCGAATCTCGTTTTCACTGTCGGTCACTGCTCTCATGACAGATCGTTGAATTTCTTTCGGTTCGTCAAGCAGACGGATCGCGTGACCTCGGATATGCGAGAAGCTCTTGGACATCTTCACATTAGGGTCATTCAATCCCATCACTCGGCCACCGACTTCGGGAATGACTGGTTCAGGCACCACGAACAGCTCGTTGTAGATTCTGTTGAACCTCTGGGCGATGTCTCTGGCAAGCTCCACGTGCTGTTTTTGATCCTCCCCCACTGGAACCTCGTGGGCGCTATAGAGCAAGATGTCGCCAGCCATCAAAACGGGATAATCCAGCAATCCTGCCGATACGCTGTCCTGACCAGTCGATTTGTCCTTGAATTGAGTCATGCGCTCGAGCCATCCAATCGGCGTCACGCAATTTAGAATCCAGCATGCCTCAGCGTGGGCTGTGACGTGGCTTTGGATGAAGAGCGTGCTCTTGTCAGGGTCGATTCCGCAGGCGAAAAGCATGGCTGCAAGCTCGCGGGTCTGACGCCGAAGCTCCTCTGGGTTCTGTTCCACGGTGATGGCGTGAAGATCGACGATGCAGAAAAAGTTGTCCTTCTGATCCTGCCGGTCCACCCAGCCTTTGAATGCGCCCAGATAGTTGCCCAGTTGCGGGTCGCCAGAGGGCTGGACTCCGCTGAACACTCTCCGACGGGTTTTTGATTGAGGTTGTGATTCGATTGTGTTTGATGTCGTTTGCATTTATTGTTCATCCTCGGTTGGTTCTATGGGCGCGATTAACTCGCCTTGGTCTCTCCGTGTGTTAACTAATGTTTTGCCACAACTGGACGTCGATGTTCGCCATCAAACTCAAACCTCTAAGGCTTAAAATTTCCAAATAAAAAACCCGTCCCACAAGGGACGGGTCAAACCGTGGTGCCACCCTAACTCGCCATAAGAAGTCGATTCAACTCAACAACACATGGCCTTTGTTCAGGCATGGACAAAACGATTATTTGCCGATGCCCTGGGTTTCGATAACGGTACCCTCTCCGGTCAGTCCTACTAATTCCTGGATCAGGAATGTTCAGGTGACGGCTCCCAGGTCCATTCTGCCGCTTCGGTAAGCGCCGGCTCTCACCTTACCCGGCTCTCTGAGCTTCCGATGGAGGCGTACTAGTCCTGTTCACAGCCTTTGTTCTTTACTTGCATTTAGTATATGGACGCGTTCCGCTTTATGTCAAGAATGTCTCTGAGCTTAAACGTCGGAAGCTAATATTCCACTCTGAGCCCAGTTGGATTTGTCGACGTCCTCAAAAACAATCAATGTCGCTTCCGGTGTAGTCTTTCCGATTTCCACCATCGCGTCGGTTATCGCTTTAGCCAGCTTTTGCTTCTGTTCATGCGTGCGGCCGGGCCACATTTCTACTCGGACTAT
>DCAW01000098.1:30029-44141 GCA_002313895.1 Dehalococcoidia bacterium UBA1123
TATCAGCCTTACTTGACAGCTTCAACTCAACTTGTGAAACATTACTTTCTCTTCCGTCGCCGAAGGAGGAGGAGTGCGATTACGGCCCCGATGACCAAAATACGAACAATGCGACGATGCCCTTCGAACGAGATGTATCTAGTCTCGCCAGACGTGATCTCGATGATTCCGACAGGCGTGATCTCGACCCCGCCTCCGCCACCGGTTGCGCCAACAGCTTGATCGGCAACCGGTCCTGTTCCACCGCCTGCTCCGAAGCCGTATCGCATCCTCGCCACCGGAATTATCGTTTTGCCCTCGGCTGTAACCGGTTCCCCGTAGACGGTCTTGACCGATGCTGAGGTCTGCAATTTATCTTTGATATTTCGAAAAATATCAGGATCGCTTACCACTAGCGGTCACCTCGTCCTTTGTCTTGAGGTTCATGAGATATCTCGCCTGAACAAAGGCCTAACACGATCCAGGATGTTGACACCAACGTCATATTTGGACATCAGCGGCAGGTCATCCGCTCCTCCCTCTCTGTCCAGAATCGTCACTCGATTGGTGTCTGAGGCGAACCCCGCATCCTCTGCCGTGATGTCATTGGCGACTATCAGATCGAGACCCTTGGAAACCAGCTTGGATTGGGCATTGGCAATCAAGTCCTGACTCTCGGCGGCGAAGCCGACCTTCACCAGCGAGTCAGCCGCCAAGCCCGCGATGATATCCGGCGTCTTGGTCAATTCTATGGCCCATTCGTTGGACGCGCCTTTTTTGATTTTCTGATCCGCGGTCGAAACAGGACGCCAGTCCGCGACCGCCGCCGCCATAACCACTGCGTCCGCGTCTCGGCACTCGTGGTTAATGGCATCGCGCATATCCAATGCCGAGCGGACATTCACCATCCTGACACCATAGGGAGCAGGCAAAGCTGTCGGCGTTGAAACCAGAACAGCGGACGCTCCACGGTCTCTCGCGGCTTCGGCAATCGCGTAACCCATTTTCCCTGACGAGTGGTTGGTGATAACGCGCACAGGGTCGATTGCTTCCTCGGTGCCGCCAGCGCTGACAACGATCTTTTTCCCTGCCAGATCGCCATGCCGGCCCAGCGCAGCGCTGATACAACCGATAATCTCCGGCGTCTCCACCAATCGTCCCTTGCCAATCAGGCCCGACGCCAGCCTGCCAGAAGCCGGCCCGATGAACGTCACGCCGCGCTCTTCTAACAGCCTGACATTGGCCTGTGTCGCGGGATTGTCGAACATATGGGCATCCATAGCTGGCGCAACAATCACAGGAGCTTGAGTCGCCAAAAGCGTCGTAGTGAGTGCGTCATCAGCCAGGCCGTGCGCCATTTTCGCTATCGTGTGGGCGGTGGCCGGGGCAATGACGATCGAATCGGACCTTTCGGCAAGGGCGACGTGATCAATGCTCAACTCCGACTGAGGATCGAACACGTCGGTGACCACAGGCCGATGGGTGATCGCGGCAAAGGCTAACGTGGTCACAAATTTCGAAGCGCCTTTGGTAAGAATCACGTCCACATTGGCGTTCGCCTGAGTCAATTTGCTGGCAAGGTCAATCGCCTTGTAACAGGCTATGCTGCCTGTCACTCCCAGCGTAATGTGCTTGCCATCCAGAACTGTAGACATTTAGCGTATCCTCGGGAGGCAGAACCGCATGGCTCAACCTGAATTAATTTCATGGATTAAGCGCAGGCCAGTTAACGTCAAATTCGGATCGACAGCATCGAACATTCCAACTTCATCGACAACCACTCCCGCCAGCCCACCGGTGGCAATAATTTTGGCGTTTCCTCCCAGCTCCTCATCGAACCTCCGAATCATCCCTTTGACCAGTTCGGCGTACCCCAACACGAGACCGGACTGCAAGGCGTGAACCGTGTTTTTGCCAATGGCGGTAGCAGGCGCTGTGAGCTCCACTCTTCGCAGTTGGGCGGTTGTGTGGAACAAAGAATCTGCGGCTATCTGAATTCCTGGCGCGATTGCGCCGCCAAGGTAATCGCCATTATCGGTCACAGCGTCGAACACCGTGGCAGTGCCTATGTCCACAATAACTGCCGGGCCACCGTACAATGAAAGCGCGGCGGCGGCATCGACGATACGATCCGCGCCTACATCTCTGGGAGAATCATACTTCACGCGAATGCCTGTTTTGGTTCCAGCGCCGATCTCCAGTGGCGTTATGTCGAAATAATCCTCGCATAGTTGGACGAAGCTGGGCGTCAGAGGAGGCACCACACTGCACAGGGCAATGGCGGTGACCGACTTGGACGAAACGCCCCGCATTGGCAGAAGTTGGCTAACTGCCAACGCGTACTCGTCAGGCATCCGTTTGGTGTCAGTGGTGAGACGAAACGTTGCCTTGAGAGTGTCGCCGTCGAACGCGCCGATCGTTACGTTTGTGTTCCCGATGTCAATTGCCAGCAGCATGTAAAATCGCTCGAATATTCTGGTGGCCCGGGTCAGATTCGGATGATGGCGTTGCCTTCTCGACGCCACCTGAAGTCCAGATAATGGCTGGCGTCGAGCAATTTGTCCAGCGTTGGATACTTTGTGGATTTGAGGTTGGGGGCGTTCAGCACTTTTGCAACGTCCGCGGCTGCCGACTGCCCTGCGATTTTTGGCCCCTGGCGGCTGCGCCAAGCAAGATCAACATCTCGCTCCCAATTTTCCTCCAGCTCAACAGGGGTTTCGGTTGACTGCGCCGGTCGCGGATTGCGGTTCCTCGTCGGTTCAGGTTGAACTTCACGTGTTGGCGCTGGGGCTTCGCGTTGGGAGGATAGTTGAACCAAAATATCGCCCGGCCCCTGCGACCTGACGACACGCACCTCACCCCTGGATTCGAGGAATCGTGTGAAGGTCAAAAATCCTTGCGCCTTAAAGTTGAAGCTCGGGTCAATCCTGCGCATCGTCTGGTGCAACTTCGACCCCGGAACCTGCCCCTGTCCATCTTGAGATGCTTCAAGCGCGCGAGTGATCAGGGAGTTCGATGGCTCGCGACGGTCAGTTCGACCTCTCCTCACCTGCGTTCGTGTTTCGTTTGGTTGCGTTGTCGGCGCTTCGCTATTCTGGGTTGCGCCGTCGTCGAGGAAGATGTATCGGTCACACGATTTTACCAGCGTGACCGGTGTTATGTCCCGGCGTCCGGCGCCCACAACCAGCTTTCCAGATGAACGAAGCTTATTAACCAACGGAACGAAATCCGAATCCGATGACACAACTACATACGCGTCCACATTCGAAGTATGCACAAGTTCGACGGCGTCGATCACAAGACAAATGTCGCTGGCATTTTTGCCGGATCTGGTCGCATGGAAATAGTGGGCGGCTTCAATGCCGTGTTCCAAAAGCTGGTCTCGCTTGTTCCGATGAACAGACCAGTCTGCGTACGCCCGTTTGACGATGACGCGGCCCATGTCCGAAAGCTGGTCGAATAGATACTGTATCGAGTCCAGACCGACGTTTTCATAGTCGATCAGGACGGCGATAGTCGGTTCAGCCAACCTGTGTTCGGTATTTAGAGTCACCATGATGCTCCTCTAGACGAAGTCAGACCTCATTGTAACATCCGACAGCGAACACGCCGTCGGGACCACGGGGCCAATCGGCGTCACCGTTATTCATTTGAATGCAGGCATCACCTTCTCGCAGATCAGCCTCAACGAAGTGGCGATTTGCTGTTTTGAGATGCCTTCCCCTGCGTTGAACTCAGCGACGACACCAGACAGGCTCAGTGTGTCTTTCATGATGTTCAATTGCTCAATAACCATTTCTGGCGTGCCGACGGCGACCTTTTCTCGTTGGACCCGCTCCCAGTCAACTTCAGCAAGTTGCGCGCCGCGTTCGGAGCGCAAGTCTCTTGCTTCTGAACCCGATCGTGACACCGACGCCGCCAGTTGACCACCCAGCCTGCGAAACTGCTTCATGAAGCTGTCTTCGGGGGCCGATAGAGCATCGTCTTTAGACTCCGACACATAAACAGGCACGCGCAAAGAGACATCAATCGGCCCTTCGTGTCCGGCGTCGTTCCATGCTTTTTTGTAAGCGTCCACTTGCTCTTTAACCTGGAACATATCCAGACTGCGGACGCCAATGAAAATTGGGTAACCTAGCGTTCCCAGGGTCTCGAAAGTGTCGGACGTTGTCGCCGCCACCCTGATCTTTGGGTGGGGCTGTTGGAACGGCTTTGGGGTCAGGCACACGTTGTCATAGGAGTAATAATCGCCGGAGTAGGAGAAACGTTCGTTGGTCCAGGCGCGGTTCATGATATTGAGATATTCGTAAAAACGTTGCCTGCTCTCGGCATAGGCCATGCCGTAACCTTCGTATGAGCCGGGCAGACCGCTGCGACCGACGCCATATTCAAACCTTCCCTGGCTTACGTGATCAAGCGTCGCGACCTCTTCAGCCATGCGAAGCGGGTTTCCGAGCGGAATGATATGCACAGCGGTCCCGATCTTGAGACGCTTCGTCCTTCCAGCTATCGCCGAAGCAACCATCAAGGGCGATGACATCACGGACCGCACCGGGTTGAAATGAGACTCTGAAAGCCAAACGCCGTCGAGTCCCATCGATTCCGCCTGATCGACGTGCTCGAAGGATTCGTTGAATATGTCCCGTTGAGAATACCCCGGTCGAGCGTGAAATTCCGCGAATGACCCAAACTCCATGTGTTGTCTCCTGACTCGCCTAATCGAAGATAAGCGCCGTGGCCAATTATCGCACGCGCCAAGCCTACGATGTTCGTGGTTTGCGGTCAAGCGCGGCGTTCACGCGCGCATCTGATTCGTCAGTAAGAAATATTCGGATTGACCGAACCGAAAAGTTCATCGACAATGATGTGTGGGATCAACGATCCTGCCTATGATATTCTAAACTTCGCCTGGTTCGGGCCAAGACCCGAGCTGCCGGATTGCCGAAAGGGACGAACATGTCAAATGGCTCAGACGCGATTGTCATCGCCCGCAACGTCGAGAAGACTTACGATGGCGGGAGAGGTGTGGCTGTCCACGCTCTGAAGGGCATCGACCTGACGGTGACGCGCGCCGAAGTAGTCGCAATCATGGGACCAAGCGGTTGTGGGAAAACGACACTGCTAAATTGCCTATCTGGTATTGACGAGATCGACAGCGGCGAGGTTCTGATTGACGGCCTCTCGTTGGAAGACATGGACGATAACTCCCGGACCGACCATCGAGCCAGAGAGATGGGATTCGTGTTCCAACTATACAACCTGTTGCCAGTTTTGAATTCTGTGGAGAACGTCGAACTTCCCATGCTGGTTTCGGGTGTAAACTCGAACGAAGCGAGAAAGCGCTCGCTGGCCGCGTTGGAGAGGGTCGGTCTTGCAGATTGGGCGGCCCATAAGCCTGCCGAGCTTTCCGGGGGTCAGCGTCAACGGGTGACGATCGCGAGAGCGCTAGTCAACGAACCCGCAATAATCTGGGCCGATGAGCCGACCGGCGACCTCGATTCAGAGACCGCCCAGGGCATCATGGACCTGTTATTCGAACTAAACGAACGCAACAAGCAGACATTTATCATCGTCACCCACTCTCAGGAAATCGGCGACCAGTGCAACCGTATCGTGAAGATGCGGGACGGCCTTGTGGTCGATGACGGGATTGATGCCGTTTAGATGAATCCGCGCAATTCAGCCACATGGGCGACACGCTCCAGCCCGATCAGGAACGCGGCTTCCCGGTAGGTTACACCCTCTGCCTGGACGCGATCCTTCACGGAGGTGAATGCGCGGGTCATGATCTTGCTCAACTCGTCGTTCACCCGATCCATGTCCCAAGTGTGTTGGTACAGGTTTTGAGTCCACTCGAAGTAGGACACGATCACACCGCCCGCGTTCACCAATATGTCGGGCACTATCCTGATTCCCCGGTCGTTCAGTATGTCATCAGCTTCAGGGGTAAGTGGGTGATTCGCTGCTTCGATTATCACTTTGGCCTTCACGCGCGGGGCGTTGTCGGCGTGGATCACGCGGTCTATAGCTGCCGGAATCAAAATATCACAATCCAGCTCTAAGAGATCGTTGTTCGAGATCGATTCTCCGCCCTTGAAGTTCTGGACGCTGCCGCCTTCATCCTTGAGTTTAACGAGGGCCTCGACGTCGAGTCCTTGGGAGTTGAACGTACCGCCATCCACGTCACTCACGGCGATGACGGTGCAGCCCTGTTCCGCTGCTATCCTTGCGGCCCATGATCCGACTTGCCCGAATCCCTGCACCACGATGCGTGCGCCTGCAGGGTCCATATTCATGTCTTTGGCCATCTCGGTTGTGACATAGATAGCTCCTCGCCCGGTGGCCGAATCCCGACCGACCGACCCCCCTAGCTCTACAGGTTTGCCCGTGACGATACCTGGCGTGTGACCGTGAATCTGTCCATATGCGTCCATCATCCAGGCCATCGTCTGCGCGTTAGTGCCCAGGTCCGGCGCAGGTATGTCGCGATTGACTCCCAACAGGTGCTCGATATTTTGAGTATATCGTCGTGTCAACCGATTCAACTCTCCGTTACTCATAGTGAGTGGGTCGCACTGGACGCCGCCCTTCGCGCCACCAAATGGAATCTCCACCAGGGCGGTTTTCCAGGTCATCAGTGAAGCAAGCGCCCGGACTTCTTCCACGTCCGCGTCAGGGTGGAACCGAACGCCGCCTTTGTAAGGGCCGCGCGCGCCGTTGTGCTGAATGCGGTAACCGGTGAAGACTTCTATCTCGCCGTTGTCCATCCTGACGGGAACGGTAACTCGAAGCTCACGCCACGGGCTGCGAAGCATCTCACGCACGCCGTCTGCCATCCCTAGGCGGTCAGCGGCTCTGTCGAAGAATACGTTCACTTCGTCGAATGTTGACATCGCGGGGCTTGTGTTCATGTGGGTAGCTCCTCGGTTCAGGATAATTGCAATTCTTGGAAAAAACTCTCTCCCCAAGTGCGCGCTGTGTTTTCGGTTACTGCGTTCATCTGCGACCGCCAGCGTCGGACACGTTCGGTGTGCGGCATACGAAGCGCCTGGTATAGCTGCTCTGCCGTCCCATCGGTGTCGTATGGATTGACCTGGGTCGCTTCGGTCAACTCAACCGCGGCTCCCGAAAACTTTGAAAGCACCAAAACACCTGGGTCTTCTCCTTGGGCGGCGATATATTCTTTAGCTATTAAATTCATTCCATCGCGAAGAGGAGTAATCATTCCCACATGGGAGTCATGATAGAACCGGGCGAGCTGTGTCTGAGGGAAAAATCGATACAGGTATCTGATGGGGACCCATGCTGCATCAGAGTATCGGCCATTGACCTGTCCGACCAGACGTTCCACTTTCTCTCGTTCTTCAATGTATTCACGAACGCGGGAACGTGACGGCTGGGTGACCTGGACCAGTGTGACTCGACCGCGCATGTTTGCATGGCGGTCCAACATTCGCTCAAATGCCTTTAACCTTTCTGGAATTCCCTTCGTGTAGTCCAAGCGATCCACTCCCACCACGATTTTGTGATCGTCGTCATTCGGCAGTGAAAGCTCGGTTGAGACGCTTGTTGTTGACGCCATCGCGGCATCATGGAATGTGCCTGGCTCGATGCCTATAGGGAACTTGCGAACTTTCACAGTTCGGTCGCCAACCGCGTAGTGCGGGTCATTCCAAATGCCGCCAACTTCACGATCCATTACATCAACGAAGTTCTGCCGATAACGCTGAGTATGGAAGCCCAGCAGATCGTACTCTAACAACCCATTAAGCAGATCACGCGCCCACGGCAGGATCTCAAAGACGTCCGGCGAGGGAAAGGGAATGTGCAGAAAAAATCCAATCTTGCCTTTCCAGCCCAATCGGCGGAGGTATTCTCCGACCAGAATTAGCTGGTAATCATGAACCCAAACCAGGTCATTCTTGCCAAGCAAAGGAAAAAGAGACGTGGCAAATCTCTCATTGACACGCTGATACGCTCGAAACGTGTCGTGGCGAACGTCAACGCGTTCTGGAAACGTGTGAAATAAAGGCCAGAGAGTGCGATTGGAAAATCCGAGATAATAGAGGTTGGACTCATCAAGCGTCAAGTCAATTGTGGCCAGTTCAACCGGTCCGCCAGACAGCTCGATCGTTGGAGGATCAGATCTGCGACGTGTGGTAGTGCGACCGCTCCAACCCATCCAAAGACCTTGCTGTCGAAGCATCAGAGTTTTGACAGCACTGACGAGTCCTCCAACCACCGCTGCGCCTTCCTGTCCGGGTGCCAACTCGGCGGCGGACGGAACCCTATTGGAAACCACCACAAGGCGTGTCATTGCCATTCCATCTTACTTGCGAGGTCACTCCTCGTCAATTTATCGATATTTAAGGTGTCCAATCGGTCTCATGATATTGTTGAACGTGCAACCATCTCATGCTATACTTTCTAGGAATCTACACTCTCAGGTACGATAGATGCTCCGGAGGCGGTTTTGATTCATATTTTGCGCGATGGCTGTCCCTGTATAAATCTACCATCAATAGGCGCGAGGCACGCAGGTTAGAGAGCCAATCACCGACACCAACATGGTTCGCTGAATGGGATTCAAATCAACAAATTCAGACAGTTCTCACGGCTCCTCGGTTATCGCCCCAGTCAACCGATGGAGTTTTTTCTTTGCCCATAAATCGCTGTCTACCGAACAGCATGTAATACAGTGCTATAACCTAGCGTTTTCGATGGAGGAAATTGCATGACAACAACCCAGACCAGACCATTAACACCCTATCAAGTGCGGCGATACAGCCGACACATAATAATGCCTCAGGTTGGCAGCATCGGCCAACGCAAATTGCTGGACGCCAAAGTGCTTATTGTGGGCGCCGGTGGTCTTGGATCGCCTATCGCTATCTATCTGACACTTGCCGGCGTCGGAACCATCGGCATCGTTGATTTTGACGCTGTGGACGTGACCAACCTGCAGCGGCAGATACTTCACTACAACGACGACATCGGCACTCCCAAGGTCGAGTCCGCAGTCGCGACCCTCAAAGCGTACAACCCGGACACCGTAGTCATAACTCACGAGGAACCATTGACTTCGGACAACGCCTTCGAGATCATGAAGGACTACGACATCATCGTCAATGGAGCCGACAACTTCGCGGCCCGTTATCTGGTGAATGACGCAGCGTACCTGAGCAACAAACCATTGGTGGACGGCAGCATACTGCTGTTTGATGGGATGACAACGGTGTTCAAGCCAGGCCAGGGTTGCTATCGCTGCCTATTCCCGACCCCGCCGCCTCCTGGGGAGGTGCCAAGCTGCGCCGAAGCCGGTGTCCTGGGCATGTTGCCCGGATTAGTAGGCACAATTCAGGCCACCGAGACCACAAAACTGATCCTCGACGTTGGAGAGTCTCTGTCCGGCCGGCTGCTGCTGATCGACGCCCTCGACATGGATTTCCGCACCGTGAAGCTTCGCCGCAACCCTGAATGCCCTCTCTGTGGCGACAACCCCACGGTCACCGAACTAATCGACTACGAAATCTTCTGTGGCGTTGCGGTCACAGGGGACTAAGGAATCTAGACACTTTGAATCATTGCGGCCTTCGTCAGTCTTTTTAGAACCGACGAAGGCCGCATTTGACGCCCGTTGATCAATGCCGGCAGTCGGTAGGGGTATCCGTCAAGCCGAATCGTCGAGCGCTTCGACCGTCCATTCTCCAGGAGGAATCTAACATGCCCGCACGAGTAGCCCATCCCGAAACGATTGTCGAAACAGGTTGGGTAGCCGACAATCTCGACACAGAAAATCTGAGGTTGGTAGAGGTGGACGTTGACACGACCGCTTACGATCAAGGGCATATCCCAGGAGCAGTGGGATGGAACTGGACGACGCAACTCAACGATCGGTTGACCCGAGACATCTTGAACAAAGAACAAATGCAGCGACTTCTCGGAGAGTCGGGCATTGGCCGAAACACCACTGTCGTGCTGTACGGGGACAACAACAACTGGTTCGCCACTTACGCATTCTGGCAGATGAAGATTTATGGTCACCGCCGTTTGAAGATGATGAACGGCGGCAGGCAGAAGTGGATCGACGAAGGCAGGCCGACCAATACCGACGCCGCCGACGTTCAGCGTCGCGTCTATCGCGCCAGCAACGCCGATACTTCGATTCGCGCTACCAGAGAATACGTTATTGACACAGCGTCTACACGGAATAACATCGGGTTGGTGGATGTCCGAGCGCCTGCCGAGTTCTCTGGTGAACTACTTGCGCCCGCGAACCTCCCACAAGAAGGCTCTCAGCGCGGAGGCCACATACCGGGCGCTGCCAATATCCCGTGGGCCTCTGCTGTCAACGCTGAAGACGGCACATTCAAGTCTGTCGAGGAGCTTCGATCCGTGTACGGCGGACAGGGCATCAACGGCGATTCCGAGGTGATTACTTATTGCCGAATCGGCGAGCGATCATCCCACACCTGGTTCGTCCTGACCCAGATTCTTGGTTACCACAAGGTCCGCAACTACGATGGCTCTTGGACTGAATACGGCTCAATCGTCGGAGCGGCCATCGAGAGGTAGACTTCCCAATCTGATCTGAACTCAACAGGCCCAGCGTTATTTGGACGCTGGGCCTGTGGTTCGTCTAGGTCAATTTGCATAGTGTCTCGGTATTCACACGAAATCGCCTCGGTTCACGGCTTCGCCACTCTGGTACACATCGGCGATGTTGCGAAGGTCCTCAATCCGATCGACAGGATTGCCGTCCACGACGAGAATGTCGGCTAGCTTGCCTTCCTCCAGCGTGCCCACGCGATCATCAATCCAGCAGGACCGCGCCGCGTCCATCGTGGTCGCGACGATCGCCTCCATAGGCGCCATGCCACCAATAACATGAGTCTCAATCTCGGTTTGATGGTCGCCCATTGGGTAGTTGCCCCACGCAGAATCTGAGCCAGCAACCATCACAACCCCCGCCTCGCGCATCCTCAAAAAATGCTCCAGGCGCGTTTCGTACTCGGCCATCATGTAATCGAGTTGGACGTCTTCTTGGTTCGTGAGTCCATCGGATTCCATTTTGTCTTCCAGCATCTCGATTCGCACCCTTGCGCCGGCGAGCGTCGCGTTCAAAAACACCCCAGTCCTGGCGATGCGGGAGGAAATCTCCGGACGGTACGTGCTCGTCCCGTCCGCCTCTTTGTGGATGCCGTGGATGATTGTGTCGATGCCCGCTTCCAGCGCGTTAATCATGCCTTGAGAGGACGCGCAGTGCGCGGCGGCGTGTATCCCAAACTTGTGCGCCTCGTCACATATAGCCGAAAGCTCATCCACGTTGAAAGACGGGCGCAAAGCATGGGACGTTCGTGTGCTGCCGCCCGTGGCTGTGATCTTGATGAAATCTGCGCCCTCTTTGACAAGCTGGCGAACGCCGGCCCGGCATTCGTCCGGGCCAGTGGCCTGGATTCCGAAGTAACTCAGATGCCCGCCAACAATCGCCATCGGCCTGCCCGCGAGCAGCAACCTTGGCGCCGGAGTGATGCCCATCTCCACTGCGTTTCTTAGCAAAAACGTCGTGCGGTTTTTGGCCCCGCAGTCCCGCACGGTCGTCACCCCGGAGTACAGGTGCGCTCGGGCGTTGCGGGCTGCTTGCAGAGTCAGAATTTCGTCATCCAGCGTCGTGAGTTCGTCCCCTGCTCTCCCGTCGCCGATCCCTATCAGATGGACGTGGCTGTCGATCAGGCCGGGAAGGATCGTCTTGTCGCCATAATCCACCTCCTCCACGCTTGCGCCCTCGGGAGCGGCGACAGTTTCCTCGGTGCCGACCTGTCGAATCGTGTCGCCTTCGAGGAGGATTGCCGCTCGCTCCTGGACAGGCCCTCCTGATCCGTCAATCAATCGTGCGGCCTTCAGAATCTTGAAATCTGATCCCATATGCGTCACTCCTCCGAGTCTCGCGATGATTTCTTTTGTATGTTAAAAAGCCGGAGGCTGACGAACTGTTGTCTTAGAATCGAACGAGCCGCGATCTACAACCTCGCCCGCGAAAAACACTTCATCAACATTCCAGAGCGCGTTGATGTCCTGAGAAGGGTCGCCATCGACAATAATGATATCCGCTTCTTTCCCAGCTTCTAACGTGCCCACTAGATCGTCCAGTCCCAACGCTTTGGCGGCGTCGCTGGTCACAGAATGAACGCCCTGCATGGGCGTGTAGCCTGCTTCAACCAACAACTCGGTTTCGTAAACCGTGTTACCTAGTTGGTAGTCTCCCCATGATGAATCTGAACCAGTGATTACTTTCAGACCCATCTCAATCATCTTACGGCTGTCCTCCATCCGCACCTCGTTGTTACGATACGTTGCTTCCAAAGTTGCAGTTTCTTCAGAGGTCAGTCCTTGAGCCGCCTTTTTATGCTCCAATTTCCAACGCCCTGACCTGCCAACATGCAGCGTCGGGTTCACATAAACGCCCTTCTCGCCGATGCGATCGGCGATGTCCTGACGGAACGTGTCCGTTCCGTCGCCGTCTTTGTAAACGCAGTGGATGATCATATCCACATCGGCATCGAGAGAGTTTGCGATGCCCTGCGAAGACACGCAATGAGTTGCGGTAAGCTTCCCGAATTTATGGGCTTCGTCGGTGACCGCCACCAATTCTTCAACGGTGAACGAAGGTTTCAGAGGGAACGATGTGCGAGTTGTGCCACCTGTCGCTGTGACCTTGATGTAGTCGGCCCCTTCTTTGATGAGTTGACGAGTCATCGCGCGGGACTCGTTCGGCCCGGTGACCTCCGACCCGAAGTAGCCCATGTGGCCTCCTATGATCGCCACCGGCCGGCCGCACAGGACCATTCGTGGTCCGATCGTGATGCCTTGATTTATCGCGTCTCTCAGCCTGAACATCGTATAGTTTTTGGGGCCATTTTCCCTGATCGAGGTAACGCCAGAATACAGGCTTGATCTGGCGTTTCGGGCCGACTGTAGAGTCAGGATTTCGTCGTCCAGAAGCGTCAACTCGTCGCCTGCGCGTCCGTCTCCGAAGCCGTTGTGGTGGGTGTGGCAATCGACCATGCCGGGCATGATCGTTTTTCCCGGGTAGTCTAGAATTTGAACGTCGGCGCCTTCTGGAGCTGAAATCTCTCCACTCCGACCCACGGCGACTATCGATGATCCGTGAATCAGGATCGCGCCATTGTCGATTGGCGGCCCGCCTTTGGCGTCAATCAACCGCCCGGCAGTGATGAGCTTGAATTCGCCAACGGTTGGCATTTGCTGGCCCTCCCGGGTTGATGTCTGTTAGTGATCTCTCTTATGAATGATCCTCAAAACGGAGCCAGTATATATCAGTTGGGTAGGAAAGCGAATATCAAGAGAATCGAGAAAATGTGGGCTGGTCCAAATGATCGAAAATCGGCAGCGGTGGCAGATTATCCCTCACCCAATAAATCCGAGTCTGGAAGCATAAGCCACGACTTCGGCGCGGTTTTTCATATGAAGCTTGCCTAGCAATTCTTGACGTGGGTTTCACAGTGTTCTCTGACACGTTGAGGTCGCCTCCTATCTCCGCGTTAGACATTCCACTGGCCACGAACTTAAGCACATCCTGTTGGCGGGCAGTCAATTGAGTGTCTATTTCTGTGACACCCGCGCCTTTCTCAGACGGCTGGATCGAGTCAGCCATGAACCGCGGTGCCATCACGGGTGACGCAACCACCCAGTCCTGATCTACCTGATGCAGAGCGTCAACAATCTCGCTCGGGCTTGCGGTTTTCGGCACGTAACCCAGCGCGCCAACACCCAATGCGCTGAACAGGTCGTTTGGTTCCGCTGAGGCGGTGAGAACGAGAACTTTCACATCGGGCCATTTATGACCGATTGGTCAAATTGAACCTATCTTTTGGCGCGGACTATTAAATTCTGCGAAACACCAGAATCATTCCCACGCCAAAGCATTCTCAAACGTCAGACAACACCCTTAGAGGACGATTTGCTGTGCCTGCGNNCATTCCACTGGCCACGAGCTTAAGCACATCCTGCTCGCGGGCAGTCAATTAAGTGTCTATTTCTGTGACACCCACGCCTTTCTCAGACGACTGGATCGAATCAGCGATGAAACGTGGCGCCATCGCGGGTGACACA
>DCAW01000097.1 GCA_002313895.1 Dehalococcoidia bacterium UBA1123
CAGACGTCTGACTCGCCAGTCGCAGAGTGTCGAAGAACAGCGCAGGCGTGACCACCAGTTGCGTTGCGCCTTTGCCTAATGCCCCGGCAATCAATGCGACATCGTTGCCAATTGTGACAACCTTTGAAGTATCAACCTCAGGGCGTGACGCCACATACTCCAGGCCTCGAATTGCGTCAGCTGCGATCCCTCGGAATATGTAAGTCTCGGGGCTTTCGATTCCGGTTGTCAACAACCCTGGGAACATGGCGGCGAAGGGCTGGTCGGCGTTTCGCTGTCCCCTGCCCGCGCAGGAGAAAGTCACATATCGACTTCGCACAAAGTTTGCCGTCCCCTGAGGTATGGTCTCTAATACACTGGCGTATTTAGGAGACCAGTAAATTGCGGGAAACGGCCCGTCCCCCTTTGGTATGCTCAAATATGCGTAGAGACGGTACGGCCCGATGCTGGTCAGCCGGACGCCGTACATATCCGCGAAGTCTGTGCATCGAATCGGAATTAGCTCAACTTCAGGACGAGCGGGCGTTGCCAAAAGTTCTGAAAGAACCGCAGCCCAGTAGTCGTCAAAATCTGCTGGCATGGTTGGAATTGGCTGGTCTGTCGTCATCTTGCTACCCCAGGTGTTTCTTGAAGAATGATTCGATGACCGCGCCGTGCTCGGCCCGGCCCGCGCTATGGCCCTGATCGTTGTAGGGATACATCGTCTTGTCCGCGCTGGCGATTTCGTTGAACAGCGCGAATCCGGTCTCTGGCGGGCAAACGTTATCCTGCATTCCAACGTTGATGATGATCGGACAGGTTATCCTGTGGGCGAAATTGATCCCGTCGAAGTAGTTCAGCGTTTCCTCCACCTGATCGCGACTCTCCAGGTGCAACCGCAGATAATCGTTGATCTCCTGGTATGGGTATGTGCTGGTGAGTTCGATTGAGTCCATGTAACCGCAGAGATACGGCGCCCCTGCCGCCGCAGCCTTGATCTCCGGACGCATCGCTGCTGTGGTGATGGTCAACCCACCGCCCTGGCTGCTTCCGGTTACGCCAATTCTGCTGTTGTCCACTTCGTCCCGCGAGAGCAGGAAATCCACGCCTCGCCAGGCGTCAACGTAAAATCCCCTATAAGAATATGTGTTGCGGTCCACGATGCCATAGGTGAGGAGTCCGGGGTAACCAGGATCGAACTGAGTTTTGCTCCTCAGCTTGCCTCTCGGGGCCACAGACAGCGTGGCGTAGCCTCGTCTGGCCCACTCCTTGGTGATGGGCGGATCACTCTGATAGCCAGGGACGACCATCACCGCCGCCAGCGGGCCGGTCCGATTTCGCGGGAGACAGTACCATGCCGCGATGCGGACATTGTCCAGGCTATTGTAGAAAACTTGAAATACCTCAATGTCGTCCGATGACCTCATTGCGTCCGGAACCACCTCTGGTTCCAATGGAATCCGGGAAACGTCCGCTTTCACCATGTCCCAGAACTGATCGAAATCATCTGGGACCCGCGCCATGCTCTTGTACTCTTGATTAACTGTGTACGCCATATGCGCCTCACGTTTGGTTGGTTGTTTTGCCGTCGCAAGTTTCTCAAATTAACTCGTCAGCCACAAGGTCTATTTCCAGATTCTCGTCACTTCGTCGCGTAGCCATTCTTCTCATCCCATGCTTGGGATTCCTCGTCCCGGTCTTGAGGATCACCATACCCGCCTCCACCGGACGACAGGGCGATAATACTGTCACCAGGAAACACCGGCACTCCGGTTTCTTTGGTTCTGAGCACTCTTTCTGTCCCATTGGAGACCAGGCTGTATCTGTGAGGCAGTCCGGGAGAGCCGCCGAACAAGCCGAAGGGCGGCACTTTGACTCCGTCGCCTGCTGTGTTCATAGAGGCTTCGCCCTCGCCTTCGTAAATGATCTCGCAGACCGCTCCGAGGCCGCCTCGCCACTGGCCGTCTCCGGCAGAGCCGGGGCGCAATTCATGATTGACCACGAACAACGGGAACCGCTCTTCCGTGACTTCGACGCTGGGCGCGCGAATGCCACCAGCCACATTAACCTCCCCGATGCCCGTCCATCCGTCATTTCCTGACGACGCGCCTCCTCCGCCCCGCGCCATGAAGAAGTGCCAGATGAAGTATCTGCCGGTGCGCGGGTCGGTGCCGGTGATTGCGTACCTGAGACGCCGAGAGAACCCGGCGTTCACAGACTTTGGGACCGCGTTCGCAAGAGCCTTAAACACGGCCTCGATTATCTCCTCGGCGCAGTGGTTGGTGCTCATGCACACAGGAGCAGGAGGGTTGGCGTTTACGATCAGCCCCTTCGGAGCAATTACAGTAAGAGGCCCCATCGAGCCTTCGTTCTTCGCCACGTCGTAGGGCGCGAGGTACATAATCGCGGCGTGGGCTATCGAGCGGGTGTTGGCGTAAGCGCTGTTGATAAATCCGGTGACCTGCGGCGCGGACTCGCTCAGGTCGATCTTCATTGTATCGCCTTTGACCGTGACCTCAGCGCGAATGGGTATCATCTCAGCATCGAAGCCGTCATCATCTACGAAGGACTCGCCTCTGTACACGCCGTCGGGCCAGTCTGATATGAACTGGCGGACCTGACGCTCAGTGGCCGAGAGAATGCCGTCGATTACCGCCAGCAGCATCTCCACATCGTAATGTTCGAGAATCTCCAGCATCCGACGTTCTGCCGTCGAGACCGAGCCAATCTGGGCGTTCAGGTCGCCAAGGAAATTCTCAGGCAGGCGGACGTTGGCAGAGAGCATCGCCAGCAGGTCTTTTCTCGGTTGGCCTTTGTCGTGGATGCGTAACGGCGGAATCCGAAGTCCCTCGTGATATATCTCAGTGGCCGAAGGGTTGTACCCTCCATGCGTTCCCCCGCCCACGTCGCTGTGGTGGGCGCGGTTGACCGTAAGGAACAGCAGTTCATCATCGTAGAACACCGGTTTGATAACGGTTATGTCAGGAAGATGACTGCCGCCGTTGTAGGGGTCGTTCAGGGCGAACATATCGCCGGGGTGGATGTCGTCCCCGAAGGTATTCAGCACCGCCTCGCCGGCAATCGGCAGCGCGCTCACGTGGACCGGTATCCCCTCTCCCTGTGCGATCAGCCTGCACTGCTTGTCCAGAATTGCGGTGGAGAAATCCCGACTGGAGTTGAGTATCTGGGACATGGCTGTCCGAAGCATGACGTCCATCATCTCGATGGCAATGGACTCCAGGCGGTTCTCGATCACCGACAGAGTCACCGGATCGGCGCCGGCAGCCTCGGAGGTCTGGGATTCGATGGACTCGACGTCCGTTAACTCGATGACCAGCGTTCCGCCTGCCCGTTTTACAGCGACATCGCCGTGGCCGAGAACTACGGTCGTGAACTCTGACTCTAGGATTGCTGGCCCTTCAATTCTTCGCCCTTCTGGGATGGCGTTGGCGTCGCGGACAGAGACATCTTCCCATTCTCCCATCTGGACGCGCCTTGTGGCGGGTTCTGACGGATTGGACGAGGTGGACTGATCTGATTCAGTGTCGGTAATCCCAGGCAGCGCCGCAGAAATCGAAGCCCTTAGTGTCACTAATCGGATTTCCTGCTCAGATTGGCTATACGAGTAAAGCTCTTCGAATCGCCGATGGAAATTCTCGGCCCATTGTTCCCTAATTTGGGAGGCATCGAGACCGAGGTCAGGCACAGGGACGGTGACTTCGTATATCTGGTCCAGATAACGCATGTCCGCAGTGAACTCGACAACAATATCTTCGTTGGACATGCCGTTCTCGTGGAGTCTTCGTCTGCCTTTGCTCTCCATCGCGCTCAATCGCGAGATTGTCTCATCCAGGTCTAGAGTTTCTAGGCCGGCGGGGTGCGACTGAGAATAGTCGTACTGAAGGTCCGAGGCCAGCATGCCGAAGGCGGACAGCACCGGAGCGGCTGGAGGGACGATGACCTTACGAATCCCGATCTCTCTGGCGACCTGGTTTGCCAACATTCCAGCGGCCCCGCCGAAGGCGACCATCGAGAACTCACGAGGGTCTAATCCCTTTCTCACCGAAGCCAATCGTATTCCCTCAGCGATGGAATTGGAAACGACGCGCAAGATGCCAGCGGCTGCGTCGGTGACAGACAGCCCCAGAGGATCGGCGACATTCTCTCGAATGGCAGTTTCCGACAAACTTGAATCCAGCGACACTCGGCCTCCCAAGAAAGAGGCCGGGTCCAGCAGCCCGAGAACCAAGGCCGCATCGGTAACGGTCGGGTCTTCGCCACCCATACCGTAACACGCCGGGCCGGGTTCAGCGCCCGCGCTATCGGGACCAACTCGCAGAACGCCTCCGAGGTCCACTCTGGCGATACTCCCGCCCCCAGCTCCCAGTGTGTGAATGTCGATCATGGGCACGGCGATCTTCCAACCTGCCTCATACTTTTCGTTAGCGAGGTGGGGCCGCCCGCCTTCGATGATCGATATGTCGGTGCTAGTTCCACCCATGTCCAGGGCGATGACGTTCTCCTCTCCGACCACCGACGCAGCATACGCAGCGCCATTGGCCCCTCCGGCTGGACCAGAGAGAATGGACCGTACGGCGAACCGGATCGAATCTTCTATAGGCGCGGCTCCACCGTTGGACTGGATGATGAGCACTTTGCTCTCGTCACCATGCTCGACCATCCGCCTCTGGAGGTTGCCGAGGTATCTTCCAAGCTCCGGGCCAACGTAGGCGTTTAGCGCCGTGGCGCTGAGACGGTCGAACTCTTTTATCTGGGGAAGGACTTGATGCGACAGAGAAACGAAAGCGTCAGGAAAAACCATCTTGATCTCAGCTTCGGCCTGCAATTCGTGGTCAGGGTTCATAAACGAAAACAGGAAGCACACCGCCAACGATTCCACTCCCTGTTCCTTCAATTCGCCAAGAGCGGTTCTCAGCGCGTCCACATCCAGCGGAGTGTGGACACTGCCGTCGAATTTCACCCGCTCAGGCACCCCCAGCCGCAGGTAGCGAGGCACCAATGGCTCGACAGGCTTCATTCGGAGGTTGTAGCGGTCCTCTTTAAGGCCCTCTCTCATCTCCAACAGGTCTCGGAAGCCTTCGGTCGTAATCAAGCCGACATTGGCTCCTTTGCGCTCGACAAGAGTATTGGTTGCCACAGTCGTTCCGTGGACAATCAACTCCACGTCGGCCAGCAGTTGTTCCAACGTCTGGCCGTGGGATTCGGCCACCTCGGTCAAACCTGCCAACACTCCGACGGACGGATCGCTAGGGGTCGAATGCGTTTTGAAATGCCTGACTGGCTGGTTTTCTTGCGCCACCACCAGATCTGTGAACGTTCCGCCGACATCTATTCCGATTCTCAATGTTTTCTTCCTTCAGTTCAGGGGATTGGGTTTCAGGTTCTCAGGTATCAAGATTTGTTGAGTTTTGGACGAAGCATGGCGCTCTTGATGATTCGGCAATCTTCGATGCCGTTCATGCCTTCCATATGGACATCCATCAACACAACGCTGGGATCGAAAGTGTCGGCCATA
>DCAW01000039.1 GCA_002313895.1 Dehalococcoidia bacterium UBA1123
ACCAGTGAGAGGTTGGCGTTGCTGACCTCGATGTAGTAACCGAAAACCTTGTTGTAACCGACCTTGAGAGACTTGATGCCTGTGCGCTCGCGCTCTCCGGTCTCTAACCTGGCGATGTAGCCCTGAGCGGTAGTTGTGGCAGCGCGAACGGCATCTAGGTCTGCCGAGAAGCCCGGTTTGATGGTCTTGCCATCACCGACGGTTATCGGAGGTTCGTCTTGGATGGACCTTCGGATAAGGTCTATGGTCACCGTGTTGTCTCGGAGAGCTTCAGTTAGGTCGGCCACTTGAGGGCTGTCCTCGTCCTCGGCCAGGATTTCCTTGATCGTCGGGGCCGATTCCAGGCTGGCGGCTAGCGCCAATAGATCCCGGGCCAGGGAGTTGAAACCTCGGACTTTGTTCATCAGCCTTTCCATGTCCGAGACCGACTCTAGAAGGGCAAGGATTCGCTCTCGACGCATGGAACTGCGGTGGAACCAGGACACGGAGTCCTGCCTGTGCCGCAATTGGGCCAGGTCCAGCAACGGTTGGCCGAGCCACCGCCGGAGGAGACGGCCTCCCATCGGCGTCTCGGTTCTGTCCAGCACGTTGTAGAGAGAAGAGCGGGTGTCGCCCCATCGTCCGCCCTCGAAAAGCTCCAGATTCCGGCGGGTCTGAGGGTCCAGCACCATGTAGGTCAATGTGGAGTATGTTCGCAGTGCCGTTATCTGGCTCAGAGCCGTTTTCTGGGTTCGGCTGATGTATTCGACCACCGCGCCAGCCGCTCGAATCGCCAGAGGCAGGTTCTCGCAGCCGTAGGCTTCCAGAGACGCCACGCCGAAGTGGTCCAGCAACGTGTCCTTTGCCCATTCGCGATGGAACATTTCCGGCTCCACCGTTGTGACGGTCACAGACGATTCTACCTCCGGCGGGTTATCGGCCTCACTGACAAGCAACTCGGCAGGGCTGAGTCGCGCAAGTTCGACGTCAAGGTATTCGGCTGGAAACTGGCTTGTTGCGAACTCGCTGGTCGTGATATCGACATAGGCGATCCCAGCGTCGTCGCCATCTGAGTAAGCCGCCGCAAGGTAGTTGTTCGCCTTGTTGTCCAGCAGGGAGTCTTCAATCACAGTCCCTGGCGTGACGACTCGAACAACCTCTCTGTCCACGATGCCCTTGGACAACGCGGGATCGCTCACCTGCTCGCAAATGGCGACCTTGTAGCCTTTCTTGATGAGTCGGGCCAGGTATGAATCCAGAGCGTGGTAGGGAATCCCGGCCAACGGAATCCTTTTGCCCTTGCCGGCGCTTCTGGATGTTAAGGCGATGTCTAACTCACGAGATAGTGTCCGGGCGTCGTCGTCGAAGGTCTCGTAAAAATCACCCATGCGAAACAGCATAACGGCATCCTGATGCTGTTTCTTGAGACGGAGGTATTGTCGGCGGGCTGGCGTTGTCATCAATTATTCCGAGTTCACAGGGATACGTTTTCTAGTATTTTACAGGGCTGGGACGCTGTCGGAAAGCTAGATAGTGTGCTGGGTTCGGAAGTCAGCGGAAAAAACACAGGCCTGTCATTTGACAGGCCTGTGTAGAAAATCTGATCAGTCTCGGCAGACTAGTCGTCTTTCCAGAACCGCTCCTCTTCGACACTGAAGCTCTTGGGGATGAAGCGGTCTTTGACATCCTCAATCATGCCAGGGTGTCCGCAAGCGTAGATCAGCGTGTCGTCGGCGGATAGGTTCCACTCGTCAATGTACTTTTCCACGACGTTGTTTACTCGGCCTGTTTCGCCAGTCCACGATGCGTTGCGCTCCTCGGTGGGGCGGGAGACGGTGGGCACAAACTTTAGAAGGTCAGGACGCTCGTCGGCGATCTTTTGAATCTCGCTGTCGTAGGTCAATTCGTCTTCGTAGCTGGCGCCCAAAAGCAGGTAAATCTCGTGACCTTCGGTGTTGTCGTGAAGGTATTGGCGCAGGATGCTGATGTAGGGGACGACGCCTGTGACTGTCGAGACGAACAGGTGGCGTTTGAAGTCGGGCTTGAACACGAACAGGCCTTTGGCCCTGGGTCGGATGCTCAGTTTGTCGCCCACATTGAGTTCGTTGAGCAGGGGAGTGAGGTTGCCGTCCGGGGGCGGGACCAGCTCGACGAATAGCTCCAGGTCTTCCTCGTATGGGGCGGACGATATGGAGTATGCGCGCTCAATGCCGTTAACGCCCAGCGTGCAGTACTGGCCCGGCTTGAACGTGAAGCCTTCGGGCTTCTCCATCCAGACCAGCCAGAGGTCTTCGGTGATGTCCGTTCTCTTGAGGATAGTGGTTTCCGCAAGCTTGGGCCTTGGCGGTGTTCGTCGTCGTGGCGTCGTCAATTGGTTGGACACTCCTTTAGTTGGTTGCGATTCATTGACAGTTTTTCGGCGATTGAACGTAAGTCCAACGCCGATATTGCAATCAGCAATTTGGATATATGCGAATGCTGTTAGTCTGCGGCGGCCTGTGTCACAGGTTTGGCAACCTTCACAGGCGTGAGCGGCAGTGTTGAAATGTGCTGGAGCGGGTCTGACGAACTGTTGGCCTCCAGTTCCGAAATTAACTCCCCGAACAGCGTCGTCACGTTCACAATGCCCGGTTGATGGCCTGTGAGGTTCGCCGCGCCTTCGATAGTCGAGCCTGCGGCAACGACTTCGATCCAATCCCCCTCCGATATTCCGAGAGTCCGGGCGTCATCCGGGTGGACTTTGATGGTCTCCTGACGGTTAATCGAGTTCTTGTTGTTCAACTCGACGATGTCCATATCGACATCCGGCTGGTGGAGGACTCGACCGTGGGCCAGCAACAATGGGTACTGCGAGTCCATTGGGTATTCGGCATCGGCCAGGGTCATGTTGACGAGCTTGGCTTTCCTGGTTTCAAAGGTTCGCTCATAGAGGTACGGAGTGTCCACCATGTCAGCGGCCAGGCACGGCCATTGGAGTCCTTCTGCCTCTAGACGTCCGTATGACAGCCCGCCGTAAACACGGACGATGTTGTTTAGCTCGTCGAATATCGGGTCTTCTTCCGTGTAATCGAACCCCGAAGCGCCCATGCGTTGGGCTATCTGGCAGATAGTTCTCCAGTCCGCCTCTCCGTCGCCCTTGACGCCGAGGGCCGGGCGCAGAAGCTGTACGCGACGCTCCAGGTTTGTGTAGGTTCCCCTGCGCTCGGCAAAGGTCTGGGACGGCAGAACTACGTCCGCGATCTCAGTGAGTTCGCTGCTGAAGGCGTCCTGCACGACTAGGAAGTCCAGGCTCTTGGCCGCTTCCAGGAAATCTCCCAACTCGCCGTTGGTGAAGTTGGGGTTATTGCCGATGACCTGAAGGGCCTTGACCTTGCCATCGTTGATCGCGGATGTGATGTCCAGCGCGCCGACGCCGCGGAATGGCGGAATCTGGGCGTTCCAGGCGTCGGCCACTCTCTGGCGGCCCTGTTCGGATGTCAGATTGCGATGTCCCGGCAGGAAATCCGGAGCGCAGCCTACGTCTCTGGAACCCTGGTCGTTGGCGCCGGTAAGCAGAGGGAACAGGCCGGCCGATTTTTTGCCGACGTTGCCTGTCACCAGCGCGAGATTCACCAGAGCGCGGGAACACTCCTCCCGAATCGCTCTTGGTAGGGTCTCCAGAGCGTACAGGATTGCGGCTGGTTTGCTGGCGGCGAATTCTCTGGCCGCCGCCCGGATTTGGCTCTGCGGAACGCCTGTCACTCGCTCGACCTGTATGAGGTCAAATCCCCAGATAGCGTTTCGGAACTCGGTGACATCTTCGCAAGATTCGGCGAGGAAGTCATGATCGTCGATAGACTCGTCGAATATCACGCGGATCATCCCGCCGATAAGCGCGACCTCGCTGCCGGGCCGAGGTTTCAGCCAGACCTTGGCGTAGCGAGTCAATTCTGTTTCACGCTGGTCGATGACGATGAGCGACGCTGTGCCCTGCGTTAGCGCTTTCTTGATAGGCACTGCGACGACGTTCTGTTCTTCGGTCATGTTGCTGGACACGACCAGGAAACGACTGGCCTGCTCCAGTTCCCAGATGGAGTTGGTGGCGGATGGGTGGCCCAACTGCTCCTGCAACGGATTCAAAAGCTCAGGGCGTGTGCTTGAGGACACGTCCACGTTGTTGGTGTTCATCACTGTTCGTGCGAATTTTTGGGCGATGTAGTTGTCCTCGTTGGTTCCGCGGGATGAAGCCAGCATCGCGTAGCTGTCGCCGACGTAGGTCTTGAGTTTGTCGGCTACAAAGTCCAGCGCTTCGGGCCATGTGGCCTCCTGCAAAACGCCTTCTCTGCGAATCAGGGGCTTGTTCAGCCGGTTTCTGTTGTTAACGAAGTCCAGACCAAACTTGCCTTTGAAACATGCCTGACCGTGGTTGGCGGCGGCGTGCCTGTCAGGGATTGCTCGGATGAGCTTGTCACGTTTGTTGACCTCTAGAGTCATCTGGCATCCAACGGGGCAGTGAGGGCAGGTGCTAGTGATCGAGGTTACAGCCTTGTCCCACTTGTAGTCGCGTTCGACCAGCGCGCCGGTGGGGCATACGTCGATGCACGCGCCGCAGAACTCGCATCCTGACTCCAACAGTGACGTGCCCTGGGCTGTGCCGATAATGGTACGGCCCGAATGGGATTGCAGCGTGATGGCCGAATCTCCCCGCACTTCGTCGCATGCGCGGACGCACCGAGCGCAGACGATGCACAGGTTCATGTCCATGTCCCAATACGGGTCTTTGACGGCCTGTGGCAGGTGCCGGTTGTTGTATGTCAGAGGAGTGTCCATCTCCATTTCCATGAAGCGGACGGTGTCCTTGAGTTCGCACCGTTCATTCTTCGGGCAGGTGAGGCATCGGTCGTTCACCGATACGTGCCGCAAGCAAAGGTCGGTTGGGCCGCATAGCTCAACTCGATGGCAGGTGAGACAGCCGTGGGGATGCTCCGAGATGAGCAATTCCATGATGCCCCGGCGCAGGTCTTTGAGTTCGGAAGAATCGGTTGTGACCTTCCAGCCCTCGCCGACTGGAGTGGTGCATGAGGCTGGCTTTCCGGGGGGGCTGCGCTCGCCCTCGACCTCCACCACGCACATGCGACAGGCGCCGTAGGGCTTCATGCCGGGGTAGTAGCACAGGTACGGGATGTACTTTCCCGCATCCATTGCCGCTTCGATAATCATCTTGCCGGGCTGGGTTTTGACCTCTTGCCCGTCGATGCTCAGGGTAATCTCATCAACCATTTTGGCCTCCGGGCACAAATTCAGTGGCGAAGGGTCGTGTGTTCTTTGGGACGTGTTTGGGGCCGAGGCAGCTGCCTGTTGGACACTTGCCTTCTTCGATATGCGATATGAAATCAGCCTCGAAGTGGGTGATAGCGGAGCGTATAGGGCCGAATCCAAGCTGGCCGTGGCCGCACAGAGAGGTTGTCTCCATCGTGCCGCCAACAGACCGCATCAGGTCCAGGTCGCCCGGTCTGCTCTCACATCGGGCTATTCGTTCGGTAATCTCCAGCAGATGTTCCATTCCAAGCCTGCAAGGGAAGCATTTGCCGCAGGATTCGTATTGGCAGAACGCGACGAGAATGCGTGTCAGGTCAACCGCGCAAACATCCTCATCTCCTACGATGATGCCTCCAGAACCGAGTATGGCTCCGGCAGAACGCATCTCATCGAAGTCCAGATGGATGTCCATGCTTTCAGAACTCAACACGCCACCCAGCGGTCCTCCGGTCTGGAGCAATTTCAGTTCCTTGCCGTTGGGGACCCCGCCGCCGATGTCATTCACTACCTCGCCGAGAGTGAGGCCCATCGGGACTTCGTAGAGTCCGGGGTATGTGATGTTTCCGTTCAGGCACAGAATTGCGGTTCCCGTGCTTCGGTTCACGCCGATAGACGAGAACCACTCTGCGCCGTTAGATATGATCTCCGGGGTGTAAGACAGAGATTTCACGTTGTTGATAGTGCTAGGTTTGCCCCACACTCCGAAAGCTGCAGGGAAGGGGGGCCTGAACCGAGGCTGGGCGCGTTTGCCTTCGATAGCCTCCATCAGGGCGGTTTCCTCTCCGGCAACGTAAGAGTCGCCAGTCAAGGCGACTTCAATGTCGTAGCTGAAATCGGTGCCCAGAATGTTTTCGCCCAGCAGGCCAAGATCATATGCCTGGTTGATAGCTTCCTGAGTCCGGTCTATCGGCCCGTCGTGGCCGTGACGGATGAACACGATGCCGTTGGAGGAGCCTGTGGCGTATCCCGCAATCATCAACCCTTCTAGCAGGGTGTGAGGGTCGCTTTCCAGGATGCCCTTGTCGTTGTAGGCTCCTGGGTCTCCCTCCTCGCAATTGCACAGGATGTACTTGGGACCGGTGGAGCGCACCATGAAGCTCCACTTAACGCCTGTTGGGAAGGCCGCGCCCCCTCGACCTCGGAGCCCAGAGTCGGTAACCTCTTTGATCACCTCGTCAGGCTGCATCTCGGTCAGCGCCTTGTTGATTCCGGCGTATCCGCCTTGAGAAATGTACTGGTAGATGTCGTTGGGGGCAATGTTGCCCGCGTTGCGAAGGGCAATGCGAAGTTGTCGATTGATACCAGCGATGTCGTTCATGTCGCCCACGCCATCGATGGGATCATCGCCCATGTATCCCAGAACCTTGGTCTCGGGGACGGTGTCTTCGACCAGGTAAGACTCAATGATCTCAGGCACGTCTTCTGGCGTCAGATTGTGGAAGAAAAGGCGGGATCCGCTGGGCTTCAGGATGTCCACCAAAGGTTCGGCGTAGCAGATGCCCAGACAGCCAACTTCATCAATTACGGCGTTGATGTCGCGCTTTTCAAGCTCCGCTTTCAGGGCGTCGATGACTTCGTAGGCGCCTGCGGCATGGCCGCACATGGCGGTACCGACCCTGATCCAGGGCCGTTCGCCCGCTGTCAGACGTTGCCAGCGCTCGTCGGCGGTCGTTTTTATTTCTTGGTAGGTTGGCATAACGGGCCTTGTTGTTGGATATTGGAATTTTCAATAACTAAATGATACGTCCCGATGCGCGGGGATAATCCGGTCACTGCCCTCAGCAGCCATTTGAGCGGGAGCAGTAAATCAATCCTGATGCCTCAACGACCTGATTCTCTCTACCGCTGATTCTGGGGTCAGATTGCCGATCATGTGATGGTCGATGCTCATCAGAGGCGCGCGGGAGCATGCCCCTAAACAGGTGTTGAACTTGAAAGATATCTCATTGTCCTCAGTCTCGCCCTGACCCTCAAGGCCCAACTCATCAAGTACCTTTTCGATGATGTAGGACGAGCCCTCTAAGTGACAGGTGGGACCCCAACATAATTCAACCGTGTGGTTGCCGGGCGGGGTGAAGCGGAAGTTTGGATAAAATGACGCAACCCCAAAGACATCGTTGATAGTCGTGTCCATGAGCGTGGCCACCTGTTCGATGGCCTCATCAGGAATGTATCGTAACTCGTCCTGGACTGCCAGCAGCGAGGAGAGCACGGTGACTGTCGGCCTTTTTTGGTTGTTTATGGCCTTGTGGACTCGCTCCCGATCTTGGTCGGAAATGGGAGGCAAATGAATAACCTCGGTGGATTGAAAAATTCGTCACAATGATAACATATGGCCTTGACGCTCACAATGATTATTGGGGCAAGCGAGGATAGGTTTTCAGGCGTCAGCTTATCAGGACTTGTCATTCTGAAAGGACGTGAAGAATCTGGTCGGAAGGAGACGAGCTTTGTTCTGCACACGACCAGATGTTTCGCCTTGACGCAGCATGAC
>DCAW01000187.1:0-212 GCA_002313895.1 Dehalococcoidia bacterium UBA1123
CAGTTCGTGGTCCGTCCATGCTTCTGAGGGAACCTGTGCGCTGGGGAATCCTCCCTGGTGGGTCAGCAGTTGAAACACCGTGATCTCGCCTTTGCCATTGCGGGAAAATTCCGGCATGTGGTCTGAAATCTGGTCGGCGAACCTCAACGCTCCCTGATCCACCAGCCGCCAGATCGCCGAGGTTACGATAACTTTCGTCTGTGAGAACAGCA
>DCAW01000187.1:584-14571 GCA_002313895.1 Dehalococcoidia bacterium UBA1123
CCAACGGTATAGACGCGGGCGAGCTTTCCGTGCCGAGCGATGGCATATTGTCCGCCGGGATAGTGGCCGTCCTCGACGTGAGATATCATCAACTGCTCAATCTGGTCCAGCATCGCTGGGTCCAGCCCTAGCGATTCTGGGGACGCAGACTCGAGGGCCATAGAGTCGGTGGTAATTGTAGCCATGTGTTAGGTCTCCTTGATTTCGCGATTCATCGTAATCGTGTGAGTATCCGTCAACCCGGCACTTCATGCAAGAAACTCCAAACAAAAAAACCAGGATGACGGGTTAGAATCCGTCACCCTGTTTCACACATGCGGAGTTGATCTAGCGATTCGTCAGTCCACGAGCATCTGGAAGACGTCTCGCATCCGTTGGCCTGCCTGTTGAAGCTCCTCGATAGGCGCGTTGCTGAAGGCTAGGCGAACGTGGGAGTCGTCGGCTTCCGCCCCGTCGCGATAGAAGAACGCGCCCGCTGGGAACATCAGGCCCTCGCGAGCGGCTGTTTGGGTAAGCTCCATTGCTCCAACGCCAATGCACTCCACCCACAAGAAGAATCCGCCCTCAGGACGATTGAATCGAACGTAAGGCTCGCAGAACTCCTCTAGTGAGTTTGCCAGCGCGTCGCACTTCTGACGATACAGGTCGCGCATGTTCTCAACGTGGGGTTCCAGAGCGCCGGAGTCGACGTACCGAGTTAACGCACGCTGAATCAGCGGGTTGTTTCCCATGTCGAACCTAACACGAGCCAGAGCCTCGGTGTACCTGGGGGCTGCTTCGACCCATCCAGAGCGCAGCCCGGTGGCGATTATCTTGCTGAAGGACCCCATCCGCAGGACACCCTCGCCTCCGCCCATCGCGAACAGTGACGGGGGCGGCGAATCGTCGAAGTACAGTTCAGTGTACGCTGCGTCTTCGAGAACCAATACGTTGTATTCGCCGCACAGTTCCAGCAGGGCTTTGCGCCGTTCTAAGTTCATGGTTGCGCCTGTGGGGTTGTGGTAATCGGCGATTGTATAGACGAACTTCACGGTCTTGCCTGCTGCTGTAGCCTCGGCCAATGCTTGTCTAACACCGTCCACCGATATTCCGTCCTTGTCGATATCAACCTCGACGATTTCGGCCATGTAGCCCTGCATCGACCTAACGGTGCCTGAGAAGGACGGGCGCTCAACGATCACGACGTCGCCCGGATTGATGAACGCCTTGCACACGTTGTCCAGCGCGCCGGAACTGCCGTTGTGCATAATGAAATGGTCCGGCGTGACGTCGATGCCCTCAATTTCACTCTGACGTTTCGCCACCGATTCGCGCAGACCTTCGAAACCCAGCCAGCCGCCGTAGTTCATGGCGTCTTCTGTCTCCTCGGCCAGCACCGCCAGGATGGACTCCTGGAAGTCCGCGACCGGGACCGTGGGCATGTCGGGAATCCCGCCAGCCAGAACAATGGGGTCTTCTCGCTCAGTGGGGAGCCTCCATCTTCGGCCCGCGTCGGTGGGACTGCCCGCGCCGATATTTTTCGCGGACTCGGACAGCACATCTCGAATGTCAGAATCTGCCCATTTTTGCGTCATTCCCGAAGCTGACCCGTCCCCGTTGTGTTCCGCCATCGTGTCTCCTTCAGTAAACGAATGTCATATATTCAGAATCGCCGTGGACTTGTTCAATGTGAATCCCGGCTGAACGAATATTTGTCCAATTCGGTTCCAGCGTAACATCTGCGCCTTGAGCGCCGCCAGCGGCGCCGCATTAGAGCGCATGTTAATTCGTTGTTCGCAAACTTTTGTTGGCGCCACAGCGCCAGATATTTTCTGCTAGTATTGGAACCCGTCAGGCTTGGTCGCGAGGCAGAGTCTGTGTCTAGCCAACTCGACAACATCATAACAAGCGAGGTGATTCACTTGGGGAAACACTATGACGAGGCTCTAATTCCCGATGAGATGCGGCGAAATTTTGACGTTTACGACCGCATCAGCGCTTTGAGTATCGACCTGGGGTCGTTCGAGGATAACGTGGGGTCGCTCGCCAACGCTGGCATTGCCGGAGTGATTGTGCAAGAGAGCGGCCTTGTCTATCTCTCGGGAACCAGCGGCGGGACATTGCCGATGAACGACGACGCCGACCGCATCGAGCACGGCATCGCCGGCGCTCAGGACGCCGCAGACGTGCTCATCACCCGACTTCACTGGGCTCTCAGTTGCGGCGGCGAGGGCGACCTCAACGACGTGCTTTACACGGTCAAAGCTCTCGGCATGGTCGTCACTCCAGGCGGAGGAGTAACCAGCGCCGGCCCGCCAGTGACCAACGGGTTCTCCTTCCGTTGGCAGTCCGTTTTCGGTGGTCCGAAAAGCGACTACGCCGAAAACGGCGTTGACCCCGGAGGATTCGCGGGTATCCACGCCCGCAGCGCCATCGGGGGCTTTGATGGACGATTCTCAATCGAGCCTGAGATAATCGTCGCTGTGCCGCCGTCGCTCACTCGCGATATCATCATGAACCGTGGCTGGGTGTTCCCGCTCCCTCCGGTCATGCTGGAGAAGGTCAAAAGCCAGCGAGGATAACCCAAGTCCAAAAGTCCGCGCAGGCCGTCAGCCGTTGAATCTATCAAGCAATTGAATGATCGTGTTGGATGACGGCCTCTCGCTGATACCACGCCCAACGTACTTTTATCGGATTAGGCCGAAACCGTCGATAATGAATGTCGATGGCGTCGGCAGGTCGCCCCTTAGAAGGTTAAAAACCTCGTACTGTTTCACAACGTCGCCCGACGGGTTGTAGAGTATCTGGAACTGAACGCAGGCCCTTCCAGCCACAGACGTTGCGTTCGTTAGGTCGTGCGTGCTGATAGCAAAGACAACGGTGTTTCGAGACTCGATTTCATCGAAGTTTTTCGTCAACTCAACGAGTTGAGCTTTGCGGAACGTTCACCATTAGGCTCGATAGAAAATCAGCACGACATCGCGCCCGATTTGATCCTCAAGACGATACTCCGGGCCGTCGACGAAAGGCAATCTGAAGTTGTGCGCCATTTCTCCAACCTCGACACCCAAGCTAATCGGAATGGCGGTCGGCTCAACGATGACCACAACTGGCTCTGGTGTGGGCGTGGGCGGCGCTGGAATCGGGGTGTGGGTTGGCGTCGGTTCAGAAGTCATCGTGGCAGCAGGCAGTGGGATGGGAGACGGTTCCGGCGTTGGCCCGACCTGAGGTTGAGGAATCACCGTGGAAATGGCGACGGCAATTGACTCGGTCTGCGCCGTCGTATCCTCTTCTTCAACCATCTGCCCTGGCGTCGGACATGGGTCAACGTTGGCGACATTGCTTGACTCTTCGACGGGCGGTTTTTCTTAGTAGACTTCTCGTTCAATTTTAACGTCGGCGGTCAGGCCTGATTGACCGCTCGGTGTCGATTGTGTGGCGATTGAGGTCGATAGGAAGGAAGGCGACAGGTCCGCCGACGAACTAATCATCGGAACTGGAGTTGCCGGTGTCGACTCGGCAGGCTCAGTGGCAATTGCCGGTTGGACCGGAGCGGCCTGAGAACGCACAACAGCTTCTTCGACCGAGACAGGAGCGACGGACTGAGTCGCAGGAGCGGGTTGAGGCGCAGGGGATTCTTCCGACTTCGTTGCCGCTAAGGGAGCGGGAGCGCTTTGCAATAGCGTCTCCTGAGATTCATTTGCGGCGCAGGCGATGCCGCCCACCAACATCAGCCTAACAAAGTGCATCGTTATCAATCGCTTGCTATAGAATTTCGCCACAACCTGCCCTGCTCTCAAATCGCCCGCAACTCTATGCCTAACTACGAGCCGCATCAGTGCGTGGATTTAGACAACTTGGAGAAACGCCTTGACCCGCCGTTGCGATGTTCGTACACTGGGGCAAATTTTGATGCCGTTGGAGTCAACCCTGTGGGTTCCCCGAAGCTGTCAGCCCCTCTATTCACCGATCTCTACCAGTTAACGATGGCCCAGGCGTACTGGCAATCCCGCACAACCAGGGACGCGACGTTCAGTCTGCATTTCAGAAAATTCCCTTCCAACCGATCATATTACGTGTTCGTCGGTCTTGAGGATGTCCTAGACTATCTGGAGGAATTTAGTTTCAGTGACGCCGATATAGAAGCCCTCAAATACCTGGGCCCGTTCGATGACGGTTTTTTGAAGTATCTCTCTGAGCTAAGTTTCTCGGGCGAGGTTCGGTCAATGCCTGAAGGCACGCTCTTCTTTGAAAACGAGCCTGTTCTTGAAGTCGCGGGGCCAGTCATCGAGTGTCAATTGGTCGAGACTTTCCTGGTCAACCAGATCAACCTCCAGTCGATGATGGCGACCAAGGCGGCGCGCACTGTCCACGCGGCGGCTGGCCGACAAGTCTTGGATTTCGCTGCTCGACGCACCCACGGCACCGATGCGGCTGTTAAGTTCGCCCGCGCGGCCCACATCACTGGCTTCTCAGGCACCAGCAATGTCCAGGCCGCAGCGTTGTACGGGATTCCGCCTGTGGGCACTATGGCTCACTCTTTTGTCACGACCTTCGAGCAAGAATTGGACGCCTTCACTGCCTACGCTGCCTCATTCCCCGATTCGTCCATCTTCCTCGTGGACACCTACGACACGGAAGAAGGAGTTAAGAACGCGATCAAGTGCGCTCTAGAGATGCGCGAGCTCGGTCACTCGCTGCGGGGGATACGGTTGGATAGTGGCAACCTGCTGAAACTCTCCCAGATGTCCAGGAGAATGTTGGACGATGCCGGATTGCCATTCGTCCAGATTTTCGCATCTGGCGGGCTTGACGAATTTGCCATCGAGTCACTGGTGGCTTCTGGCGCCCCTATCGATGGCTTCGGCGTTGGAACAAAGGTCGGCACGTCTGAGGACGCGCCGTACACTGATTTCGTGTACAAGATGGTGAAATATGCCCGACGTCCGATCATGAAATTGAGCGACGAGAAACAATCGATTCCGGGCCCAAAGCAGGTCTTCCGTGAGTTTGACCAGAACCGAACGTTCCGAGGCGACATCATCGGATGCGAACCCGACGCCGATCCCGGAGACCAGACCGAACTGCTTTTGAGAGTCGTGATGGAGCGAGGAAAACGACTCCAGCCCAAAACTGAACTCGAGCAGGTGCGAGCGCACTTCGAAAATCAGTTCGCTCGCCTCCCAACCGAGTTGAAGTCCTTGAGCGCTCAGAAGGCCTATCCTGTGACTTTATCTGACAAGCTAAATAAGCTGACCCACCACACCAGGGACGCGTTAATGGCTACGGAAGAGCCTAAAGAAGCGAGCGCGTCCCCATAATTTTCGATAAAATGCGAGGTAACCCAATGGCGCGAGTTCCGTATCAAAACCGCGAGGACCTGCCGGAGTCTGCCCAGCCCATTTACGACCGAATAGCCAAGACCAGAGGTTCGGTAGAACCAAACACCCCCATGCCCAACTCTTTTCGCGCGTTGTTGAACAGCCCGCCTGCCGCCGAAGCCGTCGGCGCGCTGGGCGAGTTTCTGAGGTTCAACACATCGCTCGACCCGGTGATTCGCGAAATCGCTATCATAAGCGTCGCCCGACAGACAAACAGCGACTACGAATGGGCGCACCACGAACCCATCGCTCGGCAGGTCGGCGTGTCAGATCAGGTGATTGAAGCGATTCGCACAAACCGCGCTCCGATGGGCCTTCCGGCCAAAGACGGCATATTTGCGCAGGCGGCAAAAGAGCTTGTGAATGACGGAACCCTTGCCGACAGGACGTATCAGGCCGTCGACCACCTTATAGGGCCACAGGGGACGGTCGATCTGATCGTGCTGATCGGCTATTACGCGATGCTGTCCACGGCTCTCAACGCCCTGGGCATCGAGATGGAGCCGGGGCTGAGTTCAGATCTCAACGACTAACCCGCCTTTGCCTCATCCAGCATCAACTGCGTCATCGTCTATCAGGCGCGACACTTTCGAGTCATCGTATCCTAACGCGCCTAATATCTCGCGAGTGTTCTGCCCAGGAGTCACGCCCAGCGACCGGATAGTTCCCGGCGTATCGGACAGCTTGGGGCCAATGCCTACCTGACGCACAACCTCGCCGTTCAGCGTCCCGGCGTCCACAATCATCTTTCGCTGGATGTTCTGTGGGTCGTCGGCCATCTCGTCCAGCGAATAGACTTTCGCCACGGCTATGTTATCAATGGCTCGCAGGTCGACCCACCAGTCCTCACGATTTCTCTGCGCGAAGGTCGAGCGCAGTTCGGACAGAACGCGTTCGGAGTTCGCAGAGTCGAATTGGCCGTCGATCAGGTCTTCGCGGTCGATAGCCCGACACAGCGTTGACCAGAACCACGGCTCGATGCAACCGACGCTCAGGTATTTTCCGTCCTTGCAGCGATAGACGTTGTAGTACGGGGCTCCGCCGTTTAGCGTCACGCTTCCAGGCGTCGGCACAGTTCCAGACACAAAATACTCGCTCAGCATCGAGGCCATCAGATAGCCGACGCCATCGGACATGGCGATGTCCACCATCTGTCCTTGGCCTGTGTGAGTGCGGGCTATCAACGCGGCCATTATCGCCATCGCCGCATGCAGGCCGCCGCCTGCGAAATCGGCGATAATGTTCATCGGAATCGAAGGGCCGCCCTCCTGAGAGCCAATGACGCCGAGAGCGCCACCCACGGAGATATAGTTGATGTCATGGCCCACCAGATCGCTGTACGGGCCGTCCTGACCATAGCCCGACAGGGAGCAATAAACAAGCCTCGGATTGATCGCCTTCAGCGATTCGTAGTCACAACCCAAACGCGAAACCACACCGGGTCGGAATCCCTCTATGAACACGTCGGCGTCCCGACACAGCTTGTTGAGAACATCGCGGGCGTCGTCGTTCTTGAGGTTCAGAGCGATGCTCCGTTTGTTGCGGTTGAGAGCGTTGAACGCAGACCGCCGCCGGGCCTGAGTTGCGTCCGATTCGCCGCCTCGCTCCCTCGCCATGCGCCCTCCGCCCGGCTCTTCGACCCGAATCACATCCGCTCCCAGGTCACCCAGCACCATCGTGCAGTACGGACCGGGAGCGAGTCGGGTCAGGTCGATAACTTTGATGCCTTGCAGGGCCATAGACAATGGGTTGCCTCCCTTGTGGTTGATTCATGGGCCGAACAGGCTGATGCGCTAAGACGCTTCCAGCACGCCCTCAGCCACTAAGTTCCCGATTTCGTCGTCCGACATGCCAAGTTTCTCTCGCAGAATGACATTGTTGTGCTGGCCGATCAGCGCCTGAGGCATCCTCAGACTGCCGGGGGTCTTGGACAGCAGGAACTGGAGACCGTCGTATGGCATCGGGCCGCATTCGGCATGATCGAGCCATGTGAAGAATTTGCGATGCTCAAGCTGCGGGTCTTCCCACAGGTCGGCCTGACTCTGAACTACGCCAGCGGGCACGCCTGCTGCTTGTAATTTCTCCATCGTTTCCCGGGCATTCCGGTTTGCTGTCCACGCAGAGATTTTTTCATCAAGCTCCGCAGCGTTTTCTTGACGCAACTCCATGCTGGAAAACGAAACATCGGTGATCAATTTTGAATCGCCCATCACACCGCAAAACGCCGCCCACTGCTCTTGGTTCTCGACCGCGATTGACAGCCACGACGGGCCGTCGCCGGTATATTTTCGCTCAGCATTGGCGCAAGGATAAACGCCGTGAGGCGCGAACCGATCATCGGAATTGCCCCGACGACCGATGACTCGCCCGTTGACCATATAGTCCATCACAGCCGGAGCAAGATATTGCGCGGCGCACTCAAACTGCGCGAGATCAAGTCGCTGTCCCTTCCCGGTGCGCCTTCGGTACTCTAGCGCGGCGACTATCGCGGCGAAGGCGTTGGGAGGGTTGATGAAGTCCGAATATGCGCCGTAGGGGGCGGCTGGCTCCCGATCCGGCCAACCTGTGACGTGGTAGTATCCCGCCATTGAGGCGGCCAACTGCCCGAACCCCGCGTAGTGAGAGTGCGGCCCGGTCTGGCCCTGCTGGCAGGTGCTGAAATAAATAATATCAGGCGCCAGTTTTTTCACCTCATCGTACCCCAGACCCCACGAGGCCATGACTCGCGGCGTGAAACTCTCGGAGATCACATCGGGCTGCCAAGTCTTAATCAAATCTCGAATGATTTTCCGGCCCTCCGGGCGCGCCATGTTCAAGCCCAATCCGAGTTTGCTAGTGTTGTAGCTTGCAGGGAACTGGCTCCTGTTAATTCCAGGTGTTCCGTCCTTGAAAGGCGGAGCCATGCGAAGGACGTCAGGACGCCCGACCGACTCGACGCGGATCACCTCTGCTCCGTGGTCTGCAAGATATTTGATCGTGATCGGGCCGACGCCCACCCAGGTGAAGTCCAATACTTTGATGCCCTCAAAGGGCAGCTTCGGACTGTCAACATCTGACTTGACCGCTGGCGCGCGTGACAACTTCTCAGTCTCAGAACCAAGCTCTTCGAGAATCTCGGCATTGTGCTCGCCGATTCCTGGAGCGGGCCGTCGAATCTTCAGCGGGCTTTCATCCATCTTGATGAATGGCCCTAGATGCCGGAGGCTGGCCTCAATCGCAGGCACATCCAGATCGATCCAGAATTCCCTGGCTGCAAGTTGAGGACTCGCCGCTATGTCGTCGACCGTGTTGCATGGAGCCAACAATATCCGATGAGACAATGCCCGGTCGTACAACTCCAATTTTGACTTGTTCTGAACAAACTGCTCCTCAAGGGTTTGAATCTTGTGAAATATTTCCACGCCCTCAGGATCGGAGCCGGTTGCCATCGCCACACGGTCAAGGCTCAATACATCGAAACCCAGTAACCAGTCCGGGAGAGCTCCTTCTTCAAGCATCCAATCGAGCATTTTCTGCACGGTGGCGTTCGCCGACAGCAAGGTCACAAAGCCATCCTCACATTTGAATACTTGTCGGACGCTGAGCTGGCCACGGCTGTGAAACGCTCCATCCCTCTCAAGATTGACGCCATTCAACGGAGGAAAGGGCGTCGCGTTCATAGTTGTCCAGACCACCGCGACTTGCATCGACACATCAACATGCTGACCCATGCCTGTTTGCTGGCGATGCCAAAAAGCGGCCATCGTTCCAGCGAGCGCCTGTCCTCCGGCATTGAGTTCGGCTTGCGGGAACGTGATGCGCGCAGGCGGTCGGTCGGCGTCTCCGCAAATGTACTGCATGCCACCCATAGACCAGGCGATCATGTCTGTCGCATTGTAATGGGCATATGGCCCTGTCTGTCCAAACGGTGTGATGGAAGTCAGAATGAGGCCTGGGTTGTCGCTCGAAAGATCGTCGTATCCCAACCGCAAACCGGCCATGTATCCCGGCGCGAACGACTCAATCACGATGTCCGCTTGCCTTGCAAGGTTGCGAAACATCTCCTGTCCCTCTGAAGTCTCAATATCGAGGGTTATGCTGCGTTTGTTGACGCAGTAGGCGTTCCAAAATAGGCTAGTGTCTCTGGACACCCGGTCCTTGTGAAACGGTCCTCTATCTCTGGTCGGGCTGCCATCGGGCGGCTCGATTTTGATAACGTCGGCGCCCATATCCCCCAGCGCTTTGCCGCACCAGTTGAATCCGCCTTCGGCTAGGTCTAATACCCGATACGGGCCAAGCGGGAGGGATGAGGTGATCGTTGGATCATCGGTCATTGGAACGGTCCATCAGCATAATCACTTCGCAGGTTAATTGATGCACAGCAGATTATTAGACACCAGTCAACAAAGTCAACCAGTCGGTTCACAGTATCGGAGGAGTAGTTAGGCCGGGGTCCGTTCTCGCGTTGGTTGTTCCTGCAACACGATTTCTTTCTCCGGCGGGATTGGGTTTCCCTTGAAGTAAGAGGCCACAATCGCAATGAATATGAACCCAGACATAAAACGGAACGCCAAACTCAATCCGCTGGTGAATGCCGCAATCAGTCCGGGGTCGCTGTCCACGGACACCTCAGCCAACGAAGGAGGGTAACCCATAGATGCCATCGACGCCGTCACAATTACTGTCGCCACGGCGATACTTGTTAAGTTTCCAGAATTACGCACAAGATTCAGGAAGCCCGATATCACGCCGTACTTGCTCTGCTCGACAACGCTCAGAATCGAACTATTATTTGGCGCGTTGAACGTGCCGATGCCAAAGCTCTGCATCGTCATTCCCACCATCGCCAGAATGAACGAGGAACTGGGAGTGAGCGTCGACAGCACGATCAGTCCGGACATGGTTACGGCCATGCCACCCATTGTGAATAGCCTGACGCCGAATCTGTCCGAAAGCCTGCCGCTCAGCGGCCCCATGATTATCATCATCGAAGCGCTTGGGACAATCATGAGACCGACCTGCAACGGGGAGAATCCCAACACGGCCTGAAGATAAAAAGGCATCAGGAATCTCACCGATGACATGCCCACAAACGACAGGTAACTCGCCGACACTCCGAATGTGAACAACCTGCGCTTGAACAATCGCATGTCCATAATAGGCGACGGCGCCCGAAGCTCCCACCACACGAAAACAATCATCAGCGCGATGAACGAGCCCAGCGCCCCAAGTATAAGCGGACTTAACCACCCCAGCCGCTGCCCGCCGGTCATGCCCAGAAGAAACGACACCATCGCGCCTGTGGATAACGCGGCGCCCAGCCAGTCAAACGCCTCACGGTCCCCAGTTGGCTGTCCAACCTGCTTGGAGTCGATAATTATGATCGCAGCCAGCACCGAGACTGCGCCCATGATGCTAGCGCCGAAGAACACCCAACGCCAGTCCGCCACGCCGATCAGGAAACCGCCGACTGCGGGGCCGGCGACACCACCGAGTCCAACCATGCTCATCTGGAGTCCCAGCGCCTTGCCGCGCTGTTCTGGAGGGAACGTCGAAACGACCATCGCCATAGAGGTGCCCTGGGTCATAGCCGCCCCAACACCCTGAAAAATCTTCGAGGCGATCAACGCCTCAACGCTGGGAGACAATCCAGCAGCCAGCGCTCCTACAGTGAAGATGACGAAACCCAGGACGTACACCCGCTTGCGGCCAACGATGTCCGCCATGCGGCCCATCGGGAGCAACAGTGCGCTGATTGTGAGAGCGTATCCGATAAGCACCCATTGGGTGGTCGGAAGGTCTGTGTCGAAGTGGTTAGATATGGACGGCAGGGCGACGACGACACTGCCGTGATCGGATACTGAGGCAAACAACCCGACGGCCATAGCTCCGAAAGCCCACCACCGGTAGTTCGACCCGAAGGAAAGGTTCAAATTTGTGACTGGCTCCTCGTAACATTTGTCGTGGCGCTATCGGGCATTATACAGGCCAAGTCTCCAGTCTGTATGCGGCATCCCAGAACATATATTCGTATTGACTGCTTATCATGAACGCTCGTTTCATGCGGGCCAGTTCTTCCTCGCCTGCATCCTTAGCTATTCGGTCGACGAATGATCTCAGCCAAGCGGCGAGTTCTTCGAACTCCGGGGAGTTGTACATCTCGATCCAGCGCCCATAGAGCGGTTGGGACTCTGGAGCGCCCCTGTCGGCCAGCATCTGCCCAATCTCGCAATAACCCCAGGCGCACGGGAGAATGACCGTCGCGATCTCTCCGGCGCTGCCTGAGAAACCGGTCTGAATCATGTGGTTGGTGTATCCAACGGTGGTCGGCGATGGTTCAGTTGCCAACAACTCTTCTTTTGAGATGCCGAAATCAGCGCAGAAACCGACGTGCAGGGCCATTTCAGTGTTCAACGTTTCGTGGATCAGTTTTGCGAACCAGCCCATGTCTTCAACCGTCGGCGCTTTCGCGACGGCCAGCGAAATTGCTCGGCAATATTCGATGAGAAATATGTAGTCTTGCCTCATGTAGTGACGAAAATTCTCCAACGGCAAACTGCCGTCGCCAATGCCGGTGACGAACGGATGGTTCTGCTCAGTCTCCCACATCGAAGCGCCCATGCGCCTGAGATCATCAGAATATCCCATATTTAATCCTCTGCTAGCTGATCAAGCCTTCTCGACAGACACCTGAGCGCCAGAGATTACGGGTTTGAGAATCGTCGGGTCGCCCTCTATTTGTCCGATCACGTTAACCGCGCTGGCAGGCCGAATGTCCTCGCCCTGGCTCATGGGAGTCGGCCCGAAGAACAGGCAAATGGCCTGACCCGTAGGCCAGTACGCCAGAGCGCCCATATCCACGACCTCCTGACCATCCTGCACCGCGGCGACGATCTCGGTGCGGAAGTATATCTCGTCGCCCCACGTGCTTCCCGACGCCGTGATGGGCAGAGCGTCCCAGACCAGATCAGCCGTTCCGGTGTCGTTCAGCAGTCCGCCGACTTCGACATCGCCTGCTGTGATTCTGATGCGTCGCTCGTGCAATCCGTTTCAACCTCATTGGCGTTTTTTGCTGCATGGAACATTATCTTCCGAAACCCAGCTTGACACAAACGACATTGATCTCCAAAGTATGTGTCGAGGCCAAACCATGACAGAATCAGGGTACATCATCGCGCTGGATCAGGGCACCACAGGCACAACCGCTGTTTTAGTGGATGGGTCGGGGCGTTCTGTGTGGTCTGTGAATCGGGAGATCGAGCAGATCTATCCAAAACCAGGATGGGTCGAGCATGATCCCTTCGAGCTATTCGAATCCTGCGTCGAAGTCGCCGCCGAGCTTTTGGAGGAAATGGAAGTTCATCCCAGGGCCGTGAGGGCTATCGGGATTACAAACCAACGAGAGACGGCCCTGGTTTGGGACAGGGCCACAGGCGAACCCGTGATGAACGCCATCGTCTGGCAGTGCCGCCGCACCGCGCCGATTTGCGAGTCTCTTGTATCCAGGGGACTGGAGGCGACGATTCGAGAAAAGACTGGACTGCCCATCGACCCGTATTTCTCAGCCACGAAATATCGGTGGATTCTGGACGCCATCCCCGACGGGCAAGCTAGAGCCGAGGCCGGAGAATTGGCTTGCGGAACCGTGGATTCATGGCTCGTATGGCAGTTCACGAACGGCACAGTCCACATTACCGACGTGTCCAACGCGTCGAGGACGATGCTATTCAACATCCACACTCTAGACTGGGATGACGAGTTACTAGCGATGCTCGCTTTGCCCAGGACTATGCTGCCGGACGTTCGCTCGTCCAGCGAGATTTATGGGTACGCTAGTGGGGAAAATTTTGCGGGCCAGGGCATCCCAATCGCAGGCATCGCCGGAGACCAGCAGGCGTCGCTTTTTGGACAAGCATGTTTTGAACCCGGGATGGCCAAAAACACTTACGGCACCGGATCGTTCGTTCTGATGAACACCGGAGCCGAACCGATAGCTTCCGATCACGGATTGCTATCCACTGTGGCATGGAAAATCGGGGATGAAGTGACCTATGCCCTCGAAGGAAGCATTTTTTCCACGGGAGCGACGGTCCAGTGGTTGAGAGACGGGCTGGGCGTGATTCGAGCGACTGCAGATGTCGAGGCTCTGGCAGCCAGCGTGCCGGACAACGGCGGAGTCTACATCGTGCCTGCGTTCGTTGGTCTTGGCGCCCCACACTGGGATATGCACGCTCGCGGAACCATCGTGGGCCTGACACGAGGCTCTACCAAAGCCCACATCGCCCGCGCCGTCCTAGAGGCCACCGCCTACCAGACCAAAGACGTGCTGACCGCGATGGAATCAGACACTTCGCAAGAAATCACTACCTTGAGGGTCGATGGCGGCGCGACGGTGAACACTTTCTTGATGCAGTTCCAATCGGACATTTTGAATATCCCGATCGAGCCGTCCGAATCTCACGAAACCACAGCGCTAGGGTCAGCGTACCTCGCGGGTTTGGCGGTCGGTTTCTGGAAAGACACGGACGAGATTTCCAACCTATGGAGGGCCGGATCGAAGCGCATTCCCGCGATGGACGCCAAGACCAGGCAGTCGCTGCATGCGACCTGGTCGCGAGCTGTAAATCGTTCTCTGAGTTGGGCATCCG
>DCAW01000105.1:0-51259 GCA_002313895.1 Dehalococcoidia bacterium UBA1123
CCTGAGTGGTCGTGCCGACGATCTTCTCAGCGTTTCCGTATGCCGAGGCGCAGTCGATGAAGTTAATATCATTCGCCAGGCGGTTACCGACGATCTGGCTTCAGACGGCTATATCCTCATCCGATGTCACGTCAAATGTCCTCAATGTTCCGAGCCCAATCGTGGCTATTTCGAGGTTTCCGAGTTTTCGGTATTCCAAGTTTTTGCTTCCTGAAGGGTATCAGGTGTCAGGAAAATTGCCATTCTGAGGTCTCAACCGAAGAATCTGACCACGAGTGACACAACTGCTGGATCATGGACGATCAGATGCTTCACCTCGACTTAGCATGACAGGCAGGTGTCAGTCAGGGAACGTAATTACGACTTCATGGCCCACATCTATCACGCACAAATCCTCGCCGATCTCGAAGCGGCCTGAGTAGGTCTTGCGGGTCCCAGCGTTCACCTCTTCTTCAGTAGAGCCGGTAGCGCCGACTATGTGAGAGTACACTGCCAGCTTAGGTTTGACCTTTGAGAATATATCGCCGACCTCTTCGGGCGTGGTGTGGTGCTGAATGATGCGCTCTGACTCGCCTGGGTCGCGGCCTACTGCGGCGCGACGCGCTCGCACAGATTCGGGAGCAACCACTTCGTGAATGAGCAGGTCTGCGCCCTGGGCATATTTGATCAGGTTTTCGGAGTAACGAGTGTCGCCGGACAGAACCACGCTTCGCCCTTCGTAGTCAATGCGATACCCGAAGGCGGGCTTCACGTGGCCGTGGTCAACGTCGAATGTTGTGATTTTCACTCCGTTTTCTTGGTACACAAAGCCCTGCTGGGTGTCTGTGGCCTCTACTGCGATGCCGTCAGCAGGGAATTTTTCGTCCAGGTCTCGGCGGATGTGGATGTCTGCCTGGTATGCCTTCTCCAGATGGCCCATCATGTCCGCTGTGCCCGACGGCCCCCAGATGCGGAAGGGGGTCTCCCGTCCCATCACCCAGCCGGACAGCCACAGGTCGGGAATCCCCACCACATGGTCCGAGTGCAGGTGCGTAAGGAAGAATTTATCCGACTGTGGCGATGGCACGTTAACCTGCATCAACCGCTGGGCCGATCCTCTGCCGCAGTCGAACACAAAGTTCTGGTTCGCGGCCTGAACCAAAATGCTCGGCCCGAATCGCCGCATCAGGGGCACAGGCGTGCCGGTTCCGAGGAGGGTTACTTTTAATTGGCTGTCGGTCATATAGATGTTTCCTCTCGGAGTTCTCGAAAAATAAACGATCAGGTGTCATGATCGGTGGTTGTCACCGCATGGCGTTTGCATCGGACTGGCCCAGGACAAATTTGCCGTGGGCCTCGTAGGACGAGTTGCTGACCATGAAGTGCTGAGCAGCGGCGTTCATGTCCCTGAGGCATTGTTGAAGGTCGTGAGATTTCTCCAAGACTTCGCCTCCACCGTGACGGAATGCAAGGGTCACCGCGTCCAACGCGACTTCGGTGGCATAGGTGGCGCAGCTTCGCATCTCCGTCTGCTGCCGGGTGTCGGGATTTCGGCCCTGGCAAGCTGTGTCCCACGACTCCTCCAGTATCTCGGTCATCAGAGAACGGGCCGCCCGCAGGCGCAGGTCGCACTCTCCGACTTTGTACTGGAATGAAGGGCGGTTCGCTATTACAGATTGATTGAGTCCCCTGCCGCGAGATTTGGTCTCGGCCAAATCGACGATGGCGTTCAGAGCGCGGCGTCCGACGCCCAGGGCAAAGCCGGCGTGTTCGTTTGTGACGAAGCCGGGGTGTCCCATCAAGTACAGCGCTCCTCCACGCTTGGGAGCTACGTCGGCCCTGAAGATGCGCCGTGAAGGGACGAACACGTCAGACACAGAGAAATCACAGCTTCCAGTGCCTCGCAGGCCCATGACATCCCAATTATCATGAATCTTCACCTCGGAGGTTGGGAACAATGCCCTGCGAATCTCTGGGGCCGCGTCGTCGTTGGGTATTGTTATTCCGCCGCCGACCCATTCAGAGTGTCGAATCCCGCTGGCGAAGGGCCAGCGACCCGTGACTCGATAACCCCCCTCTACGGGCGTGACCTGACCGGTGGGCGCTCCGACGCCTGCGGCCCTGGGAATCCGGCCATCCCGGAACACCTCCTGGATGCCTTCATCTGGGAGAAATGCCCCCGGCGAACCGATGCTCGTCGCGCCAATCATAACGCACCATGACGCTGATGAATCGTAGAGAGCTAGGGCCTCCAAGACCTCCATCTGAGTAATCGGGTCGGCCTCGGCTCCCCCTAACACTTCCGGCAGTTTCAAACTGAACAATCCCGAGTCGTACAGGGCGTTAATCGATGCCGGAGGAATTGTCATTTCCGCTTCTGCTTGCTCTGCGCCTGTGATGATCGTCTCACGGACACTATCAACGGCATCGAGTAGCTTTTGCCGATTCTCCTGGCGGTCTGGGCCACCGTAATTCATTCAATTTACCTCTGGCATGTCTTCGTCGGACGCCCAAACTGTCGTCGTATTGTCTTCTCAGGCAAGGATTTACTCGATTTCAACGGCTACGATTAAGTCACCGACATAATTGTGAAGCTGCATCAGCGCCGAATTGTTGCGTGACTCGTCGGTAGAGATGGAATTGAGAGTGACATCGAGATGGCCGCCGTTCGCGAAGAAAGAATACCACATAAGAAAATCACCGGAATGATAAGGTCCCTGATTAAAACGTTGCGTTTCTACGGGAATGGTCTCAATCCATTTCACGGGAGGGCCACGGTTGTGGTTTCCAGGAAAACCGGCAAGATCGTGTCTAAATTCTATACATCATCTGCTGGCCGTCGAAAGGGCGACCGCTAGAAACAAGGATGTCTGAAGTTGGTGGCGCCGCCACATTCAGCAAGCATTACCGCGAAATATTCCATGTGGTTATCTTCATCACAATAGGCTGTGGGGTGTCCGTGCTGTCACCCTCTGAGCCAATCCCGTGTCGAACATTGGGCTTTTCCTGACACCTGACCACCTGAAACCTACCCGTCACCTCATCAGGTCAACATCCGTCATGCCCAGCAAATGCTGGCCGTGGGCCTCGTAGGACGTGCGGCTGACCATGTAGTGTTGGGCTACCCCGTGCATGTCCCGCAGGCACTGTTGCAGGTCACTCGACTCGCGCAAGGCCTCGCCACCGCCGTTGCGAAAGGCCAGGTTTACAGCGTCCATAGCGGTCTCAGTCACGTACACGCAACAGCTTCGCATTATGGATTGGAATTCGAGACTCACTGGACTGCCCTGGCTCGCCACCTCCCATGCCTCTTCCAGCACATTGACCATCAAGGATCGGGCCGCTCGGAGGCGAATTTCCATCTGTCCGATCTCTCCCTGGAACGCGGGCCTGTTGGCGATCAGATAGCGGCTGGATGTGCCACGGCTCTTGGACTTGGCAAGCTCGATTATGGAATTGAGTGAGCGGAACCCCAATCCTAGCGCGACACCGGCATGTTCGGGTATAACGAACCCTGCCCGTCCCAGCAAAAACAGCGGGCCACCGCGTCGGGGAACTCCGCCTGGGGTGAAAGTAAACTCTTCTGGTACGAACAGGTTGGACACGGAGAAGTCGCAGCTTCCTGTGCCTCGAAGCCCGGCGACCTGCCAGTTGTCGTGTATTTGGGCGTCGGATGAGCGGAAGATGGCCCTGCGTATCTCTGGAGGGCCGCCTTTGACGCCAGGAATTCGCACCCCACCGGAAATCCATTCCGCGTGCGGCGTTCCGCTGCCGAAGGTCCAGTGCGCTGTGATGTTGAACCCGCCGTCGGTCGGCTCCGCGTCTCCGCCGGGGGCCGCAACGCCGACGCTCCGAGGCACCCGATCATCTGTGAAGATTTGCTGTATGGCTTCGCCGGGCAAAAAGGCGCCCGCCAGTCCGATGCTGGTGGCTCCGACCATCAACACCCAAGCGGCGGTGGCGTCGTACAACGCCATCGCCTCGATCACGTCCATCAGGGTTACGGGATCGACCTCGGCCCCTCCAAGCTCAACAGGGAGTTTCAGGGCCATGAGTCTGGAATCGTACAATGCATCGACGGTCGCTGGAGGGAGCGTGCCTTCTCTTTCAGCCTGTTCTGCTCCGGCAGTTATGACCTCGCGAACACTCTCCACCGCATCCAACAGAACACGACGTTTATCCTGACGGCCTGATGGGAATGGAAGGTTCAAAGGTCGAAAATCTCATGAACGTCATGCTGAATAGAGTGAAGCATCTGGCCGTCAATAGGACAATCGTGGTTCCACTGACGACCAGATTCTTCGCCGCGACTCAGCATGACAGGCTAGCTGACGGCTGATTGCTGGATACTGAGAGCTTTCTAGCTAGGAATCGCCGCGCGCGCGATGTCTAGAAGCGCCTCTTCCGAGTCATCAAGATTCACAGCGTCGCCGTGGGGCTGAGGAACGTCGAATCCCGTCTTGTAGTAGACCTCGATCGTGTTGCCTTCCGGGTCAAACGCGTACATGCCGAAAGCGTTTCCGTGGCTGACTGTGCGCTGGATGGTCACATCTTCCTCTGCCTTGAAGACGGTGTGAAATTCCTTGAGTTCTGCCAACGTGTCAACTTTGAAGGACAGTTGCTGGACCACCCTGGTGTTGCTATCGGAGACGCGGCCCTTCATGATTACGAACTCGTGGTGCTCCTCTTCGGGGTGGGCACTCAAGAAAACCATACCCCGTTGTTCCAGGTCTTCGTCGGCGATCTTAAGGCCCATGACCCTGGTGTAAAAGTCCCGCTGTTTCATCAGGTCGTCAACAAAAATTCCTACATGTCCCAGTCCGCTTACCTGTGGCATTGTTGCCTCCCGTCTATTCTTGGGTGTTAATAGTTTGTGATTGCGTGGGGGCGGGTTTGAAACCCGCCCCTGCCGGGGTGCATTGTTGGAGCGTCAATTAGAGAACATGGTACATCAGGTGATGCTCGCGCATCACGTCCGAAGCGAAGTCGTTATCCACGTCTCGGATTACGGAGTGGATGTGGTTGGCGCCGTTTTGAACGTTATCGTACTCGACCACGAAGCTGCCAGAGTGGATTCGATAGTAGTGGCCTTTGAACGCCTCAGTCCCACCTGCCCAGGCCAGATGGAAGTTGCCGACGCCTTCCTCCTGAATTGCAGTCATCTTGTCATGGGAGATGTCGTGCCTCACCTGAGTTACGTACTCGGTGATCAGGGACATCAACATTTCCTGCTGTGTGCCGTTCATCTGAGAGCCAGGCAATCCCTCCTCTTTCGGGAAGACGGGCTTGGATGAATTATAGGAATAGATATCCCAAGGCGCGTCGTCCTCAACGATGGCGCGGGTGCGCTGGCCAGAGTCCAGGCTGTTGATAAGCTCCAACGCCATGTCCTCGCGGTTGCTGAGGATTCGCAATCCTGCCTGGTCGCCTTTTAGAACCTCGGCTGGGTTGGCGCCAAAGAAGAACGGTGTGGTGGCTATGATCTTATCCCCCCAAATGCTGAAGTGCAGGGAGACGTGATGGCCCTCGGCTCTCCAGCCCCAGGGGTCTTCTCCACCTGGCTCACCAAAGATCGTCCAATAGTAAAGCTCTGGATTCCGGCTGAACGATATGACGCCTGCTTCCTTCTCGATGGGGCCGAGAATAGACTCATGGTCGATGATCTGCTTTGTGCGATGGTAGGCTACCGGGTCTAGCGTCTTCTCGACGATGGCCATAGCCAGGGATCGCTGGTTTTCGTCCATGTCCCTCAGAGGCAGTCCGTGCCTGTTCATGGGCGGGTAGTACCAGAAGATGCGCTCGCCGTCCAGATAGTGGAACGTGGCCTTCGCTTTCTGGTCAGCCGATAGGCTCCCCAGGAAGGCGCTGGCCGCCTGAGTAATCTCTCCTACCGCATGGGCCCGCTCGTGTCCGTGGTCGTGGTCGTGGTCATGGTCGTGATCTGTTGACAATTCCATCCCTCCTCAAGAATTCACATTCGTTGTTTGCCTGATTTTCGGGGCCACTTCCTCGCCGAACAAATTGACTGATTTTAACACCCGCTCAGAAGGTATCCCGCCTCCTACATTAGACTCCATGATGAAGCCGGACAACCCCAGGGTATCTCGAAGCTCAATGAGCCGTTCGGTCACAACATCTGGCGTGCCGTAGGCAAGGCGATCTCTCAGCAGGTCATCGTATGTTATAGTGCCGAGACGCTCTCCTCGCTCGGCCCGTTCCTCACCGGATTCAGTGCCCGACCGACCAACCGATCCTGTGAACGCCTGCTGGAGACGTGCATACGCCTTCATTGCGCTCTCCTGTGGCTCGGAGTGTGCCTGCTCCATGCTGTCGGCCACGTAGATGGGTATGCGAAGCGCTATTTTGCCATCAGGGTTCACTGTGCGGTAATCCACTATCGCGTCGGCCAGATCGATCACTGACATTCCTCTGAGGCCCACCAGAATGTCCAAGCCCATTTCCCCGAAAAGCTCAAAAGTCGGTTTCGTGGTTGCGGCGGCCCAGATGGGCGGGTATGGCTTTTGATACGGCTTGGGAATTACTGACACATCTTTGAATGTGTAGGTGTCGCCTTCGTGGGAAAAGGTGTCCTCTGTCCATGCGAGCTTCATCACGTTGAGATACTCGCCGAACCGATTTCGAGATTCTTCGTAAGGCAGGTCGTAGCCCTCATAGGAACGGGTGAACCCGCTTCGGCCAACCCCCAGATCGAACCGACCCTCGCAGATGTTGTCCAGCGTCGCAACCTCCTCAGCCATGCGGATGGGGTGTCCCAGAGGCAGAACCAGTACGCCGGTGCCAACTCTAATGCGCTGGGTGCGCTCTGCGATGGCGGTTGCGAGAATCATGGGAGCCGAGACGATGGACGGCACCCCTCCTGTGCCTGTTGGCGTGGCGAAGTGACGCTCAGCGAGCCAAACGCCGTCGAAAGTCAAATCTTCAGCCACATGAGCCATCTTGAACGCTTCGTCGAAGGCTTGCCGCTGGTTCAGGTGTGGCGGATAGTCGCACTCCATCGAAAGCCCTATATGCACCACGACGCTCCTTCTGGATCACACTGCTCGGAGTTGTTCCTGATGTTATACCAACAATTGTCCAAATTGTCATGTATGGCACGCTATACCTGATATTTTCATGATGATTTGATCGTAGCATGCGTGCTGGCTACATATCACGCAACCGTTTCTGAGTCACGGTCACTACAAGCGTGAAACCCAACAGAAGAACTCCGAGAGTCCCTATGGCGACTTGCGCGCCGACGTACTCTGCCATTATAGCTGTCGGCAGCACGCCCAGCGGCATCATTCCCCGATTGAGCATGAACACGCTCATGACGCGGCCCCGAAACTCGTCGTTCGTCTCCTCCATCACCAGTGATTGATTGAGGGTTCGGCGTCCGGCGTCTCCCAGCCCCAGAGGGATCATGAATAACACAGCCGCATAGTAGATCGGGACGGAGGCAATAAGCACCAGCGCTATGCCCGACATGAAGCTACCGATCAACAAAAGCATTCCTCGACGCCAGTTGCTGATCGATGCCACAAACAGAGCGCCGAACAACGAAGCTCCGCCCATCGCTGACACCAGTAGACCCATCGCTCTTGGGCCTAGCTCGTAGACGTCCACGATGAATAGTGGCATCAGCATTCGGAATGGCTGGGCCAACACGGAGGTTGCCAGTCCGATTATCAGAAGCACCAGCACTATGTTGTTGCTCTTGATATAGGCGAGCCCGGCGCCGACGTCCTTTATCACAGAGCCTCGTTTTCGACGCGCCCTGTCAGTTCCAGCGAGGGAGATCAGTGAGGTGAACACGATGGCGCCGAACCCTAGTCCCGAAATTATGAAATACACAGTCTCAGGGCCAGCAAACGCATAGAGCAAACCGGCAAATGCGGGCGCAGTCAGGGTCATTGCGCTCATCGCTGCGCTGCTCAGAGCCATTGCGTTAGTGATCTGCTCTCGCGGAACCAATTGAGGGATGATGGACTGTCGAGCAGGCATCATGAAGGAGAATGCGATGCCCTGAATAACCGCCGCGATCAGCAAATAGACCCAGGTCACGCGATCCGTAACGATGACGATTGCAACCGCAAGAGCAAGCAGCGCAAAAGACGCCTGCCCTGCCTGGATTATCCTTCTGCGGTCAAACCTGTCGGCGAAGGCTCCACCAAACAGCGAGAAACCCAGCATAGGCACAGCGCTCCCGGCAGCCACTATCCCCAGGATTGCCGGAGAGTTGGTGATATCGTACACCAGATAGCTTCGGGCCAGCATTTGCATCTGCATGCCTGCCATGATTCCCAGCATGCCAAGCCAGAACAGTAGGTAGTCGCGGTGGCGCAAGGAAATGAATGTGTTGCGCCAACTCGCCGTCGGTGTTGTTGTGGTCTTCGCCTTGCCGGGTCGTTCCTGATTCCGCTCAGACTTCGTGTCCGCGGTCAGCTTTGAATCGGCGAGGCTGTCTCGTCGGGCCAACGGGTTATCGTCCCCGTCGGGTTATTGAATCGGTTTCGATGGCTTTGTTCCTATTCAAGTCACTAGGTATCAGGTTTTCTGGTGTCAGGATATGGTCATAAATTGCTGTCATTTTGAGTTCGCAAACGAAGAATCTGGTCGTGAACGACAAACGCTGGTTCATTTGCGACCAGTTGCTTCGCTCCACTCAGCATGACAAGGGTTGTTTGCCGACGGCTCCCAGTTATCATCCCGTACCGCTGATCTGAATCAGGTCGGGGGAGATTAGTAGTTCAGCCTCGGTCACCGCCTGCACGTCCTCCGGCGAATAACCAGGAGCGATCTCTCGCAGGGCGAAGCCGCCGGGGGTTACGTCGAACAGTCCCAGGTTGGTCATCAGTAGTTTGACCACTCCACGGGCTGTTGCTGGCAGGGCGACCTCCTTCAGCAATCGAGGTTTGCCGTCGCGAGTGGTGTGCTCCATAATGATGAACACTTGCTTCGCTCCTACCGCCAAATCCATCGCGCCGCCGATACCGCCACCCTTGCGGCCTGCGGTCTTCCAGTTCGCGAAATCGCCATTCTCGGCAACCTCATAGCTTCCCAGCACCGAGACGTCAAGGTACCCCGCTCGGATGATGGCGAAAGCGTCGGCGTGGTGAACGATAGAGCCGCCGGGAAGCAGGCTAACGTGTTGGCCTCCCGCGTTCACCATGTTGATGTTCTCCTCGCCCTCAGCAACCTGCGGGCCGTATCCGATCACCCCATTTTCCGAGTGAAAGATCACTTCTTTCGCGAAGTTGGAGCAAAGCGTCGGGATGCCGATACCGAGGTTGACCAGCCAGCCTTCCCGGAACTCCTGGGCAACACGGGCGGCCATCTGGCGTCGGTTCAGCGGTGTCTTTTCTGTCAATGTGTTTGCTCTCCGCTATCGCTGCGGGACGGAATCCCAGATGCCATCCTCTGGAATTTTCACAATCCGGTCAACAAATATTCCAGCCGTGTGAACGTGATCCGGGTCGATGGCTCCGGCCTCCAGAATGTCCTCTTCGACTTCGACAATGGTTGTCTTGGCAGCCATCGCCATGATGGGGTTGAAGTTGCGTTGCGCCAGCGTGAACTGGAGGTTGCCCCAGGTGTCGGCCCTGGTCGCCCGAATGAAAGCATAATCGGCATGGAACGGGTATTCCAGCACGTATTCTTTGCCGTCGATCATGCGATGCTCCTTGCCCTCGGCCAACTCCGTTCCGACACTCGCCGGGGTGTAGAACGCGCCGATGCCTGCGCCGGCGGCCCGTATCCGCTCGGCCATCGTGCCTTGAGTGACAAGTTCCGCCTCAATCTCTTCCGCCTCGTACAGCTCATTGAAAATCGTGGCTCTGGAGGGATGGGGGGACGCCGTGAAGGCCATAACCAGCTTCTTGAACTGACGGGCGCGCACCAACACTCCGATGTCTATGCGGTCGTCGCGGCCTCCTGAACCGTTGGAGATGCCTATCAGGTTCTTTGCGCCCTGAGTCAGAAGCGCAGCCATCAGGTTACGGGGAATCCCCGTGTTTCCGAAACCAGGGAACATAATGGTTGAGCCATCGGAAATATCGGCGACCGCCTCATCCATGCTGGAGAATATCTTGTCAATCAATAGCGCGCTCCTGTGCCACGTGATGTAGCGAGACTATACCCTTTATCATATTCTGACAACACGTTAGCTGTTGCCGCTGTCCTCAGTGGTTTTACCGAGGTCTATCCGGTGACACTAGCGGCGACAGTGGCAGATAGATGCTATTCGACGGGCATATCCTGAGGCGTCGACGTAGCAGAGCGCTGCCAGCTTTATTGCGCACCCAATTAAAAGGAGTCCCATGGACGACGCCAAATCCATCCCGTTGTTTCAGATGGTTGACGCTGTGCAATTCTACGTGCCTGACATTGAGGCAGGCGTTCGATACTATGGAGGCATATTGGGGCATGAGATCATACGGAAAACCGAGTCGGCAGTCGGGCTTCGCTTGTCTGGCTCTGAGGCCGAGATCGTGATTCAGAACGAGCGCGACTATCAGGAAATCGACCTTTCGGTGGAATCGGCAAACGCCGCCGCCCGCAGAATCGAGGATGCTGGAGGCAAGATCATCGTCCCGCCCTTCGACATCCAGATTGGTCGAGCCGTCGTCGTCGAGGGCCCGTGGGGCAACCGCATGGTTCTGTTGGACTCCAGCAAGGGGCGCCTTGTCACTGACGCCGACGGCATCGTGACAGGCTTCGAGTGAAGAGGCGCGTGCTACAATCTTCGACATTCAGAGTTGAAGGAGCGCAGTCAGATGGCCTTTCATGACATTATGGAACGACCTGCCAGAGGTGAATTGATCATCCTCGACGGCGCGCTCGGCACGGAGATCAGGCGTCGAAGCGGAGACACAGGGCGTAGCGATCTTGCGGTCACTCGGATGCTGGAATCGCCCAACCTGATTCGAGAAATTCACGCCGATTACATCCGAGCAGGCGCTGACGTAATCACCGCCAACACCTACGATTGTAACCAATACGCGTTGAGCCTCGACGGTCTGGATGCCGAGATGTCGGATTCCTTGACTCGGATGGCCATGGAGTTGGCAATCAACGCCCGGAACGCCTCTCAGGCAGATGGAGTTATAGTCGCCGGGTCTCTTGGCCCATTAGCGTCTGACTACGATCCGAACGACGTCCCGTCCTTTGAAACGTGTCTGTCTGCTTACCGAGATCAGGCCAAAGTGATGGCCGAGACCGACGTGGACATGATACTGGTCGAGACTGCCGCTCAGGCGCGCTCGGCGCGTGCGGGTGTCGTGGCGGCAGTGGAGGTTGGCCTGCCTGTGTGGGCGTCGCTTCTGGCCAGTCCGAATGGAACGGTATCAAGTGGCGAATCTTGGCTTGAAGCGGTCGAGACTCTGGTGTCTGCCGGAGCATCGGCAGTGTTGATAAACTGCACGATGCCAGATGCTATCACCGTCTCGATGCGCGAACTTAGCTTGCACAATCAGGTTGTTGTGGGTGCATATGGACAAGGCGCATTGCCTGTGGGCGATGGCTGGATTTTCGATCCATCCATGTCGCCAAACGAGTACGCAAAGCACGCGCAGGATTGGGTTGGTCTTGGAGCGCGGATAATCGGCGGGTGCTGCGCCACGACTCCTGAGCATATTCGATATCTGAAGTCAGAGGTAATGCCGCATACATGAACGACGAAACCAACGACCTGATTCAGGCGGGCGCTCTCAACTGGGCCAACTGGCACGAATCTCAGCTTGTGGCCCACGGCCTGCGTTGCACACGCTCGGAGACTCTGTGGCGTTGCTGGGAGCCAGGCGGAATCATATATCTTGGAGCCATTACACTGAAACCAGGCGATCCCTACGCTCTATACGTCGAAATCGAGAGGTTAGTCGAAGCTCGAAAACCCAGAGGTTTCGTAATGGCCGACTGCTGGATGAATCTGGACCTCTCGAAGTATGGATTCGAGACGACAGACGTCGAACCCTGGCACATCAGTCCGCCAATGGAATCGCCGAACGTGAGTTCGCCACCTGAACTCAGAATCGAGCAGGTATCGACGCTGTCGGCCCTCAGAGAGTTCGAGGAAGCCAGCCTCAAAGGATTCGAAATGCCGGACTCGGCCACATCCGCCCCGTTCCAAATTCACGCCGAAGCCAGTATCGAAGACCTGAAACTGCGCTGCTACATGGGTCGTGTGGATGGCGACGTCGTCAGCGTCTCGATGGCCTACGTCAGCGACGAAATTGTGGGCGTTTACGGCGTGGCTACTCTTCCTGAATACCGGCGCCGGGGATACGCCCAGGCCCTGACTAGGGCCGCCGTTCAGAGCGGCCTCGGACTCCCAGCCCTCCTCCAACCATCGCCGATGGCCGAGTCGATGTACGAGAGAATGGGGTTCTACGAGATCGGGCGTCTACAGATGTGGCGACTGCCCGGTAGCTAAGTAATATTGGGTCGTTGGATTGCCACTCTCTGTTGCGTTCGGTGGTATATTAAGCGCCGGCCCAAGGCGCGACTTAACGACACGGGGAGCAAAGCATGAGGATCGTAGACACCCATACCCACGCAGGCATCAACTGGTTTGAGCCGGTGGAACTGCTCATCCACCAGATGAACCTGAACGACGTCGAGAAGGCTGTCCTAGTCCAGCACGGCCTACCTCAGACAGGGGGGTACGACCACACATACCTCTTCGAATGCGTCGAGCGATTTCCTGGCAGGTTTGCGGTGGTGGTTATCGTCGACGTGACTAAGCCTGACGCTCTGGACAGGCTGGAAGGCTACGCCAGCCAGGGCGCAGTGGGCGTCCGACTGGCCCCCGATCAACGCTCTGCGGGAGACGACCCTCTCGCCATCTGGCGCAAGGCCGACGAGCTTGGGCTCGTGATCAGCAGTATGGGGGGCATCGCCAACACGTCCTCTGACGAGTTCAACGCGCTGGTGGCCCAGTTTCCCAAAATGCCGTTCGTCCTTGAGCACTTAGCAGGCGGCAGCGATGGCGCGGGATTTCCCGCCAACGGCCCTGGACCTCAGCCGCCTTACGCCAGATACAAAAAGGCGCTGGAGCTTGCCGAGTACCCTAACACCTACATGAAACTCCCCGGCCTCGGCGAGCTTTCCCGGCGCCCTCAAGTCCTGAAAACGCGGTATGGCTTCGACTTCTATGATTCCATACCGCCACTGGTGGAACTTGCCCATGACGCCTTCAGCCCCAATCGGCTGATGTGGGGGAGCGACTACCCGCCGGTCAGCCAGCGGGAGGGGTACCGCAACGCCTTGCTGGGAGTCCTTGACCACCCCGCCTTCAACACGCAGGAGGAACGAGAGTGGGTCATGAGCAAAACTGCCCTTAGCGTCTTCAAATTCGAGTAACATCCAAAACCCCCACTTGGAGGACCCGAACTATGAGCTACACCCTCACAGACCTAGACGCTATGAGCATCGAAGACGCCAATGCTCTGCCCTTCGATGACCGAGACCATCTGCTGGACCTGATTATCGCCGATGGCCGCCACCAGTCCACCGACCAACACTCCTACCGAGTCGGCCTGTACAGCGATTATTTCGAGGAGGACATGGTGCGGATGCTCAAAGTCAGGGCAGTGAAAGTCCTGCCTCGTGGCACCACGTCTTCGGGTTTCGACGGCGTGAAGGTTGGCGACACCGACGAGGGTCAGTACCGCGCCGCGTTCCGACACATCGAGACCTCGCTGACAGCGGCCGGCACGGGTTTCAATCGAGTCGTAATCCTCATGGTGTTTCTGACCGACATGGACAACTGGCCGATGTTCAACGAAGTTTACCGCGAGTTCATAGCCGACCCGCCGTGTAGAGCGGTCATAGGCACGACCCAACTGGCTCAAAAAACTCTAGCTGTTGAGATTGTGGAGTGCGTCGCATACAAGGTCGCTCCGTGAACCGGATATCAGCTTTCAGTCGTCAGATTTCGCCCTTCAGGGGTCGCAACGAAGAATCCAGTTTCAGTAAGGCAGCGGTTGACCTAGACTCGATCAGACGCTTCACTTTACTCAGCATGGCGAGATGTAACCGTCAAAATTGTTAGGAGAATTGCATGACCACCGAAAAACCCGAGTATGGCGGGCGCCCGGCCTACGGATACGATGCGCCCGTGGTTCAGAACTTCTACAGCCTGCACGCTTCGGATGGCACCACCGGGTATTTCCTTCCTCACCTTAAATCCGGGATGGCCCTGCTGGACTGCGGATGCGGGCCAGGGACCATCACTCTCGGCCTTGCCCAGGCGGTCGCGCCGGCTCAGGCGACTGGAATCGACATAGAACCCGGCATGATCGAGCAGGCTAAAGCCTTCGCGGCAGAGCGACAGGTCGATAACGTCGAGTTTCAGGTTGCAGACATCTGCGACCTGCCATTCTCTGACAACTCCTTTGACGTGGTCCTCACCAGCGCCGTGCTGGAGCATCTTGGCGACCCAGAACGCGCACTGAAAGAGCTTCATCGAGTCGTGAAAAAGGGCGGTCTCGTGGGCGTTGTGAACACCGACTGGGGCGACCCTCTAATCTCTCCAGAAAATGAATCAGTCAGCAGATTCTTCGAGATTTTCGAGCGCGGGTTTAACCTCTACGGCGGCTCTTTGAATCGCGGACGCCACGCGCGAAGAATGATGCGCGAAGCCGGGCTGGACGTGTTCGAGTTCAAAGCCCTCTACGGGCTTGCGTCCGATCCTGAGGCTGTCCAGGCATCGATGGAAGGTTTCATAGGCTGGATCGAAAATGTCCCGATATTTGATCAGGCCATCGAGCTTGGATGGACTGACACCGCTGAGATTCAGAGCATTATCGCGGGCATGAGAGAGTGGGCCAGGCATCCCGACGCCCTCATCGGCACCGGCAGGACCGAAGCTGTGGCTCGAAAGCCCTAATTAGAATATAAAGCATGACTCAAGAAAGGTTCAAAGTCATACCTGCTGTGCATGTGTTCTTCGTGCGCGATGGGCAAATCCTGATGCTGCGAAGGCTGAACACCGGATACGAGGATGGGAATTACAGCGTTCCAGCCGGACACCTCGATGGCGGCGAACCGATACGTAACGCAGCAGCAAGAGAGGTCCGGGAAGAGACGACCATTGTGGTCGAACTGGACGATCTGCGCCTGATCCACACCATGCACGCATTTGCGAATGACGGAGAGCGGGTCAACTTCTTCTTTGCCCCCACCGATTGGACCGGCGAACCAGCAAACGCAGAGCCAGACAAATGCGACGACCTGAGCTGGTTTCCCATAGACCAACTTCCGTCGAACACCGTTCCTTACGTCAGGGCCGCATTCGCAAATTTCAGAGCCACGGTTCCATACTCGGAGTTCGGCTGGCAACGGTAATAATGCGCTTAGGGGCAGGGCGCTTCAAATCCATGCGGTGCGCTCATATACAAATTAAACCTTACGATACTGGCGATTGTGCCGCCTGTCCACTAACATCGACCCAGGCAGGCGGCGTGCATCAATGGAGGAGCCCCGCTTGCCAGGGGCGGGTGCTAGGACTGTTGTGCAAGCACGTTGCGAACCGCCCGTCCTGCATCATCCCCACCCCGGAAGACGATCACGCTTTGGGCCAGCCCCGATGATCGCTTCCATGTTGAAGCCCCCCTCATTCCTGACACTCGCTTTGCGACACTCGTCGCTGACTCCTCGCACGTTACAGAACCCACTTCCTTATCTGGCCGCTATAACCTTCTGGCTAGCAAGTGTTACTGGTTATTGATACTACTGGTACTGCGCGGAGGGGCATGGTCAATCCGCAAGCAGAGATGTCGGCCAATATACCGACATCGTGGCGCCGGACACAACCAACATTTACATCAGCTACTACGATGACACAAGCCACAACTTGAAGTTCGCCGTTGCAACCCACTTCGTGTTCCCGACCTTCACCTTCAGCACGGTGGACTCGACAAACGACATGGGCCAATACTCATCCATCGCGGCTGTGAACGACACCTCGGTGGATAACGGGCAGACAGTATACATTAGCTACTACGACGCAACATCTGGCGACCTGAAGCTCACCTCGTCGACTAACAGCGGCAGTCCATTTAGCGTCTCGACGGTGGTGTCCAGTGGCGATGTTGGGCAGTTCTCGTCCATCGCGATTGTGGACCCAACGACGGTTTTCATCAGCTACTTCGAGGACGCGCCGATAGCCTCTGGCAACAAGCTTCGGATGGTGCGCTCCGCGGACTATGGTGTGACTTTCGAGGACCCAGCCACAGTTGACACAGATCAAACCGTGGGAGAGCACAACGACATCTCCCTGGTAGGCACGACGAACGTGTTCGTGAGCTACTTAGACAACACAGCCGGGCCTGGATTCGGCGGCCTGGTTTGCCCGAAGCACCGTGCTGAGCTGGAGCGAAGCATTTGGTCGTCCTCAATCCAGCGCGTGTCCTACTTGCGACCAGATTCATCGGGGCCCATCTCAGAATGGCGAGTGCCGCAGGGCCGTCGCTGAAAGCTGTCAGCTGATAGCTCATGGCCCGCACCTGACTAACTATGTTATATTCTCTCTCGTGAAAACATGAAACTGATATTTATTCGACACGCGCAAAGCATGGCAAACGCAGCAGGCAAGTGGCAGGGGCGGGGGGAGACCGAACTGTCGGAGTTGGGCAGGCAGCAGGCCGAGAAACTCAGAGAGCGATTCGCCGCCGAGGGTTTCGAGCCTACCCACGTTTACTCCAGCCCGATGATTCGCACGTCCGAGACCGCCCGCATAGCCACAGCGGCTTGGAACTACCCCATCACTCCCCTGTATGACCTGATAGAAATCGACGTGGGGGTATTCTCAGGCAAGAACTGGGAGGAAGTCCAGGCCCAGTATCCCGAGGCCGCCCGTCTGTACCACGAGACGCGCAACTGGGACCATGTGCCGGAAGCCGAACCAATGGCGGACCGCCGGGTCAGGGCTGAAAGGGCGATCAACCAGCTAATTGCAGACCACACCAACGAGGATAAAATTTTGGCTTTCACCCACGGGGGAATAATCCACTATCTCTTCGCCGCTCTCATGGGCGTTGACCGGTTGTGGGGCATGCCTGTAGGCAACACCGCGATGTTCGATTTCGACCTGGACGTCGAGCGCTGGCATCACAGTGATTCAACCCTTCTGAACACTAACCTGTGGCGCATCAACCGGCTCAACGACTCCTCACACCTCGACTGACTCCCCTAAGAAGCCATGTGACCCGCCCCTTCTCCTCAGGTCTACTCTTTGTGATTTGCGCCAGAAGTTATCCAGAATACTGCCTCGCGGTGGCCTCTTCCACACAGAATACAGACTAAAAGATGTCGTCTAAGCGACTGACATTTTCCCAAAAAGGTTTAGAATTTTACAAAAGCTAACCAAAATCAAACTAGGCAGGTCTCCCATGCTCGGCGTACTCTTTCCCACAGTAAGCAAACGCCTGATACAGTTTCCGGGGAGCGACCATATGCAGAGAATACAAACTCAGGATCTCGCTCGTAGAGATGCAACCAATGGATACGCCTGGCGCACAGAAGAAGCGGCGATGGTCAACGCTCTGATCGGAGCGGCATGGCATCACGAGATGGATCAGCGGTCTGGGGTAATGTCCAGGGTGTCGAACTTGTTGAGGAAGGTGGGCATCGGAAGCAGACGCAGCACCTGGTAACCTAGACAACTACCGATAATCAGGGGGCAGGCTTTAAAGTCTGCCCTTTTTGTGTGTCCCCATTTTAGGTATCAAGGATCAGGAATCAGGTGGTCAGGAATTGCGCGACTGACGCGCTGCTCCGCAGATTGGCTCGTTGACATGCCCTCACTGCGACAATACACTCGACCCCATCACCGCACACCCAGGAGGAACGCCGAATGCAACGAGAACCCGCCGCGCTGAGGATGGCCGACCCCGGAGTCCGCTCGCAGTTCACCGAAGAAGCCCGATTCCAATCGTGGCTGGATGTTGAAGCCGCGCTGGCCCAGGCCCAGGCAGACCTGGGAGTCATCCCGCGGCCTGCGGCAGACGAGATTACCCGCAAGGCTCGGCTATCCTTTCTGGACATCAATGCCATTCACGAAGGGCTCGCCAAAACAGGCCATCCTCTTGTCCCTTTGATCTGGGAACTGGACCGGGTGTGCGACGGAGACGGCGGAGGGTGGGCTCATTGGGGCGCAACGACTCAGAACATCACCCAGACAGGCAAGCTGTTGATGCTTCGAGAGGCCCATCGCATTTATCTGTCCCAGTTGGCCCAGATTCTCACCGTGCTGGCGAATCTGGCAGAGGAGACCAAAGACTACGCACTGCCGGGACGCACCCACGGTCAGCACGCGGTTCCCGCGACCTTCGGATACAAGGTCGCCGTCTGGATTGACGAGCTTTGCCGACACGTCGAGAGGCTGCAGGGTTGCGAGGACCGTGTGTTCGTCGCAATGCTGGGCGGCGGAGCCGGAACTCTGGCATCGCTGGGGGAGGTCGGTCTTGAGATTCAGGACCTGATGGCCCGCAAGCTGGACATGAAGCCCATGACCATGCCTGCCCGAACCACGGGCGACCACCTGTGCGAGTACGTCACCCTGCTGGGGATGCTGGCGTCGACCTGCTCCAAGATGGGAGGCGAGGTCTTCACGCTGATGAAACAGGAGTTCGGAGAGGTGGAAGAACCTGTCCCGCCAGGCACTGTGGGAAGTAGCACCATGCCTCAGAAGCGCAATCCCAAGCTAGCCCAGGACATCGTGGCGGTGGCGGCGCAGATTCGCGCGCTAGTCCCGCTGGCGCTGGAGGCCATGATTACCGAGCACGAAGCCAACCGCACTACCAGCGTGATGATGAACCGCGCCCTCGACCAGTCGGCTGTCCTCACGGGCGATTTGCTACAGTACGTCATCGAATTGTTCTCCGGCATCCAGGTATTTCCAGAGCGTATGCGAGCCAATCTTGACCTGTCCGGCGGGCTGATAATGTCCGAGGCTATAATGTTGGAGCTAGGGCGCAAGCTGGGCCGTCAACGGGCTCATGACGCGGTGTACGACGCGGCTCAGGCGTCAGTTGTGGAGAGCAGGCCTTTCAAGGACACCCTGGCCGAGGTCTCGGACGTTGCATCCAACATGACACCACAGGAAATCGAAGTCCTTCTTGACCCGACCGAGTACACGGGCATATGCAGCCTGTTCGCCCAGCGCGAGGCAGCCAAGGCGCGAGAGGTCGCGGCCTCTCTGAATTCTTGAATTAGCGAGGTGAACCCGATGCACAAACACGAGATCAAAGAAGCCTGGGTTGACATTGCCCCCGACAACGGCTCTCAGCCTGTCGCGCCCGGACGTTGGGCCTTCGAGTTTCGCCCTGCGATGGGGCGGCTTCTGTCAGCCCATCCTGCCATCGGCCCTGCCTTCAACACCCTGTACAGCGAGATCATGCGCGGTCCGGGAAGCCTGAGCCGTCAGGAACGGGAGATGATCGCCACCGTCGCTGCTGTTGCTCAGGATTGCTACTATTGAGCCACAACCCACGCAGAGTTTCTGCGTGTCGAGGACGGAGACCCTGCAATCATCAAGACCCTGGTCGATGGGAGTTGGCGCGACGCCATGACTCCGGGAAACCGAAACTTCCAGCTTTGCGAACTGGCCCACAAGATGAGCGCGACGCCCACCAGCATGACCGAGGACGATTGGCAGCCTCTCCGAGACCTGGGATTCGACGATCAGGCGTGTCTGGAGGTCGCCCACATCGTGGGCATATTCAACTACCTGACCCGCCTGGCCGACGGTCTGGGCCTCCAGTTGGACCCTGCGACCCTTGAGGCGTCGGAGACTGAGACTCCACTGAAGAAGATCGGAGACGCTAACGGCGCTCGCACCGTGTAGGATATTACTCTGAGGTCAGCCCTCGGTGTCCATCCTGCGTAACACGACGTAAGGGGCGGTCTCGCTCTGGGTAGTCGCCATGTCTATCAGGTCCTGCGAAACACCCAACTCCAGCAGAGAGTCTCGGCGCAGCTGGCGCTGAATGCGCTGGGTCATCTCGACTCTGACACCGTGATGCGCGGCTTCCAAAACGTCGCCAGGCTCTGCGCCCACGGTTTGCAGGGCGTCGACCAGTTCATCGCGAAGTCGCTTGCGTTCGTCTTCGGCGATTCGGATGGCCTCAGTCACAACGGCAAGCTGACCGATCATCGAATCAATCCGGTCGTTCATCTCCTGCGGAAGTTCGTTGATGTCAAAAAGCTTCACGGGAATCTTTCACGATTTTTTTCATAGTGTCATCACCACGTAACCGAAGCTATGACGTAACCTCGTACACCCATACCTGATGGAGGACGTCTGGTTCGCCTTTGGGGAGGGCCTGCATTGGGTCGCCCATTTCGACCAGCTTCCATTTGCCTTCTGATTCAAGCGCTGTCTGGACTTCTTTGAATCCGCCGTCCTCATAGAGGTCGGGACGGAGCGTGAATATGATATGCCCACCCGGGCGAACCACGCGAACGAGTTCGTTCAGCGACGAGGCAGGCGCATGGCCGACGGTCAGGACTCCCACCGACAGGGCAGCGTCGAAGGAATCTGTCGGAAAGCCTAGGCTCTCTCCCATGACCATCTGTTGAAACTCGCCGTACACGTTCTTCTTGCGCGCCTGATCCAGCATGCCCTCGGACAGGTCCATCGCCACCAAGTTATGGTAGCCGTGTTCGTTGAGCAGTTGTCCCACCAGCCCGGTTCCCGCTCCGGCGTCCAGGATTCGAGAGTCTTTCGGGACATACTTAGCGGCGGCTGTGACAGACGATGGCGGGCCATACCAACCAAAGTCTCCGATCAAGTCCTTCTCGTAGCTTGACGCCCACTGGTCATACCGTTCTCCAAGCTCCTGTTCGTTCTTGGACGAATACACCCACTGGATCAGGTTCTGTTCCTCGGTCATGTGTAAATCCTATGGTTAGAGGTCAGGTTTTCAGGTATCAGGCGAATATTCACGCGATCGGCACGCTGGCGGTTCGAGGTATGGCCCCGCTAGCTCGCATGTTGTCGATTTCTGGGGATGCATAGCCCAACTCTCGCAGGATGCTTTCGGTGTCGCCTCCAAATGCCGGGGAGCGCGCCGCAACCGCGGGCGTCCGACTAAGTTGGGGAGACACGCCACCGTGGGTGATTTGTCCAAAGTCTGGATGCTTGGCAGACTGTATCAGCGAATGGCGTTGCGCGTAGCTGTCCTCACGTAACTCTGAAATAGTCTGATTGGGAATGGCGGTTACTCCAACCCCCTTCAGGATGCGCGCCCATTCTTCGGTTGAATTTAGTCTGAACGTCAAAGCCAGTTGTTCCGAAAGCTGTTCGTCGTTCTCGTCACGAAGCTCGGCGGTGGCAAATTCGGGCTTGCCTCGCAGATGCTTCAAAGAGTCCAATCGAGTGAGCCGATTCCAGCCTTCGAAGTCCTCAACGGACAGTAAGAACCAGGAGTCCGACGACTGGTAGAGCCTCGATAGCGCATTGAAACCTTTGGCATCGGGGCCTTCGATCTCGTTTCTATCGTAGCCCACATAGTCCAACATGTACGGCGACGAGAAGGTGGAGGCGGTGTAAGACAGAGCCGTCTCGACGCGTTGGCCCTTTCCAGTGCGTTCCCGCTCCAATAGGGCCATAATCACGCCGTAGGCGGCCATGAGGCCAGTGCCGTAGTCGTTGAAGGTGTAAGGAGGAGGAGCCGGAACGCCGTCGCGGCCTCCGTTGCGTACCTGCATTCCGGTGGCGGCCTGGGCGTTCTGATCAAATCCAGGACGCATGGCCCACGGCCCCTGCTGTCCAAAAGCGTTTATCGAAACGTATATCAAACCGGGCTTGCGTCGCTTCAACTGTTCGTATCCGACGCCCAGACGATCAGCAACGCCTTTGCGGAAACCCTCCAGCACCACATCCGAGGTCTCCACAAGGCGGTAGAAGGCATCCAGTCCGGCGGGTTTGGTGATGTTCAGGCAAATGCTACGCTTGCCCCTTCCAACTTCCAGCCAGGGAGTGAGACCGGGTTGGCGGTGTTCCGGGTCGATCTTGATGACATCCGCCCCGTACTCGGCCAGCGCCCTGCCGCAGGTCGGTCCGGCAAGCACGATGCACATATCCAGGACTCTGATTCCCTTCAACGCCGCTGGCATCTTTCACATTTCTCCATTGGTCAATCTTTGGCCCTCACCCAAACAATCCATCAAAGGCCTTCGGGCCATTATATGAACGACTCTGATATAAAACAAACGCGCCCTGTGAATCACAAGGCGCGTTCTTCGTCATCTGGATGCGTCTGCTATTGCGCTGAATCCACCACCCTGATACCTAGATAGCGTAAGAGTCCAGCAATGACGCTACAGACTTGGCCTTCACCTTCTCGGAAACCTCATCGATGCGCTGGTCCAGCGTGGGCCGCGTCGTGTCACGGTAGAGCACGCCAAGCGGTATTCCGTCGTTGCTGGCGATATCGAATGCAGCGTCCCAGTCGGCATCGTCATGATCTTCCGGTATGTCGTAGGCGAGGCCGGGGATGCCCTTGCGAACGTTGCCCTTTAGCAGCTCAAAGGTGTTGTTGTACTCAGTGCAAGGCGACTGAATGTGAACAATGGAAAATCCTGGATGATCCATCGCCTCGGACATGATGGTGGACATCTGCCGGACTTGACTGGACATTGTGGATGACACGAAGGAAACGCCGAGGCTCAGGTACATCTTGAACGGATGCAGCTTGTCTTCAGTCTTGCCGTACGGCGTGGAACTCGTGACCGCTCCCAGGTCTGTTGTGGGGGAGCTTTGGCCCTTGGTGAGTCCGTAAACCCCGTTGTCCATAACGATGGCTGTGATGTTCAGGTTGCGGGCTGCCTGAGGCGAGATATGCTCTAACCCGATGCCCAGGAAGTCGCCGTCTCCGGCCACGACCACAACATTGAGGTCAGGGTTGCCCATTTTGGCGCCCATTGCTATAGGCAGAGACCTGCCGTGGATTCCGTGGAACCCGTAAGGCTGGTCGCCCTCCAGCAGATGCACCATGTTGCCTGAACAACCGATGCCTGCAATTATCACGTTGTTTTCAGGCGCGACTTCCATCTCGACGGTCCGGCGGCTAATAGCGGTTTCCAGCGCTCGGCGGACGCCGAAGTCGCCGCAGCCAGGGCACCATTTGAAATCATATTCCGGGTTTTTGGAGGTCATGCTGTCACACTCTCTTTTTGTTGGGTTCCGACTCTGTCGCGAATTCGGCTGGCTAGTTCGCGCACCTTGAAGGGCAATCCAGTGTACTGGGTAATGGCCTCGGCTTTCACTCCTTGTGATCGCAGCACGGAGGCAAATTGGCCCATATAATTCAATTCTGGCACCAGAACCAGATCTTTGGTTCTGAGTTCTTCTAACAGTTTCGGAGGCAGAGGACTGAGGTACATGGTGTAGTACCAACCCAGGTCAACACCTTCTTCGGCTAGCTCTTCGTAAGCCGACAGGCCAGAACCTTTGGATCCGCCCCACGGCATCAGAACTATCGAAGCATCAGTGTTTTGGCTTTCGTATGTCCCGTCCTCCAACAATTTCAGTTTGCTGAATCGGCGGTTGGTCATTTGGATATGGCGGTCTGCCAGGTGCGTAGTGTCGCCCATGCCGTCGTGCTCGCTGCCATTGGCGACGTAGCTTCCGGGGTTTCCGGGAATAGGCATGGGGGAAAGCTCCCAGCCATCGTAACGCTGGTAGCCATTGGTTCCTGTGTACACCGAACGGTTTTCAGAGTTCACTTTGCTGAGGTCGGGCTTCGGAATGTTCTGGTTGCGCTCTGAAAGCATGTGCTCACTCAGCACAACAACTGGCCCCTGATAGCGCTCTGCCCACGCAAATGCCCGATGACCGGCAACGAAGCACTCCTCAACGGTTCCGGGAGCGATTACTGGCATCTGCATATCGCCGTGGCCGGGATATAGGGCTGTCAGGAGGTCGGATTGTTCGGTTTTTGTCGGGAGTCCGGTGGAGGGGCCGCCGCGCTGAACGTCCACTACGACCACCGGAATTTCGGCCATCCATGCCAAGCCGATTCCTTCGCCCATCAGTGTGAAGCCGGGGCCTGCGGTGGCAGTCATAGCCTTTTTCCCAGCGAAAGCTGCGCCGATGATGGAGGTTATGGATTCGATCTCTGAAGTGGACTGGTAGGCGAACTTGCCAGGACCTGGAAGGTTGTTTTCCATGAATAGAAGTATTGGAGTGGCTGGGGAAATCGGGTAACCGACATAGACGTCGATACCGGCAGCCATTGCGCCAAGGCTCAAGGCCACGTTGCCATTGATGAGTACCTGTTCGCCCTCGGGGGGGATCGCGTCAGCCATCTGCCCGATCATGAAACCGCTATTTTCGGCTTCGATGCGCCCCAGCGTCAGGGCCTTGATGTTGGATTCTATGATCTCTTGATCGTTGGGGCGTCCTCTCGTGAAACGCTTGGTCACAAACTGTTCGAGGATGCTCTGGTCGATCTCCACCAAGTACGCCAGCGCGCCCATGACCACCATGTTAGCGGCTCGGGCGTTGCCCGTGGAACGGGCCAAATCGTCGAAGGCCATGCCAAAGCTGTTCTCGACACCCTCCAACTCGAAGGTCCCGGAGTCGAAGATTATGACTCCGCCTTCTCTGATCTCGCTTTTATGCTCGTTGTAAGCATATTCGTTGAAGGCCACTAGCACGTCCAGGTCATCACCTGAACTGCGAATTGGCTCAGTGGATATGCGGGTCTGAGTCCAGACGGGGCCACCTCGAATCTGCGATGGGAACGTGGAAAACGTCTGTACGTGGTAGCCCACCTGAGCATTCGCCGAAGCGAAGCCATCGGCGGAGGTCACGACGCCCTGGCCGCCCTCTCCGGCGAATCGGACGACGAAATCTGTGTTTTTCAATTCAACTCTCCCGGGCAACGATTATTTTCAGGCTTTTGGGCGCACGGCGCCAGAAGTCAGTCTATCAATGAATTAGAGTTTCATGAAGCAGATTGAGGCTCTTGATTTAAGTAAACGCGCGCCGCACCAGAGGTGTCTCTGGCCGCCCGTTAAATCAGCGCTTCGATGGTCTTTTGACAATAGTTAGATTTAAGGAGATTTCAATATTTTGACGCAAGCCACCAGCGCGATTGAACCGATTATCAATGTCTTCCGAATATACCAGTTACCCATTTCAAGTGTCAATTTTGTGACATTATGCACAAGTAGGCAAATTGCGCCTGATCCGACGGATTCGCTGTATCTACAGCCCAGAAAACGGCCTTAATGCTCTACTCCTCTATCACAAGGCTGAACGCCGCAGGGCAAACGACCAGGAAAATAGCGTCGAACACCGCGAGAAACGGAATCCATCGAGTTAACTCTGCGCTCTCGTCTCCTCGAATCATCACCCCCGAAGCCTCCACAGCAGCTACTATGACCGGAACCACCACCGGGAAAAACAATACAGGCAGCATGACCTCGCGCGATCGAGTGTTGATCGCCATTGCGGAGAAGGTCGTCCCGACCGTGGCAATTCCAAGTGTCGCGAGCAGAGCGATCGGCAAAAGGCCAGGTATCCATATCGGAAGGTTGAACAGCACAGCGAACACGGGATAGATGAACGCCTCGATCACCACCATGAACAGGAAATTCCCCAACAGCTTGCCGAAGAAGATAACGTCACGTCCCACTGGCGCCAGCATCAGTCCGTATAGATTGCCACGATCCTGTTCAATAGCAAAAGAACGGTTCAGGCCCAGCACGCCTCCAAAGAGGAAGGCCACCCACAGAATGCCGGGAGCGACCAGAGCCACGGTGCGGGGCGTCGGGTCCAGAGCAAAGTTGAATATCACGATGACCAGCAGGGCGAAGACCATCACCGACACAAGAATGTCCTTGGTCCGAAGCTCCAGAATGACGTCCTTTGTCACCACCGCAAATATCGCCGCAAAGTAGCCCCTCACGACACCGCCCTCGTATGGCGCATATATGCTTCCTTCAAAGCCTCTGTGCCACCAGATTCCAAAGATTCCTGGTAGGCCACCCGTCCATTGACGAGAATTGCCATGCGCTGCCCCAATGCGATAGCACGGTCGAGGCTGTGGGTCGTCATCAGCACTGTGCGCTGGGAGTTGGATTTGTCCGTCACGACGGCATCCAGCAGGCCCAGCGCCTCTTGATCCAGGCCGCTCTCCGGCTCGTCCATCAGTAGGATGACCGGGTCGTGGAGCAACGCCCGCGCAATGCTGAACCGCTTCTTCATGCCGTGAGAGAGGGTGCCGACCCGCTGATCGAGTCGCGGAGTCATGCCCATACGTTCGGTGACTTCAGCGATTCGCTGGTCGATTCGCTGAACACCGAACATGCGAGCCGAGAATCTAAGGTTCTCCCGCCCTGTCAGGTCGTCGTATAAAAGGGGGTCGTGGGTCACGACGCCGATAATTCGTCGGACGCTCTGGCCTCGTTTGGAGAGGGGCATCCCGCCGATGATGACATCTCCGGCGTCAGGCCTGGTGAGAGTCGCCAGAATCTTGATGAGCGTCGTTTTGCCGGAGCCGTTCGGGCCCAGAAGCGTCAACACCTGCCCCCAGGGGACCTCCAGATCGACGCTTCTCAACACGGGTGTGCGACCAAAAGCCTTCCGAAGACCGGAGACCTTGATTGCGAGTTCGACTTTTGGGCTTGGATTCATCGGGACGAGATTCTCTATGCGCGATTGTTCGCCGTTACACTTTGCACGATTCGACAGTAACTGTAGTATAAAGGGACAACCATCCGCAAAACGAGAACAATCGAGGGTCGCATGGCAACAATTCAGGAACTACAAAAGCAGTACGAAGGCCTTACGGATCAGCACCCGGAGCCTCGTCCCGAAGTGGACATAGACACAGCATGCCTGCTGGCCTTCGACTACGAATATTCAGGTCAGGACGCAGAGGTGGTAATCGACACCGACGAATTCACCGCCGTGTGCCCATGGACCAGCCTGCCGGACTTCGGGACTCTGGTCATCACGTACGTCCCAGACAAGGTTTGCATTGAGCTAAAGTCGCTGAAATACTACCTGCTCTCGTACACTGGAGTCGGCATCGTCCAGGAACACGCCGCCAACCGCATCCTAAACGACCTCGTTGAGGTCAGCCAGCCAAAGCGGATGACCATATCTCTTGACTACAAGGTCCGAGGCGGCCTGCACACCGCAGTCACTGCCCGCTACTCCGCAGACTAAGCCTGACGCCTTCCTGTGTGGCGCCTACGTCTTGTGTATGAGCCAGGACTATGGGGACGCCACCTGTATATCGTCACCGTCGATGTTCACCGCGTACGTGGGAACTGGCTCCGTAGCCGGAGGCATGGTGGCCTCGCCGGTGCGAACGTCGAACCTGCTGGCGTGCCATGGGCACTCGATCTCGCAACCGTCCAGCGTTCCATCGCCCAACGGCCCGCCAGCGTGGGGGCACTCCTCGCCTATCGCGTAAAACTCCCCTTCCACATGGGCCACCACTACGTTCTGCCCGTCAACCTCAGCGACCAAAAATTCGCCCTCTGGCACATTCGATGCTTTGCCGACCGTCACAAATTCGCCCATCGAGACATTCTCCTAAATGTGAACGCTTCACTATAAGTCTGATTCTGAAACCGCAGTATAACCCTAATCCGAACCCAATGAAAAATGCTCTCTGGCCTAAGAATTGGGAATGGGATAAACTGTTGCGAACCGTCGAATTCGACATTTTAAGAGGAGGTCAGCATACCAAAATGACCAAGTATGCCAGATACGAAGCCCACGGCGAAATAGCCTACGGAATCGTCGAGGGCGAACAGGTGACGCAGATCACCGCCGCCCCCTACGAGGACTACGAAGTAACCGACCATGCTCACAGCCTCGATGAGGTCAAGATTCTCGCGCCTGTGGTGCCCAACAAAGTGGTCGCCATCGGCCTTAACTACCGCAGCCACCTGGGAGGACGGGAAGGCCCCAAAGTGCCGGAGCCTTTCTTCAAGACAACGTCGTCGGTTATCGGGACCGGAGAGAATGTCATCATTCCCAAAGACGCCATTACCGAAGGCGTTTCCGTCCAGCCAGAGGCCGAGCTTTCGCTGGTCATCGGCAAAACAGCCAAACACGTCAGCAAGGAAGACGCCCTGGGTTACATCCTCGGCTACACCTGCGGCAACGACATGAGCGCCCGCGACTGGCAGGCCAACGACCTCCAGTGGTGGAGGGCCAAGTCCTCGGACACCTTCACGCCTCTAGGCCCATACATTGTGACCGACCTCGACCCCAGCGCCCTGCGGCTCATCGGTCGCATCAACGGCAAGGTGGTCCAGGAACAGGTAACATCCGACCTGCTGCATGACGTGCCGACCATCATGGAGTTCGTCACGCGAGTCATGACCCTGAACCCCGGCGACGTCGTGATGACGGGCACCCCTGGCAGGCCCGACAACGTCAAAGAGGGCGACGTGATGGAAGTCGAAATCGCCGAAATCGGAACTCTCAGTAATCCGGTGGTCAACGAGAGCTAGTCACTGAGCATCGTGACCGAAAATAATAAGGGCGGGTTTCAGACCCGCCCTGTTAATTAATTTGTAAGCGTTCACTGCCGGTCGTGACATGACTTGCACAACGGCTCTGGGCAATGTTTGACAATCTGCATGAACAACCGACCAGATTTTGATTTTTGTCCAGACATTAGGGCGGAGTTGCCACGTCAAGCCCAAGCGCAGTTTAGCGCCATGCAGTCGCACATTGAAGAGATTGAGTCGCGTGTCCGAGAGTTTGAACTGGGTGAAGGGTGGTTAAAATCACGCGACCCAAGCCCATACACCTGGAACCTCAATACGCTGCACTGGTTCAAGGAAAGCAGCGTTGTAGAGGCCGACAAATACCGCACTCCTTACCCATCGGAATTTTCTCGATTCTCTCCGAGCTAATGACCGACGAACCCAAGGCCGTGCTAGACGTTGGCTGCGGCACGGGACTCATCACTCGTAATCTAATGGAGTTCGTCGACAGAGTTGATGGCGTGGACTTCTCCGAGAACATGATCGAAACGGCGAAGATTCTGCCAAACGGCAACCATCCCGGAACCAACTGGATCTGCGGACCAGTAGAAGAAGTCTTGCTCAGTCCGCCTTATGCGCTAATCACAGCGGGCCAAAGCCTTCATTGGATGGACTGGGAAGTAGTATCTCCCCGGTTGAAGGAGAGTCTCACTCGGAACGGATACCTGGCAATCGTCGGCCAGAAAAACTCGCCCATGCCTTGGGACGGCGACCTGTTTAAGAAAATCATTCCGACTTACTCCACAAATCAGGACTTCGTACCTTACAACCTGGTCGAGGAGTTGGAGAGCCGAAATCTGTTCCATTTAAGAAGGGGGAGAAGAGCGTTAAGCCTGTGTCGTTCCAGCAAAGTATCGACGATTATGTCGAGTCATTCCACTCCATGAACGGCTTCTCGCGGGAACGAATGACGGAAGAAGCGGCCCATGGCTTCGACAGCGAAGTTAGAGAACTGGTGTCGAAGTATTGCCCTGAAGGAGAGATGGTATTGCAGAGTGTCGGAAAGGTCGTCTGGGGCAACCCCACAACGAAATGAGCCAAGCTATGAAGGGGAAAACAATTCTTGATTCCGAATATGAGAGCTGCTTTTCGAGTGCGAGCCATTTGCAATGAGGTAAGCGCTTGCGTCACCTGCGCCTTCTAGCCAGGAGCTGAACGCGTACATTAATTTGTGATGTGTCGCCCTTCGTCCTAGAAGAGTTGTTCCGCCCTGAAAACCAGCAGTTCTTGGCCCTTGCCTATTGTCCAGTAGTAGATGAGGTAGGCGCCTGCGCCGACCATTGCCAGGTTTCCGATAGGCTCGATGAGCGGGAAGATTTTTCGCATTCCTGCCGTCACCAGGCCCTTGAAGAAGACCACGCCCACCGTTGCCGCCATCATGACCGCTCCCATACCCACGCCATAGGCAACCGAGCCTATGATTGTCTCCGCGGCGCCGCCGGCGCTCAGGCTCTGGCCCGCGACCACTCCAACCGCCGCCAGATAAATCGGCAGCGCGCAGCTAAGAGAGGCAATTGCGTAGGCCACGCCGAACAGGAAAGTCTGCTTCAGGCCCCGGCCTCCGCCCAGGTTGACTCGACTGGCGGCCATCAGCCCTAGCTTTCGCTTGGAGATCAGGAGCCACAGGCCAACTCCGGTTATTATCACTCCGACTCCCAGACCGGCGAATGGTAGGAACTGTCCGACGAGCCGTCCTCCCGCTGCCAGTATAAGCCCCACGGCGCCGAACACCACGATGAATCCTGCCGTCACCATCAACCCCATCAAGACTCCTCTGAGTCCAGAGACCACGGGGTTGGCATTTACATCAGTTGAGTCCAACTGGTAGCCAACGTACGCTGGAAACATGGCCGCGCCGCAGGGATTGAACGCCGCTACAAGGCCGGCTGAAAACGCGAATGCCAGAGGAACTTCTATCATATTTCACGCACTCCCGTTGAGGTCTGCCCTGACTGACTGACCCAATTATAACTTACCCGCCTGTTGTCCAGGTTTCATCTGAACTGCTCATGTAATAGTTTCGACGTGCACAACTCTGGATACGATTTGACTGTGCAGTGAGATTTCAGAGAATTTCCGATATCGGTAAGCAGGATTACAATTCTGGGTTAACTGAGTTTATAATCCGGCCAATGATTCCAACGATTGATTTTCTCAGCAACCCATGGCATTAGGCGGCCCCGACCGCGACTCTGGTTCAGAACGGGATTCCCATGGCGACCGGTTGCCCCCTCGGTTCACTTCGAAGCTAAGGCTCTGGTCAGCCTTCGAGTTTCGTGACTACAGATTCCTCTGGCTGTCGAGCATTTCATCTCTGTTCACAATGGAGATGCGCCTGCTGGCAACCAGCGTGTGGCTGTACCAGGAGACCGGTTCCGGCGTGCAGTTGGGAGTGTTGGGACTCATCCATCTAATCGTCCAGTTCCCCTCAATTCTCTACGGCGGAGTGCTGGCCGACAGGCTGGACCGCAAGAGGCTGATTGCGTTCACGCAGGTATCCAGCTTTGTGCTGCTGACCATGTTGGCTCTGCTTTCTGCCGCCGATGCTCTTCATCCTTGGCACATTTATGGAGTGACCGCTGTTCTCAGCGTGACCAGCATCCTCGGGAGTCCGGCGCGCTCCGCGTTGACCTCCAACGTGGTGCCGAGAACCCACCTACTGCACGCGGTCACGTCCAATGTGGCAACCTTTGAGATCGGAGCCATCGTGGCTCCCCTGGTCTTCACCGGACTCATAACGACGTTAGGTATAACCGTCATTTTCGCAGTTGCCGCAGCATTCGCCGTTCCCAGCGTGATACTCCCTCTCATGATCCGCGCACAGAACATTGCGTCGTATGACGGCGAAGACGGAAAAGTTCTGCGTCGGGTGTGGCAGGGGTTCCAATTCGTTAGGTCTCATCCGATCCTGCCGGGTCTGCTAATCATGGATTTAGGCGTGAACATGGTCAGTTTCTTTCGTCAGGTCTTGCCCCTGATCGTGGACAGGCTCCTTCGGGCAGGCCCCGGCGCCGTCGGCGCTTTAACTGCCGCCAACTCGTTCGGAGGAGTCGCTGGCAGTCTGGCTGTTCTTTTCCTGGCGCGGTACCGCTCCAAAGGGATGCTTGTGCTATACGCGACCCTTGCCTACGGCGCATTGTTGATCGTCTTTGGATTGAGCAGTTCGATGCTGGTAGCCGTGCCGGTCATAATGGCCCTCGGAGTCACCGACGCCATAGGCATGGCGTCGCGCCAGACGATTGTGCAGTTGACCACGCCGGACGATGTCAGGGGCAGAGCCGTAAGCTTTCACGAAGTCTCAGCAGAGAGCGCGAACAACCTCGGCACCATTTACGTCGGTTTCATGTCTCAACAGTTCGGCACTCGCAACACGCTGGTCACGGGCGGATTCATCTCGATGATCGTTGTCGTGGCAACGTGGGTCTTGATACGCGGAGTCCGCAGGTTCAGGTATCCTTAACTGGAACCTGCGATGACGTCGTAGCATACTAATTATTACCCGACAGAAAGGCAGCTAGACACGGCATCGCAACGTCAAGGGGACTGGTTCGCGGATGGCGAGGCTTACTAGGGGTTTGTCGGCCGCTGGAGTCGGCGAGTCGGAGATATGTGCTTGGACTGGCTCTCATTGCCTTCAGGCCCTCGTTGGGTTGAAGTTGGCTGCGGCACAGGCGCGTTGACCGAGTCGATACTCAAACATGCCGATCCTGGCAGCGTGACCGGCACGGAACCTTCCGAAGGTTTCCTCAACATGGCGCGTGGTAGAATCCACGACAAAAGGGCCGTGTTCAAGTCCGGCGACACGACATCAATTCCTCTCAAAGACGTTGAAGCGGACGTGTTAGTGGCAGGCCTCGTGTTGAACTTTGTGCCTGACAAACAACGCTCGCTCCAGGAGATGCGCCGAGTTGTTCCCCGACGGCGCCGATCATGACGAAGGCAAGCAATTTCCGATCTGCAATCCAGGGCCTATGAAAGACCTGTTCCGAGACGCCAGATTGCAAGCAGTGGAGGTTCGCGCTCTGGATGCGCCTACCATGTTCGTCGATTTCGATGATTACTGGTCTCCCTACCTTAACGGTTAGGGACCGGCAGGAGCTTATTGCGTCTCGTTGTCGGAAGCCGATCGCGAGCGTTTGCGGAAGCGCCTGAAAGGCGCTCTGCCATTCGAATCCGACGGCAGTATTCATCTGATAGCCCGAGCCTGGGGGGCCCTAGGAGTCGTTTCTGCCTGAAGATTTTTTGACCTTGTCCATTAAGTGAAAGGTTAGCTGGCAACGCGTCATTGTAATATGTAAGCTACTGATTCAACCGATTGAATATTCTCACTGGAGGTAATCGAGTTATGAACGTAGGAATCAGCATGAGCGCAACGCCGGGCGTGACCGACTTCGCCGCTGTCGCACAGAAGATCGAGGAGTTGGGATTCGACTCGGTGTGGCTTCCGGAGCATCCAGTAATTCCCGTGAATCACAACACGAAGTACGCAGGCACGCCCGACGGCTCTATCCCAATACCGATGACTCTCGGGGTCAACCCGTTGATTGCTCTGGCCACGGCAGCGTCCGCGACCGAGAATCTTGGACTGGGCACGGCTGTCAATCTTGTCACCGAGCATAACCCCATCGACCTGGCGAAGCAGATTTCAACCCTCGACTTCTACTCGGGCGGACGGTTCATGTTCGGAATCGGGACAGGATGGTTTCGGGAGGAGTCGGAGATAATGGGGGCTGACTTCGATCACAGATGGACCCAGGCTCGCGAGTACGTTCTGGCGATGAAGCAACTCTGGACTGAGGAAGAAGCCGAGTACCACGGCAAGTACGTTGACTTCCCGCCTGTCATCATGAATCCCAAACCCGCCAGGAAACCCCACCCTCCCGTGTACATGGGCGGCAACGCAAAGAATGTTCTCCAGCGCGTTGTCCGCTATGGCGACGGTTGGCTGCCCATCGGCGTCAGTCCCGACGATATCAAAGCGGCCCGCGAGACACTGGCGGAGCTATGCGATTCGGCAGAGCGCGACCCCGATTCCATTGGCATCACGATACACAGCCAACCCGCCGACAAAGACCTGATCAACAGATTCGAGGAGGCGGGCGCAGAGAGAGTGCTGGTGCGGGTTACCTCGGCAGACCAGAAAGGCGTCCTGAATGAGTTGGAGGAATTGGCGAGCGCGGCGCTTGACTAGGTTCTGACTCAATGTGACTGGACAACGGGCTGTAATTTGAAACGCCGATGCGTGAGGTGTAAGGACTTGGGAGAATTGGGCGGGAAAGTCGCGATAGTCACAGGAGCCGGAAGGCTCAGAGGGATCGGTCGGGCGACGGCGGTCGCGATGGCCCGCCTGGGAGCCAACGTGGTCATCACAGGAACGGGCCGAGACCCCGAAACGTACCCGGACGACGAGAAAGCGGCCGGCTGGAAGGACATTGAAAGCGTCGCCGAACAGGTCGAGGCTCAGGGATGCCAAGCGTTGCCTCTCATAGTGGATGTCTCCGACCCTCAGCAAGTTCAGTTTATGGTTGACCAGACTGTATCCGAGTTTCACCGGATCGACATCCTGGTCAACAACGCCGCGTTCGGAATGCTACCTGCCCTCGCTCCAATCGTTGACCTTACCCCGGAGATGTTCCAGAAGGTCATGGACGTGAAGGTGACCGGAACCTACCTGTGTTCGCAGGCCGTTTTAAGGCAGATGATAAGCCGTGATCAAGGCGGGAAGATAATCAATATATCGTCGGTGGCAGGCAAACGTGGCGGCCCCAACACTCTGGCATACAACGCCGCGTGTTTTGCCGTGATCGGGATGACCCAATCCATGGCAAGGGAGGTCGGTTCCCACAATATCAACGTCAACTGCGTATGTCCGGGAACCACCGCGACCTCGCGAACGGACTTTTACACCTCCGAGATCTGGGAACAACGAGCCGCCGCCACGGCCATAGGCAGAAACGGCACGGACGACGAGGTTGGCGAGTTCATCACCTACCTCTGCACTGAGGCTGCATCCTGGATAACGGGCCAGTCGATCAACATCAACGGTGGCTCCTTTATGGAGCACTAAGGGTCTTGAACATTGCCCATACCCCGCCATTCTGAAGTCGCGATTGAACCAATTCATTGACACTGAGATTGCAGATTGTTAAGGTAAGCACGGTATGACAGCCACCAATTTATTCATGAAATGCGTGTGTAGAAGTCCGTTTTAGGGGCAGTTGTATTCAACTCGTGCAAATTCAGAACCCCGCTCAACCAATCCTCGAGCGGGGTTTCGTTATTTTCGATGGTGGGGCTGCGCAGAGTCGTAGCTGAGAGCCTCCACCGAACCATGGAGCCGGAACAAAACATCGGTATTAATCTGGAGAGTGTGACTCTCGAGGCGAGTCGAACAGACGCATCGAATCGCCAATACCCCAGGAGGGATGGATGACTCAGGTAGATAGCAAGGTAGATCGGCAGACCACGGGGATAATAGACATTATCCCCAGTGAGATCGAAGACTTTGAGCAAGAGGTAAAGCGTTTCCAGGCAGGCGAGTGGAATGAGATGGACTTCCAAGCATTCAGGCTTCGCCAGGGCGTATATGGACAGCGACAACCCGACGTTCACATGATCCGAATCAAGTTCCCCTTCGGCGGAATGACCTCTGCTCAATTGGATATGTTGGGCGAAATCGTCGAGAAATATACGCCCCTCAACAAAGGGCATGTGACCACTCGCGAGAACATTCAGCTTCACCACGTGCCGCTGCTAGAAGCGGCAGAAGTGCTGAAGATGCTGGCAGAGGTAGGCCTGACAACTCGCGAGGCCTGCGGCAACACCGTGCGAAACGTCACGGGATGCGCGATGGCCGGAGTGTCTAACGACGAGGCGTTCGACGCAACGCCTTACGCCGCCGCATACTCGCGATACTTCGCGCGCCACCCCTTCACCCAGATGATGCCACGCAAGATCAAGACCGCATTCTCTAGCTGCAACGACGACTGCGCCATGACACCCATCCACGACGTCGGGTTCCTCCCCAGGATTCAGGACGGAGAGAAGGGCTTCAAGATGGTAATGGGCGGCGGCACCGCCATCATGCCACGCATCGCCCCCACGCTCTATGAGTTCATTGGGTTGAATGACTACCTGAAGGTCACAGAGGCGGCGCTCAGGGTGTTCCACGGCTCCGACGAGCTAAGGAAAAACCGCTCTAAGGCTCGCGTCAAGTTCTTGATTGATCGAATCGGCATCGACGATTTCCGTAACCTGATCGAGGAAGCGATGAAGGAGGATTGGGCACAGAGGTCATTCGACCCAACGCCGCTCCTGTTCCTTGAAGATGAGTCGATCGATGCTCCCGCCTTGGACGGCAACTACACGACCGTCAATGGCGACACTCCCGAGTACAAAGCATGGTTCGATTCCAACGTCGAATCGCAAAAGCAGGAAGGCTACAGCGTAGTCCAAGTCAAACTGCCTCTTGGCGACATCAATCCAGACCAGTTCCACGCGCTGGCTGACCTGTCCCGCAAATACGGTGGAGGCAGGGCCAGGATAACTGCTCAACAGAACTTCGCCCTCCGGTGGGTGCCCAACAACGCCCTGAACGAGGTCTGGAACACATTGATCGATATGGGTTTTGGCGAGGCGGGCGCGAACGGGATCACGGACATCGTGTCCTGCCCTGGCACCGATAGCTGCAAGCTCGGCATAACGTCCTCGATGGGTCTGGGGCAGGCGTTGATCGAGACGGTAAACGGCCTCGACACATCAGACCCTCTCGTCCAGAAGATGCACATCAAGATGAGCGGCTGCCCCAACGGATGCGGCCATCACCACGTCGCAGATATCGGATTCCACGGCGCGGCGGCCAGAGGCCCTGGCGGTCAGGTCCCAGCCTACGACATGTTCGTCGGAGGCAGCTACGATGATCTGGACGCTCGGTTCGGCCAGCGGGTCAAGATCAAGATTCCGGCCAAGCGGATGCCGCAGGCGCTGGAGAAGGTTCTCGATTACTACAAGGCCGAGCGCAACGACGGCGAGGAGTTCAAGAACTTCGTCACCCGAGTCGGCCCGCAGTCTTTCGAAGCCGTAGTCCAAGAGTTCAAGGAACTGCCCGAACTAAACCGCGAAACCCTGGACACGTACATGGACTGGAACAAGACCGTCAAGTACACAGTCGAGCGCGGCGAAGGTGAGTGCGCGGTATAAGCTTCTCAGTAAAACGTAAGCTGATCGGATAAGCAAAATGGGCGGGCTTTAAGTCCGCCCATTTCTTCGCGCCATAGGCAAACTACAACCTGACTATGGGAATCAAACAGGGCCTCGCATTTTGCGAGGCCCCGTTCATGTCCTGAAATTTCGTGAACTTCGGTTACTTGGGTCGGATTCGGCGCAGGAAGCGGTTCCACAGCGACTCGCCGTTTTCCTCCATTGACTGGCCGCGCCAGCGCTTCTCGATCTTGGGAGGCTTCGCCAGCACCATTCCGTAGCCGACAATGAATATCAACAGCCCCGCCCAGGCTAACAAGCCAGGGATTCCGGGGACAAACTGCATGACGATCAGCATGGAGAGCAGCAGCAGCAGGCCGATTAGCATCACCCTGCCGGGCGACAGGGACCAGAGCTTGCCGCTCAGGGCGTTCTTGATATAGAGGCCCACCAACCGGAACAGGCTTTCCTTCTCTTCAGGCGGGCGGTTCGGCGCCCTGGTCGATCCAAGGTCGCCGGACTTTTCCAGTATTTCTTCGATTTCCCGCTGATACTTGCTCGACATTCTCACCCCTCCAGCAAAGGCATTGTGGAATCAATCGCTGGTGATTATTTTTCCTTTATGCCGCTGAATCCCGCTGCCACAAGCGCAGTTGAGCAATAGAGTCCGAATTCCGGGGACTTGGCAAACGGGCAAATCGTTTTTGAGACACCCTCGCAGAATCGAGTTACCTGGTCTCTATGTCGAATTGTCCAGCCCTGGCGAATCCGTAGAACTGGGGAAGCTTTACCGAAAAGGGGCGATCAGCATCCATGACGCCTCATGCCCACTTATCGAATCGTAGACAACTACTATACACCTGTCAAGGCAGGTTGTGAAAAGATGATGACGTCACTTGATTCTTTGCTTCGCGCCAGATCAATGTTCGCCTGTTTTCAATCGTCGATTTGTAACAAATCCCAATATTCGTCTAATAATTTTGCAAAGTGAGCGCGGGGCGCCCTATGCTATAATCACAACTAGATCACTTGGCATCAGGAGTCGATTTTGATTATCACTCAAGAAGAAATTGTGGACAGTCAGGCAGTTATCCACATTGAGCTTGAGGACCCCGACCTAGACCCATACCTCGACCGAGGCTACCAGCGCGTAGTCCAACGCATCGTCATCCCCGGATTCCGCAAAGGCAAGGCCCCCAGACGTATCGTCGAAAATTTCGTCGGTCGCGAGAGCCTGCTAAGCGAAGTCATCGACACGATGGTCTATGAGGTCACAGACCGGGCCATCGAAGAGCAGGAGCTTGAAGCCAGCGGACTTCCCAAGATCGAAGACCTAGAGCTTGACCCCTTCACCTTCAAGGCCGTGGTTCCGCTGCGCCCTGAGGTTGACTTAGGCGACTATCACAGTCTCCGAATCCCCTACGAGCCTGAAGAGGTCTCGGAGGACGACGTCGAGGCCCGTATCGACGAACTGCGCCAGAGCCTGGCCTCATGGGAACCGGTGGAACGGCCAGTGGCGATGGGCGACCTCGTGACTGTGGGCATCAAAGGCGCGGTGGAGGACAACACCTTCGTCGATGAGGAAGACACCACGTACCTCCTCGATTCTGACAGCAACAACCCTGTGCCTGGTTTCTCTCACAAGATGGAAGGACTCGAAGCGGAACAGACGCACGAGTTTACGATCGAAATCCCCGACGATTATCAGGACGACGCCATTGCCGGAAAAGAGGCGTCTTTCAGCGTCGAGATCAAGGACGTCAAGGAAAAGATACTTCCCGAGCTTGACGACGAGTTCGCCAAGGGCCTCCCTGAAGAGTACGAGAGTATGGAAGCGCTGCGAACTGAGGTGGAACAAGGGCTGAATGATGAGGCCGAGAACCGCTCCAAACGTCAGTACGAGGACGAAGTGGTCACGGCTCTGTTGGATGCCACCACTATGACCTTATCCCCAGTAATGTTGGACCACGAGATAGAACACATTGAAGAGGACCAGAACAAACTGTTCGAGCAGTTGAACATCCGTCGCGATGACTACCTGCAATCCATCGGCACTTCTTACCAGGAACAAAGGGCGCAGGCCCGCACGGAGGCCGAACAGCGCATCCGACGAACCTTCGCGCTGAACAAGCTAGGTGATCTGGAGAATATTGAAGTTTCCGAAGATGACATCGACGCGCGGGTCGAGGAGCTGCTAGCCCAGGACCCGGAGAGCGACGACCGACGGCAACAGATCGAAGAACAACGAGAGTCCATCGAAAGGATGCTCAAGTACGAGAAAACCATAAGCCTTCTGGTGACTGTCGCCAAAGGGGAAGCGGAATCGTCAGAGCAGGCAGAGTCCGAGGATTCTGCAGAACAAGAAGGATCAGAAAACACCGACAATGATAATGAAAAAACAACAACCACAGATGGAGGGGACGACACCGATGATTCAGAGGCCTGAAAATGTAATCCCCATGGTAGTTGAGACAGGGGCGCGAGGAGATCGGGCCTATGACATATACTCGCTGCTTTTGAAAGAACGAATCATATTTTTGGGATCGTCCATCTACGATCAGATCGCAAACAACATCATCGCACAGCTTCTGTTCCTGGACCGCGAGGACCCGGAGCGAGACATTAGCCTGTATATCAACTCCCCTGGAGGAGTCATAAGCGCAGGCCTGGCAATCATGGACACCATGCGCCTGATCAGGCCCGACGTGTCCACCATTTGCGTCGGCATGACCGCCAGCATGGCAACCGTCCTTCTGTGCGCCGGGGCCAAGGGCAAACGATACGCCCTCGCCAACTCAACGGTCCACATGCACCAGGCGCTGACCAGCGCCCAGGGTCAGGCTTCTGACATCGAAATCGCCGCCAGAGAGATTCTCAGGCAGCAAGATATCATTCGAACAGTCATCTCCGAGGCGACTGGGCAAACTTATGAGAAAATAGCCACGGACTCGGACCGCGACTTCTACCTGAGCGCCGATCAGGCCCAGGAATATGGCCTGATTGACGAGGTTCTCGCCTCGCCCAGCGTTCCTGTTGCAGCGGATTAACACGTCCGCGCGAGCCTGTGACATCGAAATACCAGAAGATGAGGTAGGTCTCATTTATGAGTAGTCGCAACGACTATCAGTGTTCCTTCTGTGGGAAAACTCAGGCTCAGGTGCGCCGTCTCATCGCGGGTCCCGACCGGGTTTTCATCTGTGACGAATGCGTCAACCTTTGCGAACAGATTATCGCAGAAGAAAGCCCCGAAAAGGACACGAAAAGCCCACAGGGGAACTACAAGACCAAGGGGCTGAATCCCAAGTGGATCTACAACCGGCTTGAAGAGTACGTGGTAGGCCAGGACCGCGCCAAGAAGGTTATGAGCGTCGCTGTTTATAACCACTACAAGCGCGTCTGGTCCAACCAGCGTTTCGAGGAAGTCGAGCTTCAAAAGGCCAACATTCTCATGCTCGGCCCCTCAGGCTCAGGCAAGACCCATATCGCCCAAACTCTGGCTCGGATTCTCGATGTGCCCTTTGCCATCGCCGACGCCACAACGCTCACCGAGGCTGGATACGTCGGCGAGGATGTCGAGAACATCCTCTTGCGTTTAATCCAGGCCGCCGACTTCGACATCGCCCGCGCCGAGCAAGGCATTATTTACATCGACGAGATCGACAAGATCGCCAGAAAAAGCTCCAACCCCTCCATAACCCGCGACGTTTCGGGCGAGGGGGTCCAGCAAGCGCTGCTGAAAATTATCGAGGGCTGCGTCGCCAACGTCCCGCCCCAGGGGGGACGCAAGCACCCTCACCAGGACTTCTTGCAAATTCGCACCGACAACATCCTGTTCATGTGCGGCGGCGCATTTGAGGGCATCGACGATTACATAGAACGCCGGGCCTTCAAGGACCGCCAGCGAATCGGCTTCAAGCCCACAATCGTCGACGGACTGTCTGCTGACGACGACGAGTCCAAGGATTTCGTTCGCTCTCATGTCAACCCGGACGACCTGATGGAGTATGGCTTCATCCCGGAGTTCGTGGGACGCCTGCCTGTGGTCGTGAGCCTCGACATGCTGGGCAAGGATGACCTGGTCCGAGTGCTGACCGAGCCAAAGAACGCCTTCGCGAAGCAGTATCAATCACTGTTCAAGATGGACGACGTTGAGTTGACCTTCACTGACGACGCTCTGGATGCCGCCGCAGAGCTGGCGCTTAAACAAAAGACCGGAGCAAGAGGCCTACGCACTATTTTGGAGCAGGTGTTGTTGGACGTGATGTACGAGTTGCCGACAATGACCGGCGTAGCCCGCTGCATCGTGGACGGCGCCGCTATCAAAGGCACGTCTGCCGCTCGTCTGATTACCTCGGAAGGCAACCAGGTTCCGATGGCCGACGCGAACCAGGAGAAGAAGTCGGCTTAATTCTCCCGGTTACTGGATTAGCGCTCGCGCTTCTCGCATCAGCGCCACGGCTTCCGCTTGGCCGTCATCGTTCAGTCCCAGTCGAAATGCGAGGCCGGCCTCTGTCAGCGCCGTCCGATAGTTTCCAAGATCGGCATATATCTTCGCGCTGACGAGGTAAGACTCTGCCAGCCTTGGCTCCATCTGAATTGCCTTCGCGATCTCATCCAACGCCAACTCGTGTTCCCCGTCATCCAGATACCGCTCTGCCTGCCTCACATGGGTAAAAATGTTCTCGCCAATGGAACCCGCTCCCAGCATCGTGGCCAGCGCCAGCACAATTAGCGCGACGGGAATCACCCACCATTGCTTCAGGATCGAGTTGGTGTCTTGCAGGCCCCCCAACTGACCCCAGTTGTCATACACAGGCCGATACTTCGGGGCCAGAGGCAGAGTCAACGCGAATCCCGCCGCGAACCCGCCCATGTGAGCGAAGTTATCCACATTTGGAATCGAAAAACCGATAAATAGGTTTATGGCTGCTAATATCAGAAACCCAGTGAGGCTCTGACGTCCAAATTCTCCCAGCTTATCGCGATGTATCACAAAGAAGGCCACCAGAGCGCCTAGTATCCCGAATATGGCGCCGCTGGCCCCCGCGCCCACGGCTGTGTCATTCAGTGCGAAGCTGGCAACGCTGCCAGCCAAACCTGCCAGAATGTATATGACGCCAAATCGGTAAGGCCCATAGAATTTCTCAACTTGCTGGCCGAATATGAACAATCCAAATCCATTGAACGCCAGATGCGTCAATCCGACATGCAGGAACATGGCTGTGAACAGACGCCAGTAGTCGCCGTCCGCGATGTAGGGGCCGTACATCGCGCCAAACCTGAGCAGCACATCCGTATCAGTCGAGCCTCCGGCAACCTCAGTGGCTAACCATATCAGGACGTTGATCACCAGCAGCGTCCACGTTACGTAGGGCCGCCTGCTCCCTCCAGGTAACGGAAATCCCAGATTGCCTAGAATAGCGATAGTCTCCTCTCGGATGGTCTCCTAGGGTTGGGGTTCATCATATACTACGATGGCGTAGTCTCGATGGTCCCACAACGGGCCAGTCGTAACTGTATGCCCAGAACCAGAATATTTTCGGCCTGTAACATTCATGATATGCCGATATCTATTGATTTCAGCCGCCAGCTAAATAAGCTCTCGATTCACTACCGTTTCATGCGTGTCGATGGGATACTTGAGGAAATAGCTCGGACAGACGACTGCCGAGCTTGTAAGTGAAAAATCCGTATGGAAACCCCAGCGCCGACTCGTCCGGCTCGATGCACAAAACGCGAGGCACGGGAAGGTGAGGCACGCGCTCGTAAAATCGCTGTTCGCCGGCCAACTGCGCTCCGTATTCTATCGCCCCTTCGTAGGGCGAAATCTCGTTTCGCTGGCCGCGAAACACGACAGACTCGCCGTCCTCGAGGTCCACTCGATAAACCAAGAAATCGAAGCTGCCTGTCAGGTCGGTCATGCCCAGGAACTTGCGGTCGGGGTATGCCAAATAGACGGCGTCTCGGACTTTTTGGCGCTCAAACATCTTAGAGCGATTATACGCCAGCGTGCAGCGTCAGGTTTGAAACCCGCTTCTACCGTGCCGATCGATGTTGACTCTGGATTATCCCTAGGGAGTGAACGCTTCAGATGGCCGTTGACAACGTCGTTGGTCAGTCGTACAGTCTGTGCCATCCTGGTATTGCGCGTTCATGATATCGTTGGATTCCATCTGGGAAATCCAGCCGAAAGAGGATTATTCATGGATAATACCGATAGTTTGCAGGCTGTTAACGCCTACCGGAGTCGCGAAGGGTTAGGACAGCCTATACTCGATTCCCTCGTTGCCGCAGGCAAAATCTTGGATGCGTTGACCATCGAAGACTTGGCTCCTGTGGATCAGTTCCACGGCGGTGGCATGGGAGCAACTAAGGGACTCGTTGAACTCGCCGAGATATCGCGAAGCGCAACGGTTCTAGACGTAGGCGGCGGCCTGGGTGGACCGGCTAGCACGTTGGCGGGGGTATTTGGTTGCAAGGTGACAATGATAGATTTGAGCGAGTCTTATGTAGGAGCGGCTGAAATTCTCACTGAGCGAGTTGGGCTTGGCGACCAGGCGGAGCGCCACGTCGGCAACGCGCTGGAGTTGCCTTACGATGATGGCGCATTTGACGTAGTATGGACTCAGCAGGCCGGCATGAATATCAGCGATAAGGAACGACTATACAAGGGCTTCCATTGAGTGCTGGCTCAGGGTGGGACGCTGGCGTTTCAAGAATTCATGGCCGGTCCTGTCCAACCTATTATCTTTCCGATGTGGTGGGGAAGCGATGACAGCGCCAGTTTTTTTTCGCACGCTAGATGAGATGCGCGATTTGATAGAGAGTGTAGGCTTTCATGCACGAGTCTGGGATCAGATCACGACTAATATTTCGCTGACACAAGACCCTTCTGACTTGGGACAAACCATCCAAACGATAGTAATGGGCGACGATCTATCCGCAATTGAACTTGCAAACAAACGCAACCATGATGAACGTCGGACTGTGAGAGTGCGAGCGGTGTTCGAACGCCTCTAACGCTTGTTAGTCGGTGTCGCTCAGAGCATCTAGCATGCCGCCACGCTCATGAGACGAATTTATGGCGCTTTCGAACCGTCGGCACATTTCGGTTCGCAGGATCGCATGTGAATGAGCCTTGCGAGAACGAATCGGAAAGGCGGGAAATGCAGATTATCTGGCTACTTGAATTCGATCTCCATGAAGGCGAACTCGAAGTCGGTTGCGCTGAACACATTATGCTCGGCTCCAGCCTGTCGAAAGTACGGAGAGCCAACGACGAGGTCTGCCAGTGTCTCGCCCTCTGAAGACACGATCCGGGTTTGCGCTGTGTGCATTGGCACAATCACGTAGTCGTATTCGTGTCGGTGCTGTCCTGTCTCTGCGCCTGGAGCGAACCGCCATTCGGTGACGCGAGTGCGGTCGTTGTCAATGAACACGGTGGCAATTGCCTGAGTCATAGTTCCTCGTCGCTTTCTATTTGCCCGTCGCGCATCCTGACGATGCGGTGGGCCTGCCTGCCGATGACATCGTCATGAGTGACCATGATTATCGCCTGATCGTGCGCCTTATTCAATTGAATCAGAAGGTTCATAATCTCGCCGGAGCGTTCGCTGTCTAGGTTGCCTGTCGGTTCGTCGGCCCAGACTATGGCGGGAGTTGTCACCAGAGCTCTGGCAATCGCAACTCTCTGTTGTTCGCCGCCAGAAAGCTCCATCGGTCGGTGGTCCAGCCTGTTACCTAGGTCAACCAATCCCAGCATGCGCTTCGCCTGATCGCGTGCCTCACGGCGAGGCGCGCCGCCGATGATGAGAGGCAGTTCCACGTTCTGGACTGATGTCAACACCGGCAATAGGTTGTAGCTTTGGAACACAAACCCCATGCGACTGCGCCTGAGCTCGGTTCGTTTGCGGTCCGGCATGTCATGGATTGACTCGCCCTCCAACAGCACCTCGCCGCCATCTATGGTGTCCAGGCCAGACAGGCAATTGAGCAGTGTGGTCTTGCCACACCCGCTGGGGCCCATTACGGCCACCATTTCGCCGCGCTTGATCTGAAGATCGACGCCCCGAAGCGCGCTCACCTCGTTCTGGTTGCTGCGGTAGGTTTTTTGAACGTTGCTTGCGTCGACGATGTAATTGTTATTGCTCATTGGTATCAGGCTTCCAGGTTAACAGGTTTCAGATAGTGAACGACCAATTCAAAAGGCTATTCTTGCTGGCGAAGCGCCTCCACTGGGGGCATTCTTGATGCTTTGAGGGCGGGTATTATCGTGAATACCAGCGATGCTATGTATACCACCGCAGATATCCATATCAACTCGAACCAGTTGACGGTGAACGCTCCGCCTGCGTCCCGTATGAACAGGGCGTAAAGCCGGTAGCCTCCCAGGAACCCCAGGCCAACTCCCAGCAATATTCCCACCAGCGCGATGAATGACCACTCGATGAGCAGGCTTGCCAGCACCATGCTGGGCTGGAATCCCAATGCCCTGAGCATCCCGATTCCCTGCCGCCTCTGATACACCGAGCGGGTCGCTATCACAGCCAGCCCCGCTACGCCAACGATCAGCCCGAAGGCCAGGAAGCCCTGGAAAATACGCAGGAAAGTCGATACCTCTTCCAACTCATCGGTCAACACTTCGCGCACAACGCGAACCGGCGCTCCGGTGGAGATCAGCGCCTTCTCTATGTCCTTGCCGAAATCCGCGAGGTTGACGTCATCGTTAACGTTCATTACGAACAGCCTCGGCGCGTCTCCCCGGGAAGACGACTCAGAGAACTCTTGCTGGAACGCATCAGCGCCCACGATCACGCCCCACAGGACGTTGAATCCGACCTCAATCGTTTCAAGGCGTCCGGCGACAGTCTTCTCTACGATGTCGCCTGTGGCGGGGTTGAGCAGGCGCACCGTGTCTCCGGGGTTCAGTTCAGCGTTATCGGCGTTCTCGTTCGTCCCGTCGTAGCGGGCGGACACGAGAGCGAGGCTGGGATCTGCGACAACCGCGTTCCACGCATCAACGTCGGTGGCGAATTGGTCCATCCGGACCTCAAGCGTGTACTTCTGCTGAGCGGCGAAGTCGGCGACGATGCCATGTATGGAATCCTCGACGTACTTGTCGTCTTCGCTCTGTTCCTCGTCGGTTTCGTCTGGGTCGTCCGGCGCTGGGCGCTCAAAGTCTGGGAACTTCACGAGAGCGCGACGCACTGGCATGATTGAGGCGACCTGAGTCGCGTCGACCTCGTCGCTAGCCTGTATCTCGGACTCCAGGTCTACGATTCTGTTTGAACTGGTGTTATAGACCACTACGTCGAATCCGCCTGCCGCCTTCTCCAGGTTGGCGGTGATAAAGCCGTCCAGCAGGCCGCCGTACATGGTCAGGAGAGTGACGCCGAACATCACCAATCCGAACATGCCCATCGTGAAGGCGGTCCGCATGCGATTGATTGCCGGGTACGCGATGGCAATTTGAACGATGGGTTCCAGTCTTTTCAGTCCGGACGATCCGAGCCTGACAATCCACAGAACCACGGACAGGTTGAAAGCGATTATCATCATGCCTGCCAACAGCATGAATATGCCGCTGATGAAGAACAGCCCCGGCCCTTCATCAATCAGTATCTTTACCTCTTCCAGCCTGTCGGCCAGGAAGCTGTAGGCGATGATGGCTGCCCCTCCGAGAGTGAATGCCAGTCTCGGCGACAGGAAGCGTCCTGCAACGGCGGCGCCGGAAATCAGCATCATGCACGGCCCGATGTACTGGAAATACCCATTGGCGCTGGAAAAGCCAAATGCCGTCATCACCGCCGCCAGAACAAAGACCACAGGAAGGACAAACAGTTGCCATTTGCCAGGGCCGCTGCCTTCAGGCTCGGAAAGGTCGCGGATTGCCATTACGATGTTAAGTCGGGAAATTCGCACGCTGGTGATGAACACCGTTATGAAGCTGATGAGCAGTCCGGCGGCGCCTGAGACCAAAAGTGTCGAGGGCTTTATCGTAAGAGGCAAGCCTTCCAAAGATGAGGACTGATCCTGGGCGATAATCTCGCTGAGACCAGTCACAATTAGCGCGCCCAGCGCGGCCCCGATTATCGCCCCGATCACGGATGCGACGGCGCTGTACACGAACCCTTCGTAGGCGAAGGTCATCACAAGCTGCTGGCGACTGAAAGCCACCGCCCGCATGATGCCCATTTCGGTTCGGCGCTCCTCCGCCAACATAGCGTATATGTTGATGATGAGCATCACCCCGGCCAGAATGGCAAAGGAACTGACCATAAGGAAAATGTCGCCGGTGCTTGGGCCTCCGCCCTCGCTGAGGGCGTTTTGCTTGTCGTGCCTTAGCGCCCATACAGTGTCGGGCCAGGCATCTTCCAGCAGGTCACGAGTTGCCTCTTCCACGGAGTCAGTAGCGTCGTTGCCCTCGATGACGCCTCCCACATTTGAGATCAGGGCGGCGTTGACCTGGTCGCTTTCCAACTCCATAAGGCTCTGAGCGTCGCTCAATGAAAGCAAAACCGTGCCGGTGCTGTCATCCTGGTCGATGCGGCGTCCAGAGATCCCATCATCCTCGAGCACTTGGGCGACTCGATATATAGAGGGCTCGTTCTGGTAATAGACGGCGATATCATCTCCGGCGGCAAGCTCCAACTCATCGGCCAGGCTTAAGGAAACGTAGGCTTGACCGGAGACAGGAGGCGCCAGGGCAGCCAGAGGCGATTCAGAGCTGCCGAAATCTTTGAGAGACGCAAAATCCAGGCCAAGAACAGTGACCTCAGGCTCCGCCAGCACTGGACGGAATCCCAGCGGCGAATTCGGCTCTGTTTCAACCTTTACCACCGGCAGGTCACGCTCCACGGCGGTCATTACGCCATCCACCTGACCTTCTGTCGCTTCGTTAAGAGCTTCCAGAGAAATCGTCGCGACCATCTCAGGCGTGAGGGGGTCGATCTGGAAAGTGACCTCTTTGAGAGCCCTGACCGTAATGTCAATCTCGCCCAGATGGGCGAAAGCGGTGTCCTGAAGGGCTCGTTCGCTGGTATCAACCATGACCAGGGAGCCCGCAATCAGGGCGGTCCCAACCATCGAGCCTGCCACCACAAGCGCAGAGTTCCATTTGTGGCGAGTGACGTTCGCAAATCCGATGCTGCGCTGAACGGGAGTGAAAAGCATGGACAGGACCAGCAGAACGACACAAAGCGCCGCAAGCCCGAGGATGATGTAAGTTACCATTCGCAGATGCCCCCGGTGTACGGTTTCATTTTGCCCTGGTGGAGACTCGTCAAAGCCGAGTTGTTGACGCGTCCGTAACTAACACGCTGACCCGCAACTCTTTGGCTCTTCCGACGTCCTGCCACAGGCCAACCCCAATCCGTAATCCGTAATCTGTTTATATGCTAGACGCTGCCCTCTGGAGCCAACCTGTATTCCAGGGGGCGCTCCCGGAGGGCGATGACCGCGACAGTCCCAACAACGGCCAGGACTAGCATTATTATGAACGCGGCATCATAACTGCCTCTCCAGTCGAAGATGACCGCCCCCATCGCCGCGCCTAACCCTCCGGCCACCTGATGCACCATGTTTATCAATCCGCTGATGGTCCCCAGCTTTGACGTGCCGAATATGTTGCTCACGAACACCACTGTCAGCGGCGCCGTCATCGTGAACGTGAACCCGTAGAGCAGGGCGAAAACCGTGATGCTGGCCGTGTCCTGGAATATGGGTATGTAGGCGAACAGGCCGATCCTCAGTAGAAAACACAGGACTGTCGGCCTCGCAGCGCCCATCTTGTCAGACATCGCCCCGGAAATCAGCACGCCAGTCAGCCCAAACAGCCCCATAAACGCCAGTATGTTGCCTGCAAGAAACTGGGAAATCCCCTGATCCTGAGCGAAGGCCACAATGTGAGTTGCTATGAAGAAGTCCTGAGCGCCACACGCAGCGTACAGCGCGACCAGCAACATGAATTCTCTGGACTTCAGCGCCTCCCTCAGAGGCAACGACGTGTCAGGCGCCATCGGTTCGTCAGATGCAATGACAGCCGTGGTGGGCGATATTGGAGGATGAGACCGTATGACGGTTAATGCAACCGGGAGCACCACAACGGCGTTCACGGCTCCCAAAATGGCATAAGAAGTTCGCCATCCAAGCGAGTCCAAAAACGACGCCATCAGCACAATGATTACCAACTGGCCGATTCCGTTGCCTGAAATCGCCGCGCTGGCGGCCAGCCCCCGACGCTCTGGGAACCATCGACTCATCAACACGCTGACCGGAGCCACCGACGACGCGGCGTGCCCCACCGCGAACACCAAACCATACAGCACATACAACTGCCAGGCCGCGTTTATCTGCCCCATGAGAGCGATCGCCGCCGCCCCGACCACTGTGCCTATAGCTATTATGACCCTGATGCTATACGTGTCGATCAGCCGTCCCACAATAGGCATCGTCAACGCAGACACCACCATGAAAATTGTGAAAGCGGATGTCAGAGCCGAACGGCTGAGGTCCAGGTCCTCGCTCATGGGCTTGAGCACCAATCCGAAGGCCATCCGAGTGCCGCTGCTGAAGAACAGCACGGTGAACCCCGAGGCCAGAATGACATGGCTGTAATCTAGTCGTCTTCGAGTCTTTTTCATAGCTGGCCGCATTCTCTTACACATAGCCTTCGGAGACAAGCCGGGCCGCCGTATTCTCAACACGTCTTGCTGACAGCTGGCCGCTGCCTGGACGTGTCCGATTCTCAGGCGTATCATTCTGCCGTGCACAAAAAACTCCAACCAGGAGAGTGAAATGACATCCAGTGTCAGCGATGTGGTGATTGTGGGCGGCGGAATTGTGGGAATTGCCACCGCTTACTTTCTCGCCAAGTCCGGTGTGAAATGCACAGTGATCGAGCGTGACGCAGTCGGCAGTCACGCCTCGGGATTCGCCTATGGCGGTCTCAGTCCCACCGGAGACTCAGATGCCTCAGGCAACCTTCTGCCCGACGCCCGGGTCTCCAACGAAGGGATGCGCCTGCATCGAGAGTTCGCGACCAGCTTGCAGGCTGAGACAGGCATCAATACCGAGTTTCGAGAGCGACCGACGTTGTCTCTGGCTTTCACAGAGCAGGAAGTCCGAACTGCCAAAGCCCATGTTTCAAAGCTCGGCCAAATCGAAGGCTGGACGGCCCGATGGCTCCATGCAGCCGACGCCAGAGCCATTGAGCCTCGTATTTCCGATGAAGCTTTGGGTGCGATCTATTCCGAGGGAGGCGCCGACGTGGAGCCGTACCGCTTCGTCCTTGCGCTGCTGGGCGCGGCCGAGAATCTCGGCGCCACCATACGCCACGGCGAGGTGACGGGTCTCAAACGCGAAAGCGGCCGAGTCACTGGCGTCGTTCTGAACAATGGCGAGGTCTCTTCGGACTGCGTGGTTCTGGCCGCTGGCCCATGGACCGGAGATGCGTCCTCATGGCTGAACATCCCCATCAACGTCAGCCCTCTGAAGGGCCAGATTCTGAGGCTCCGCGCTCCAGGCATGCCCTTCCGAGTCTCGATAGGCTGGGACGGCAACTACGCGACAACCAAGCCCGACGGCCTCCTGTGGACAGGCACCACTGAGGAGGAGGCAGGCTTCGACGAGAACCCCACGCCCGAAGCCCGCGACCAGATCATGACATCCCTCCTGAAGATGATTCCGTCTCTGGAAGACGCTCAACTGGTCCAGCAAACGGCATGCCTGCGTCCTCTGGCCGACGACGGCCAACTGGTTCTTGGGGGTGTGCCTGATTGGGACGGCGTGTACGTCGCCACCGGAACCGGCAGAAAAGGCATTCTTCTAGGGCCGGCCATGGGTCTCATCACCTCGGATTTGATAACGAAGGGCGCCACCGACATCCCCATCGAGCAGTTCTCGCCATCGCGCTTCGCTCGATGACGCCCTGATTCCGAGGCCGACAACCATCCACCCGTGAGCCACCAGAGGGGAAACTGCGTCATTGAGTGCTAAAGAAACGCCACTAGAACGCCTCCAACTGCATGCGCGTGAGTGGTCTAAATACACGCTCGCCTCGGCTATCGTCCAACGCACCCGTGATAAGCACAAGCAGAAACGACAGCCAAGCGTAATCAGCCAGGCTCAGGAATTCTTCACCACGATAACAGGGGCCGATACCGACGTCTGTTCGTCCCGATGGACGCCCTTTCTAAAATAGCTGTTGAGACCTAGAACGGGGGCAGACGTGAACCAAGCCAACTCAGCCGAGGCACTCAGGAACAGCTTTACCTGGCATTGAGATTGGGCCTGATTCGCGAGTTCTGCGAGCAGGCCGAACGGCTGACCGTGGTAGCAGACGAGGCGTCGGTGAACTTCGATCCTCTCAGACAGCGGAGGGCGGCTGAAGCCTTCGCGTCACTGTCGAAAACCAACCAGGTGCTGATATTCACGTGACTCCCGCAGATAGTGGAGCTATTCACCAGTGTCACCCCGGACGCTCAGATCATCAATCTCTCCGAAATTACTGCCTGAATCGAATCAATCTGGTATCCTGATCACATAGCTGACGGCTGAT
>DCAW01000105.1:51579-76510 GCA_002313895.1 Dehalococcoidia bacterium UBA1123
ATAGCTGACGGCTGATTACTCCAAGCGAGGTGTTTCGTCATGGCGACGGTGTACATCCCTTCGTTGATGCAAAAGTTAACCGACGGCCAATCCAAAGTCGAAATTGAAGGCGCCACCGTCCGCCAGTTGATCGCGCAACTCGAAAGCCAGTTCCCAGGCATGAAGGAACGGTTGGTTGAAGACAACCGCATCAAGGGGAACATTTCCGTCGCCGTGGACGGCGAGATCACGCCTCTGGGAATGCTGGAAAAGGTTGGCGAGAACAGCGAAGTCCATTTCCTGCCCGCCATCGCCGGCGGCGCATAAGGATCTCACGCGGGAGGGTTTGAAACCCTTCCCTACCAGTTTCGGGCATCCTCACGAAAACCCTTCAAGACCCGATGGCGCCATCTTCGGAGCAAGTCCAATTTGTCTTGCTGGGCAGAGTCGAAGCATGTGATTGCCTGAAGCTCAACCGTCCCCATATTCACAATCAGATTCTTCACGTTCGTTCAGATTGACGAGGGTGACGGGCAACCAGATGATTTGCTTCGCCGGTCGTGATAGGATTCTTTTGCCGCCATCGACGGCATCCTACCGCAAAACACAAAAACCAAAGGAGCAAACTAGATGTCAGACGACGTGATTCGAGGCGTGATCGTTCCCGTCCTCACTCCATTCAACCCCGACGAGACCGTTGACGTTGAGTCCCTCAAGAAGCTGGTGGACTACCTGATCGACAACGGAGTCCACGGCATATGGGCCTCCGGCACCACCGGCGAGTTTGGAAATATGTCCGACTCAGAGCGCATCAAAGTCATCGACACTGTGGTCGAGCAAGTGAATGGACGAGTCCCCGTGATTGGCAACGTCTCCGGCGGAAGCACTCAACTTACCGTGTCCCTCGCTCAACAAGCGAGCGAAAGTGGGCTTGATGGAATCGCCGCAACGCCGCCCTACTACTATCCCAATGCTCAGGACGAACTGCTGGACCACTATCGTTACATCCAGGATCGGGTTAGCCTGCCGCTGTGGGTGTACAACATCCCCCAAACAGTCAAGACAGCCGTGGCTCCTGAGACAATCGCGACACTGGCCGCCGAAGGCGCGGTTGTGGGAGTCAAGGACAGCTCTGGCGCCGGCGAGCTTCTGGCTCAGTTGAACGTGCTTTGCGAGCAGGGCGAGATTTCGCTGCTGCGATTCCTGGGCACAGCTTTCCGTGTGACCTCTGCCGGCGCAGTGGGCGCGCAGGGCGTGATTCCGGGAATCGCCAACCTTATACCCGCCATATGCGCCCAGGGCTGGGAGGCCGGAGAGGCAGGCGACGCCGACGGCATTCGAGAAGCCAACGCAGGCGTGATTGTGGCAGGCAAAGCCTCGCGAATCGCCCAGGGTGGCAGCGCCAACGCCGCCGCTTTCGGGGCCATGAAGGCATCACTCAAGATTATGGGAATCTTGGAGCATGACACCCTCTCCAAGCCTTTCCGCCCTCTCGCTAACGAGGAAAAAGAGCAACTGCCGCCCATCCTCAAGGAGCTTGGCCTGCTGAATTGAGCGACCAGGATTCTCAACTAGCGCCAGACGACCCTCAGCCGGATGACCGCTTCGTGACGGTGCGAGGCGTCCGACTGAGGTACGCGGATTGGGGCGACAGCGGGCCGCTCATGTTGCTGCTACACGGGGACATGCGAACGGCCCGAAGTTGGGACGCTGTGGCTCGTGACCTGTGCGACCAATTCCACGTTCTATCCCTGGACTCCCGAGGTCACGGCGATAGCGATTGGCCGACCACAGGATACAACTTCGCCCAGCGCGCAAAGGACCTGGAAGCGTTCTGCGACGCCCTGAATCTCAGGAACGTGCTTGGCGTTGGACACTCAACAGGCGGGGTGGTGATGAGCCTGCTGGCCGACACACGGCGGGACATCTTCGAGCGTTTGACACTGTTGGAGCCGATGGTGACGGTGAATGAGAAGTTCCAGCGGATGGTCTCCACAAGAGCGACCAGCCCACGCCGGACCTGGGGCAGTCGCCCGGAGCTTTACGACTACCTGAAGGCTCACCGAATGACCGGACGTTGGAGGGAGGACGTCATTCGCGACGTCGTGGCCCACGAAGCTGTGAAGCTTCCCGACGGCAGGCTTGACATGAAGTGGTCGCCCGACTCTATGAAATGGTCGGAACGGGAGGGCGACTATCTCGACCTCAAACCAATATTCCGACGACTGGACATACCCATCTTGTTCATCTCCAGCGAAGGGCGCGCCGATGGATTCGTCGAACTGGACCCGGTGATGGCGGAACTGCCGGACTTCTCCATGCTGAAAATCCGAAACACCGAACACAATATGTACATGAACAGGCCGGACGCGATCTCCTGGGCCATCAACGCATTTGTCCAGGGCCAAGAGGTATCGGGCACGATTTAGAGTCTCGGCATACGGTCTCAGATGAGGCTACAGCCCGCCAAGTCAAGACTGCTTATAACCCCAGATCAGCGCTCCTCGCTTTGTAAGCGTCAACGGCGTTGACCGACCAGTATTGCCCAATATTCGCGCCGCCACCGAGGAAACGCTCAGGGTCTTCGTCATAATCTCTTCGTAGTGGTCATCTGATCACTATCGTCTGACTCCGCTTGAGCTACCTGCCGGTGAACTTCAAAATCGTGCCCATGTCTCCCACAATCCACCCGGTGTCCGAGTCTGTGAATGCCACGCCGCGGAGAATCTCGTCAGTGCCTGTGACCTGTGATTTCCAATTCACGCCACCGTCGGTGGTGTAGACAATCGAGCCGAAGGACCCGATGGCCCAACCCCTCTTGGCATCCAGGAATGCCAGATCCCACAGGAAGCGGCCTGTCCGGGCGTCGTGTCGCTCCCAGGTCTGGCCTCCGTCTGTCGTTCGAGCCACCATGCCATCTGTCAGGAACTGGCTGAACTGGAGTCCGCCGCTAACGTCGCCGCTGCGGCCCCGCGACCCTGCGATCCATCCGTTGTTCTCGTCAACGAAGAATATGCTCTGTTGGCCGATGGTGGCCCCGCTGGCGCCGGACCGAAGCTCCCACGACCTGCCTCCGTCGAAGGTGTGGAACACTCCGCCGCCTGAGAACGGTATCCAGCCTCGATTGGAGTTCAGGAAAAACATGTCCGAGCGGATGGAGGTGTTGCTCAAAAACTCGCGAACCCACGTCTCACCGCCATCGACCGTCCTGAGAATGCCGCTGCCTCGCTCGGTGAGTATGAGGCCTGCTTTGGAGTCGGTGAAGGTGACGCTTGCCAGATTGAGACCCAGGGTAATCTCCTGACTGGCCTGTGTTTCCCAGGTCTGGCCGGCGTCGGCAGTGTGGATGATGAGTCCTAGCTTTCCAACAACCCACCCCTCTGTGGCGGTCTGGAAGTCGAGGCTGGTCAACTCCAGTTGAGTCCCGGCGTTCTGAGCTTCCCAGGTCTGGCCGGCGTCGGATGTATGCAGGATCGTGCCATTGCCACCGACCGCCCACCCTCTTTGAGAGTCCACGAAGTCAACGGCGTTTAGATTCGAGTCCGTGCCGCTATTCTGTATGCTCCAGACCCCCGGAGCGTCAGACGCTGGCGCGGCGCCGCTATCATAGCGCGCTGTGACGACAAACGTCGCCGTGATCAAGGCTGCCACAAAAATTACCGCTCCAACCAGCACTTCCAAAGTGGGTTGACGAGTGTAATGGAAACCTTTAAGCAATCAGGTTTCCTGAACCGGCAGGCAGAACTCCGAAATTGCGCGCGGCATCCGCGGACAGACGGAACCGCCTCTTAATGGTTGGAAACACCGGCAATAGAATTATGGACGCACTTCCTCCATGAGGTTATCGCTACCCCATGATAGAGGATTTACGCTCCAGTCACACTGGAGTCATACTCGCGCACGTCGTTGAGATCGCGCAAGGCGTCGCCGACGAAGTTTGTGGACAGCACTACCATCATTATCACCAGTCCGGGGAACGTCGCCAGCCACCATGCGCTGGAGAAAAACGGACGTGCGTCATTCAGAACGCTGCCCCATGTCGGAGTGAGCGGTGACACGCCCAAACCCAGGAAGGTCAGTCCTGACTCCAACAAAATGGCAGCGGCGAAGAACACAGAAGACAACACGATGACCGGTGGCAAAGCGTTGGGGAAGATATGTTTAATCATCAATCGAGCGTCGGTGACTCCCAACGCCCTAGACGCCAAAATATAGTCCTCCTCTTTGATAGCAAGAACCATACCGCGAATGACGCGCGCGAAGTCGTCGATGTATGCGAGGAATATAGCGAAGATGACGTTTTGAAGTCCCAGTCCGAAGATGCCCACGAGCATCACCGCGATGATGAAGTTGGGGAACGCCCACTGGATGTCGATGTATCGCATGACGATCATGTCCACCCAACCACCATAGTAGGCAGCCAGGACGCCCAGAGGAATCCCGACGAGGCCTGCCAATGTCAGTCCGAACAACCCCACGATCATCGATACACGGGCGCCGGATATGAGGCGACTTAGTACATCTCTGCCTAGATTATCGGTTCCGAAGGGGTGGCCGAGGGTCGGCCCTTCAAGCAACTCAAAACCCTGGATCTGAGGGTCATAGGGGATATTTGAGACTATGCCAATGTCCCATTTGGCATCGAGTTCAGCGATCTGTGTATATCCTGCGGCCAGCACAAATAAGATCAAGACCACAAGCCCAAACATCGCCCTTTTGTCACGAGAGTAACGACGAGCGTATATCTTAAACCCCCTACGATTGCGCCTGCTCAGACCCAGGTCAGCTTCTAGCGCTGCTTGAGATTCTTGACTCATTATGCGATGCCCCTCAGTCTGTGTAGCGAATTCTGGGATTAACGAATGCGTACAGAATATCCACTATGAAGTTGGCCAATATGAACAGCACCGCGGTTAGCAAAATAACTCCCTGCACTATCGGGTAGTCACGTCCAAGGATAGAATTCACCAACAGCCGTCCCAGGCCATTGATCGCAAACACGACCTCTATGATGACCACGCCGTTCAACAACAGAGCGAGAATTATGCCCATGACCGTAATCACAGGGATCAGGCTATTGCGAAAAGCGTGACGCCAGATGACCACGTGCTCTTGCAACCCTTTAGCGTAGGCGGTTCGGATGTAGTCTTGGCTCAACGTTTCCAGCATGGCGGACCGGGTCTGTCGCGCTAGAATTGCGGCGGAACCGGTCCCAGTGGCAATCGCCGGAAGGATAAGGCGGCTGAACCAAGCCCAGAAATGAACGCCGTCTTTGTCAAACAGAGGCATATAGCCAAATACCGGCAGTAGCCCCAGCCAGACGCCGAATACCAGGATGAGCAGAACTCCCAGCCAGAATCCGGGCATAGCAAGACCAAGGAAAGCAATGAGGGTCGCGCCATGATCCCAGATCGAATATCGGCGCGTGGCTGATATTATGCCTGCGGGAATGCCTATCAAGATGGCGATCACGAAGGACACAAATGCGAGAGATAGACTGCGAGGTATGGCCGTTTTGATCTGATCAATGACTGGCAATCTAAGGTAAATGCTATCGCCAAAGTCTAGTTTCACGATAGATTTTAGGTAAAAGAAATACTGGACCGGTATAGGCCGATTCAGCCCCAACCTATTCTTTATCTTTTCGATGTTTGCCGGATCGCCCTCGTTGCCCACCATGGTGGTGACGGGGTCTCCGGGCAACGCTCGAATAAAAAAGAATGTCAGCGTCGCTGTGGCCCAGATGGCAAATAGAGAAAACAGGAATCGACGTAACAGGTATCGCTGCATGATTAAATTCGCTTTATCTGAGGACTCAGGGTCACACGGTTACCAGGGTTCTTCATGATAAACGAGCTTCGGGAGGCCGTCATCAGTTGATGGTCGGCCTCCCGAATTTGGTCAGTTACCCAACCGTGGGCGAAAACCCACCTGGGACGTTATCGATCAATCCAGACCGCGCCCAACTGTCGCAGAGCGTGAATCCAGACATAACCCTTGATATCGTTCTTGTAGGCGGTGCGCTGCATCGGGTGGAACGTGAACACGCCGTGGAAAGTCTTGTCCATCTGTGCGCTGAGTTCCAGGATGAAGTCCAGGCGGTCGTTGATGTCCACAGCCGCCTTCTGCTTGAGATTCAGGCGGTTGACGATCTCGTCGTTGTACCCATAGGTATTGAACTTGGCGCCGTCGGCGAACCAGTCGTCGATAGCATCATCAGGGTCAGGGTCGCCGCCGGAACCGCCCAAGAAGGCGTCCCATTCGCCAGACGCGCGCCTGGGCTGATAGACCGAATACTCCACCAGGTCAGGGACTAGTATGACGTTGAGCTCTTCCTTCAAAAGCGCTCCCAGAACCTCCAGGACAACCTTGTTGCCCGTGGTGGACATGACCTTGACCTCGAAGCCATCGGACAGTCCGGCGTCGGCCATGAGCTGGCGGGCGCTATCGGGATCGTGGGCCCGCAGGCTGGTGCCGCTCAGGTCACGGAAGTAGAACTTCTCTCCTGGCGGAATCGCGCCGTAAGCAGGAACCGCACGGCCCTGGAATGCCCGTTCGAGGAACACATCGCGGTCGAGCGCTCTGCCCAGAGCGTAAACCACGTTGATGTCGTCCCAGGCAGCGGATGAGTAGCCGCGCTTCTCTTCACGGTCACCACGCATGTTGAAGGCAAGCATCTGGAATCCCACGTCCGGGGTCATGTTAACGATGATGTCTTTGTCGTCTTCCAGACGGTCGAAGAACTGGGTCGGGAATCCATAAATCATGTCAACCTGACCAGTTTCCAGGGCTGCGATCAGCGTGTTGTCCTCTGGGATGTTGTAATGCGTGAGCCTGTCAACACAAGGCACGCTTGGGTCGTAGTAAGTGTCTCGGGCTGCCGACAACTCCAAACGCTCGCCGAAGACATGCTCGTCGACCCTGAAGGGGCCTGCGCCAACTGGTATACGGTTGAATCCGCCTTCGCCGACTTCGGCAAGGGTCTCTTTGTCAGACAGGGTCATTACGCGACCACTGGCCCGCTCGACAACCTTAGTCAGGAAGGATGCCCTGGGGAACGCCGCCGAAATTTCCAGCGTGTAGTCGTCGATCTTCACCGGTGTTGAGACGCCCGCTAGTCCCTTGGTATGAAGGGACTGAGTTGCTGGGTCAAGCTGATGCTCGTATGTGAATACCCAGTCGTCAGCAGTGACCGGTCGTCCGGTGTGGTACTTGGCGTTCTCGCGCAATTGGAACGTGTAGGTGAGCAAATCGCTGGAGACATCCCAACTCTCTGCCAAGTCTGGAACAGGCCTCAACTTGGGGTCCAACTGCACCAACCCAGACAGAACTTCTGCGGTTATCGAGAACTGGATAACCTGGTTGACTGTCGGCGGGTTAAGGTTCGTGAACTCAGTTATGCGGTTACCTAGCTTAAGGTGGCCGCCTCGGGTTTCGCAACCTGCCGCAAGGTCGCTCCAGAACGTGAGTCCGGTGGACTCTGCTACCGCGGGTCCAGTCGTTGTTCTGCTAGGACTGGGACCTACTCCGGATACTGGCGCTGGCACCGCAGTGGCTGCCGCTCCCGCTGCCGCTGACTGTGCTGCGGCAGCGGGCGCGGCTGCGGCGGGCGCGGCGGGCGCTACGGGCGCCGCGGCCGCTTGCACCGGCGCGGGGGCTAGCGCGGGGGCTGCTGGCGCGGGGGCTGCAGCCGGAGCCGCAGCAGGAGCGGCGGCGGGAGCGGCAGTGGATTCATCGTCTGCTGTACATGCCATGGCAACGATGGCAATCGTTAGCGCCATCAAGCCTATTAACAATCTCTTCCCTGCAATACGAGGCAACATATGCCAGACCTCCATCTATTCTATTTTCCGATTTACTAAATCGCCACAACCCCGATTCGGTTTTCCCGATCTCGGTGTTAAGCATGCGTAAGCAGAACTCAACATCCTGAAACGCATTTCTCCATTGAGATGCCGGATTTTAGGCACAATTCCGATTATATGTCAACCCTAGTCTAACAATGGCATTTCTGCATTTTCGATATGTTTGGCGGCTCCGTCAGGTTTTCAGGTGCGGCAAACTCAACTCTTTCCGTTTCATGCAATAATATCTTCCCAGCCACATGAAAGCCGCCCAGGGTCAAAATAGAAGTATTCTCCCATGTCAAGTCACAACTTCCCTCTTTCGCATTAAGTGGTTGCGAATAAAATTGGACGAGGGTTATAATCGCTCCACTATGAAAAATCACACGCGATTGTCACTGTTGATCTTCTTTTTGGTCGCTGGAGTTCTGTCTGCGTGTAGTAGCGCAGACCCTGAGGATGGTTCGTCGTCACAGGCGTCCGCCGCGTCTCAACCGGAAGCATCCGGGCCTTTGCTATGGAACATCCTTCCCCAATTCCCGCCCAGGGACGAGGTGATTAGCCGCCGTCTGTTGGGGCTTAACGATCTGACCATGGTGGACGCGAACACCGCCTGGATCGTTGGAACTGACGGGGGAATCGGCTACACAACCAACTCAGGTATAGACTGGGTGCTTCAAAAGACGGGAACCGCCGTAAACCTCACATCTGTGTCCTTCGTGGACGCTGCGCAAGGTTGGGTTGTGGGAACAGCTGGCACCCTTCTGCACACCACTGACAGCGGGACCACCTGGACTCCGTTGGAAGGCATCAAGGGCGTATTCTCGCTGGATGGAATAGATTTCGTCAGCGCCACCACTGGGTGGACCGTCTCTGACACCGGCGGCGTTTATATGTCATCTGACGGCGGGGTCTCGTGGACCAAGCAGGAAAGCAATACCAAACAAGACCTCATCGACATCGTAATGCTAGACGACGGCCAGAATGGCTGGGCTGTGGGCTGGTCGGGAACTATCATTCACACCGCGGACGCCGGAGCCACCTGGACAGAGCAGAACAGCGGCGTGGCCGGGATACTAAACGGCGTTTGGTTCATTGATGCGAACATCGGCACTATCGCTGGGAGCGAAGGCACAATTCTCCGCACCGCTGACGGCGGCGTCACCTGGACTCAACAGACCAGCAACACCACAGCGGACTTGATTGGAATTTTCTTCTTCGATGCGCAAAACGGCTGGGCCGTCGGTTCCAAGAACACCATAATGAACACCACCGATGGCGGAACCACATGGACGCAGCAGAAAACATCCACCTCATCGGACGCCATCAGAGCGGTCGTGTTCACCAGTCTTGACAGTGGCCTATCCGCTGGAAGCGGCGGTCATATCTGGAAGTGGGGAACAAAGTTAGAGGATTAAGCATGCCAGAATTCACGACCCGACCAACGATTATGGGAACCAGAGGAGTTGTAACCTCGGGCCACTATCTGGCAACCGCCGCAGGCTTCCGCATCATGGAGCAGGGCGGCAACGCCATCGACGCCGCTGCGACAATGTGCTTTTGCCTGAACCTGCTAGAGCCTCAGAGCAACGGCATCGGAGGCGAGGTGCCCACCCTTATATACTCTGCCAAAGAGCGCAGGACGTTCGCCGTCAGCGGCATGGGCTGGTCTCCTAAAAATTTCACTATTGAATGGTGCCGCCAGAACGGCGTGGACTTGATTCCTGGCGACGGCTACCTCCCTGCCACCGTTCCTAGTGTTGTCGGGGCGTGGGCCGCCGCCGTCAGCAGATTCGGCACGATGAGCTTCTCACAGATACTTCAGCCGGTCATCGAGCTAGCCGAAAACGGCTACCCGGTCTATCAGCGAATGCACGACAGGCTGGAGCAATTCTCGGAACGGTTCCGCAGTCTCTACCCCACCACCGCCGCCATATATCTCCCCGACGGAAAGGTTCCAGAGGTGGGCCAGATAATCCGAAACCCCGACTTCGGCAAGTCCATGAGGATCATGTGTGATGCCGAGGACGCAGCCAAGTCTCAGGGCCGGGTCGCGGGCATCGAGGCCGCGCGAGACGCATTCTACAAAGGGCCCATAGCCAAACGCATAGCCGAGTTCATCCGAGAGAACCCGGTCATGGACGCCAGCGGCGAAGCCCACGCAGGCCTGCTCTCAGAGGAGGACATGGCCGAGTGGGAGGCAACCATCGAACAGCCAGTGACTTACGAGTACAAGGGCTTGGACGTCTACAAATGCCCGTCCTGGACTCAGGGGCCTGTGTTCCTGCAACAGCTTGCCATTCTGAAAGGCTTCGACCTCCAGGACCAAGGACATAACACTACTGAATACCTGCACACGGTAGTCGAGTCGGCCAAGCTGGCCTTCGCTGACCGCGACACCTACTACGGCGACCCACTATTCGACGAAACTCCACTGGGCATGCTCCTCTCCGAGGATTATTCGGTGGGACGGCGAGAATTGGTCGGCGAGAAGGCGTCGATGGAGTTCAGGCCTGGCGACCTAGGCGGCGGAGTGCCGGACTACGCCCTGGCGTCGGTGGCGGACGACAACCGGCGCGCTCTGGGCATCGGAGCCAGAGACGTCCAAGACCTGGGATTCGACCACGCCCATGTGGGCGACACAACCCACCTGGACGCCGTGGACAGCGAGGGCAACATGGTTGCCGCAACGCCCAGCGGCGGATGGCTAGGCACATCTCCGATCATTGAAGGGCTGGGATTCCCTCTGGGGACCCGAGGCCAGATGTTCTACCTCAACGCCGACAGGCCCAACGCGCTTGCTCCACACAAGAGGCCCCGGGCAACCCTCACGCCATCTCTTGTGATGAAGGATGGCGAGCCGTACATGGTCTTCGGCACCCCTGGAGGCGATGCCCAAGACCAATGGACACTCCAATTCTTCTTGAACTACGTCGAGTTCGGCATGGAGCTTCAAGAGGCCTTAGATGCCCCGACGGTGCATTCGGTCCACTTCCCGTCGTCTTTCTATCCGCGAGAGGCGTTCGCCGGACGCGTTTTCGCAGAGTCTCGGCTCGATCAAGAAGTGTTCAGCAATATGGAGGGCCGAGGCCACGAGATGGTCAAAAACAGTCCATGGCAGCATGGCAAGCTTATGGCCATCCGATTCCACAAGGACACCGGCCTGATCGAGGGCGCAGTGTCGGCCAAGGGGAACATCGGCTACGCCCTGGGCTGGTGACCCCTCTCACGCCATCCTGAGACCGCGGTCGAAGGGTCGTCGTCCGTAGAACAACGATTGTTTATCAGGCGACCAGACCCTTCGGGTCGTTCAAAAACAGGTCATCTCTAGCGCCTGTCGCTTCTTCTTTTGTTCATCTTTCATTGCATCACTTGACGCTCCGATATAACATCACGCCCACACCCATTCGATCAGGCGAATCGTTGGTCTCACAAGCAAGAAAATCCAGTTCTAAGTTCCGGATGTTCGTCGCTTTGCGTCACCGGGAGTTCCGAAAATACTTCTACAGCATGCTGTGGCAGTCGTCCGGTTACGCAATGCAGTTTCTCATCGTGGGCTGGCTGGTGCTTGAGCTTACCGATTCTGGTTCGCAGCTTGGCTTCGTGATTTTCCTGTACGGAATCCCAAACCTTGCCCTCATGCCTCTGGCAGGAATCGCCGCCGACCGTATGGATCGTCGTCAGTTCTTGATTATCAGCCAGGCGGCGGTGACCTTCACCCTAGTGGCGTTAGCGACACTGACGATGATGGAACAGATAGCCATGTGGCGTGTGTACGTCGCCGTCACAATGCTTGGGGCTATCCAGGGCTTCGTCATGCCTGCCAGCATGGCGATAGTGGCTGATCTGGTCGAGCGTGACGACATCCTCAACGCAAATTCGCTCAACTCGGCAGTGTTCAATGGGACACGAATTTTGGCTCCTTTCGTCGCGGGGGTAATCGTCGAGATGGCGGGTATCGGCGAGGCGTTGTTCGTTAACGCCGCCTGTTTCGGGCTGGGGACCATCCACATCTGGAGTTTGCGAAACGTGCCCTCCTACGATTCAGCCACCGAGACGAACGTCTTGGGGAACCTCCTGGAAGGGCTAAAGTTCACCGTCAAAACACCTGTGGTGTTCGGCATCGTCGGCATGGGTTTCGCGTTCGGATTTTTCGGAGCGGCCTATTTGCAAATCCTGCCCGCCTTCGCGAAGGACGTTCTGGGCCTCGATGCTGTAGGCGCAGGACTGTTGCTTTCCGCCTCGGGGGCCGGCTCGCTGGTGGGCAACCTGGCTCTGGCGGCGCTGGGCAACTCGCGCCACAAATACTGGCTTCTGTTGGGAACCATCATTATTTTCGGCGTGTCCCTGCTAGCGCTCGCTTGGTCAACGTGGCGCCCGGTGTCGCTGGTCTTGATGTTCTTCGTCGGCATGGGCTTCGCAGGCTTCATATCAGTCATGACGACAGTGCTTCAGCTGACCACCCCTCCAGCCATGAGAGGCCGAATAATGAGCATGATGCTGATAAGCGCGTCCCTTCACTACCTCGGCGCTCTGCCCTTGAGCATAGTGGCGGAACTGTATAGCTGGCCGATTTCCCTGACCGCAGGCTCGTTGCTGATGCTGTCCGTCGTAGTCTGGCTCGGAGTTCTGAATCCGTCGATTCGGCGCATGCATGTGGAGTAGGCGCCAATTGTCGGGTGTCCAGAGGGACTCCAAACGTTGATTGACCATTCGAAATTGTGCCTCCAAGAAGCAGTTGAATCCATTATAACGAATATGTGAAAGTATTCACAATCTGTTACGGAGGCATTAGAATGGAGTTCCTCACTGAGCTTTCCTTGAAGATGTATCCGCCCCTCTTCATGATGGCGATTGGACTGGCGGTCCTGCTCATGGGCGCGGCGATGGATGGCTCATCGAGGCCTCTACAGTCCGATGTCTGACCCCACCAAGATGCACAGGTTCGTGATCGGATTCCGCATCGCGGTCATCGGAATCACGGTGGCCGGACTGGGGGCCGCGTGGAACTGGAACATTCTGTGGCTGTTCGTCCTGTCTCTGGCCTTCGGAGGCGAGGAGCTTATGGAGTCAACCGTCCACCTCTACATACTCCGAAGGGGGCCGAGTCGCCCGGCTACGGCGTAGCGTTCAGCCGTCAGCCACGAGACGATGCCACCCTGAGAGCGCAGTCGAAGGGTCTAGTCGCGTGTAGGTCGCGCCTGTCATGTCAGCGACCAGATGCTTCGCATCGACTCAGAATGGTCATGCGTCATCACTTTGCCACCTTTCGACCTGACCTCCACTGAATTGCTCGTCCGCGCTCGCAGACAAGCGAAGAATTATTCGCCTCGAAACGGCTTGATAAAGCATTGCTATTTTCTTAGAAAGAAATTAGTCTTTGTTTAGCACAAATGTTGGCATCGTATTGCCAACCATGTGAACCATAACTCCCCCGGTATAGACCTTGCAAACCCTTTGTATTGGTGTGGGACAGCGCCGACGCGGAGGATTCCTTAAGACAGAGAAGGGTTGCGCTATGCACAGAAACTCCAGTCCTCTGCCTTCACAATTGGACAAGCCTCTGGAAGAGTTCATCACCACGCATATGCCGCCGTCATCCAGTCGGATTCCGCCCATCTACCGCGAGACAACCAAGTGCTACGCTTACATGTGTCCCTATGCCTACGGATGCTCCGAGAAGACCAACCGCCCAGCCCAGGTTATGATGCGCCGCTGCATGCGTTACATGCCTGAGGAGTTGAGGATCAAGCCCGCGCTCTCCGACTTCTCCCTGGACCTTCTCGCCAAACATCGTGAAAACGGGGAGGGACTCTCTAAGCAGACCAATGCCATCCTCGACGAGCACCGCCCTGACGGCCCCGTTCGCAAAATCGCTCTGGAAGCCTGAAACCTCGCCCCCTAGCTGACCTGCGGCCTGTGCTGAACCCAGGGACGGGCCGCTTCGAAGGCTGCGCTGAAGGCCAGAACTGTTTCCTCGTCGCCATGACGCCCAACAATGTGCAGGCCCACGGGCATGCCGTCTGAGTCGAAGCCGCAGGGGATACTGGCGGCGGCGTGACCGATTGTGTTGATGGGATGAGTGAAGGGCAAGAATCCCCAGGATGGGTTTGGATAGGGGTCCTGACCGTCGATCTTCTGCGGATACTCCTCTGTGGAAAAGGCTGTGACTGCCATCGTTGGAGACACCAGAACGTCGTACTTCTCGAACACGTCGCCGAACTGTTGAAGCATCCGATCTCGCTCTCCGACCGCCTTGGCGTATTCGGCTCCGGTGACCTTAGACCCGGCTTCGATGCACCAGCGAGCGTACCAGCTGAGAGGGTCGTCCGGGTCGTCCAACAGGTGGCCCTGAGTGAGGTATGCGTTAGAGCTAAAGAACGTGAACCAGGTATCGAAAGCTCCCTCCAGCTTCAGGTCTGCCTCCTCGACGGAGCATCCAAGCTCAGCGAACACGTTGGCGGCTTTCTCCGAAATCTGGGCCACCTGGGGATCAACGGCCCCATAGCCGTAGTCGGGGCTGTACCCTACTCGCAGGCCCTCGATGCCTCGGCCCATGGCGGCCTCGAAATCCGGCGTTGGAGCGCGCAGAGAGCCGGGGTCGCGTGAGTCGTATCCAGCAACAACCTGAAGGAGCAACGCCGAGTCCCGAACGGTGCGGGTCAGAGGCCCCTGCTGGCTCGTGTAGTTGGAGGCAGGGGGCGCATCGACGCCCGAATAGCTGGACACTCGGCCCTGGGTGGGTTTGATGCCGTATGTGCCGTTGAAGCTGGCCGGTATTCTGATGGAACCTCCGCCGTCGCCGCCAGTCGCTAACGACGTCAGCCCGGCTATTATGGACGCACCCGCGCCGCCGCTGGAGCCGCCGGAGGTGCGCTCCGGGTTCCAGGGGTTGCGGCATGGCTCGCCCAATCGATTTTCGTTGGCTCCTAGCAGTCCGAACTCCGGAGAGTTGGTCTTGCCCAGCATAATGGCCCCCGCTGCCAGCACGCGCTCCACGACAGCGCAGTCGGCATCGGGAATCCGGTCTTTGTAGGCGAGCGAGCCTCCGGTAGTGCGGACTCCTTTTGTCATCTGGAGGTCTTTGATCGAGATGGGTATGCCGTGCAGAGGGCCAAGCTCGTCACCATCGGTCACAGCCTGCTCCGCTTTCCGGGCGGCGTCCAATGCGATCTCCGAGGTGACGGTCAAGTAGGAGTTGAGTTGAGGGTCGAGACGGTCAATGCGTTCGAGATATAGCTGGGTTATCTCGACGGGCGACACCTGTTTTTCTGCTATAAGCTCTCGAAGCTCTGTCGCTGGCGCAAAGGCTAGATTCTCGTCGATGTTGGGCATGAGGATCCTCCGTGAAGATTTCGGTTTCGCGCCTGAATTATGTCACGCCGCCTGCGGTATGCCAACTGTGGATGCTGATGAGTTCCAATGGGAATATAATGCACGAAATCTGACGGCTGACGGTTGAAAGCTGGAGGCCAGGAGAGCAATCCAATACCTTGACCCCACCCTCTGAAATTCAAGAGCCTAGCGCTGCCCAAATGTGGGCTGGCCTGGTTGCCGCCGCCGCCGGAATGTTCCTGACTGCGTTGGACATCACGGTGAACGTGGCCCTGCCCGAGATCACCGAAAATCTGGGCACTGACCTCGAGACCATCCAGTGGATCATCATCCTCTACGTCGGCTCGACCACGGGAATGGGGCTGGGTCTCGGCGGCGCGGGGGACGTTTATGGCCTCAAGCGAGTGTACGTCATCGGACTGCTGGCCTACACTCTGGCGGTATTTTTGATAGGTATCGCTCCGGGCCTGCCACTGGTGTTGGGCTTGCGGGTGACTCAGGCGGTGGGCAACGGCCTGATTCTAGTGTCGGCCCCGGCCATTGTCACTCAACTATTTCCGGCTCAGAATCGAGGCCGCGCCCTGGGAATCATGGCAGGTCTCGGAACACTGGGGATGATCGCAGGATCGCTGGGCGGTGGATTGCTTGTGGATGCCTTCGGATGGAGATCGATCTTTCTGGCTCGGGTGCCGCTGTGTCTTGTGGCAGTTGTCTACACCGTCGTAGCGCTGCGCGCAAGTCCGAGACCGGAGGTTCGCCCTTCCTTCGATATTCTTGGCGCTCTGACGTTGTTCGCCGGCATGGCGTCGTTGATCTTGTTCCTTACTATCGGTGGGCGCAGCGGATGGACGCTTCCTCACGTGGTCGCATTGGGATTGTCTGCCGTAGTCATCCTCTGGGTTTTCGTGCTGGTGGAGAGGAAGGCCGCTCGTCCCATCCTGGAACTGTCCCTGCTGAAAGACCGAGTCCTGGCCCCGACTTTGATCGTATCGTATCTGGTATTCATATCGACATTCATCAATTGGTTCATCCTGCCCTTCTATATGTCCGACGTTCTGAACACCAACGCTCAGACGTGGGGGCTGGTGATTATGCTGATGACGGTCACCAACGCCATATTCGCTCCGGTGGGGGGCTGGCTGTCCGACCGGGTGCCACCTGCATACACGATCACGACGGCTGTGGGCATCTCGGCCTTGACTATGGCATTGTTCACGACGCTGGGTGTAGATTCCAGTGTCTCGGACGTCGCGATCCTGATGGTGGCGGCCGGTGTCGGGATGGGCCTGTTTCAGGCGGCGAACGCCAATCTCATCATGGGGACCTTTCCGCCTGACCGGCTTGGCATGGGGGGGGCAGTAATGTCGCTATCTCGAAGTCTGGGCACCGTGTCGAGCGTCGCCATTATGGGGGCGGTCTTCTCGGCGCGACAGTCGGCGAGAGGCGGCACGGGAGACGAGGCCCAGGAATTTGTCCTGGCCTTTCAGGACCTGTACGTTTTGTCTGCGCTCCTGGCGCTGACGGCTATGGTGGTGTCGTTCAGCTACTGGCCTCGGGCGATTCGATGGATGTCAGCGCCGCGGCGAAAGGCGTAGCTCAGGGTTTCCACAGGCCGATGACGTGCTCATTGTGCATGCGACGCTCTATGCCAGGCTCGGAGTTCGCGATCCGGCTGACAGGCATCATCCGGCGGTTGCGGTCCAGCTTTCGAGTCCCAATCCCAACCACGTCGAATCCTGATTGATCTGCAATGTCGGCGAGACAGCGATGGGTCTGAACGTCCAGGCCTCGCATGGTGATGTCCCAACGACCAGAACGGCGGCTCTGCCTGAGCGTAGAACCCTGGACATCTCGGATATCGATTGTGCTATCTCCGAAAAGTACCGGCGCAGTATCCTGGCCCTGGTCGAGTCCAACTCTGTAAGAGCGGAGATTGTCCTATCGGAGGATTCAGGCAGGATCGGCCCGCCCTTGGCCTGCAATGCGCTCGGCTCCGATGTACGTGGCCCTCTTCCTCGAAAGTTCAGCAGTCGAGCATTCAAGCCATACCAGAGAATATTTGTGCCCTCGCATTTAGTCGATGGCGTTTGCGTACGGGGGCGACGTCACGATGAGGTCCACAACGTCGTTATTGAGCGGCAAGGCCTTGGCATCGCCCATGACCGGTTGGGCCATCACTCCAGCGGCTTTCCCCACGTCCTGTTTCGAAAAACACAAAAGATACTGGCGAAGTTTTCGTTCGAACTGCTGGATTGCGTTGCGCGGCGTTTTGGAATTGACTCTGTGAGGTCGTCCGTGGGCAAGGTCCATCGCCCCGCTGACACCGCCGGATTTTGTGACGATGATTGAGGAGAACGTCAACTCCAATATGCGCCTCAGTCCAGAGTCTGCAATCTTCTCAATCGTCAGCACGAGGGTCATAAGCTCCCGCTGAGTATCAAGCAAAAACCAGTAGTCGATGAATTTTTTTGTGTCGTCGTCGAACCTCGACTGGATTGCAGACTCGACCAAATCAGTATCTTGGAGCAATCTGCGAGACTGGCCCACGACATCGCATTTTTCGTCATTCAAATCACAAGTATTGAGCATCGTCTTTGCCTGATTGATGCGAACAGCGAGAGGGTCGATATCAAACCCCAAACCTCGCCTACCCAGTGTGGCGGCCTCGACCAACGCCGTCCCAGACCCCATCATTGCGTCTAGCACAACATCTCCAGGCTCGGTCAACTGGTCGATGAAGATATAGGGAAGCTGAGGAGGGAACTTGGCCGCGAAAGCGTGGAGGCCTGTGGCTCCTGTGACTGCTGGGTTGGTCGTGAAAATCCAGATCGCCGGAGAGTAGTTTCTCCAATCGGTTTCTGTTAGAAATGTTTAATTCGATAGCCATAGCGACATAATACTAACGCTCACATCCCATGTATAGAACAACATGAGCTTCGGTAAAATTGGTCGCTCGCTACTCTGTGAGCCGCAACGCGATCAGCCTTGTTTTGTTGCCGCCGCGATTTGGAAAGCCGGCAGGCACGATGATTGTGTCTCCGGCCACTGCCAACGGAGCATTTAATCCGGCGCTCGCCTGATAGCTCCAGACAATTTCGCCGTTGGCCCTATCCAGAGCGTACACCGTTCCGCTGAACACGGACGTGATCACCAAGTCGTTGACAACCGTCGCGCTGCCAACAACGAGATCGTCGAATTCCGTCTCCCACAGGATGTCGCCGGTGTCAGCTTCGATAGCGACCAGAATGCCCGTGCCGTCCAAAGACTCGGTCTTTTTGCTGCTGGCTGTGAACGTGGTTGGCAGGTTCATGACAGGGACATACACGACTCCCTCAGCGTAGGCCATGAACGTCTCAACGCCGCCTAGCGCCCCCGGGTACACGACGACGCTTTCGCCTATTGGAACCTCGGTCAGGTCGTCATTCTGATGAATCCCCACGGCCGTGACCCAAAGCTCTTCGCCCGTGTCGGCGTCGAAGGCGTGTACCGTCCCGGTCTTTCCCGCGCCGATGGCGATGTCGCGATCCTGGCCATTGATCCGCTCGGTGGTCAGGATCGGCGTTACGTGAAAATCCAGATCAAAATTGTCGTGGGGGCGCACCTGATTGAACCAGACAAGCTCTCCCGTTTTATGGTCTAGGGCGACTACTGAATCTGTGTACAAATTCGGCCCTGGGCGGCTCGATCCGTTCGGGAACTCTTCAGTTCCCGGCCACGGCCCCGGATTCCCGACGCCCCAGTAGGTGAGACCGCGTTCGGTGTCGATGGAAGCCGGGAACCAGGCCCCGCCGCCACTGTTCACTTCGCGGTTGCCCCAGATGTCGTCTGAGTCAACGGTGTTGAAGCTCCAGACGATGTCCCCCGTCTCCTGATCCAGAGCGTATATGATGCCTACGCCGTCGCCGAGATACAGCCCTTTTTCGCTGCGCGGCGCGGTGCTGAGGTACACCAGTCCGTCATATACAATGGGCTGAATGTTGATTCCTTCGTGGTCGGTGAGCTCGATTTCTGCCGTCCACAGAGTTAGCCCGGTGTCGATGTCCAGCGCCTCAAATTCGGATGCCGAAACAGCGGCGAAAATCTTGCAGTAACCCACTGCAAGTCCATTGGGAGCGACTGAAGGGCCTTCACCCCGATGGTTCCATATCGCCTTGCCTGTATCAAAATCCAGCGCGAATATGTTGCTCGGCAGGTCCTGGAAATAGACGACTCCATCTATGACCAACGGGTTCGATACCGCCGCTCCCCAGTTGGTTTTCTCGGGAAGATCGAATGTCCAAACAGCCTCCAGACGGTCGATGGTATCGGATGATATGTTGGAGTCGAAATTCGCCCTGGCGCTGGCGTAATCCCGATTTGGCAGAGGCCAGAGACTGCTGTTTCTTGCCACCTCCGGGGGTATCTCTTCTGGGGACGGAGACGGCACACACTCGTTTTGATTCATAGCCGTCGCGGGCACTGGTCGAGCGGTCGCGACAGGCACAGGAACTGTTCCAGGAGTGACTACGACGGGTTGCTGCGCAGCCGCAGCAGGCGTACTGGATGTGGACTCCGACGAGCACGCTAAGACAAATGATGTGAGCGCGACGCATACCATAACGGTTCGGAGTCTGAGTTGCATGGCTAAGGCCAATCCTCCTTCGGTTCCGTGTCCGTTTGAAGTCGATGCGCGACAGATTCTTGCCAGCGCGTCCAGTAGTATTTTGCCAAATGCACAGCGCCAAAGATACACCTCATGTCGATTTCGAATCGCGTTCAGTTTCTCTCTATGCCCATTTCCCTGCTGTTCTGACACTGGTATCCTGAGCGGACGGCGCCAGACCGCCACAAACCTAATGCTATGCTTCGAGGATATTAATGAACATTGCTCGCTTCCTGTGGAACAACCGAATCCAATGGGGCATCGTCGAAGGGGACGAGGTTCGAGCCATCCAGGACAATTTGTATGAGGGAGCGCAGGCTGGAGCCAGATTGTGCCCCCTCTCAGACGTGCGGTTGCTGGCCCCCATCGACGTCCAGACCAACAAGGTCCCCGCCATCGCCGCGAACTATGGAGAGAAAGACCAACGCGACGGCCCAGGAATCTTCATGAAACAGCCCGGAACCGTTATCGGACACAACGAACCTATCGTCTATCCGAGAATCGGGCGCTCCATAATCCACGAGGCTGAGGTTGGAATCGTCATCGGCAGGCGCGCCAGACACATCAGTGTGTCCGAGGCGATGGAATACGTGCTGGGCTACACATGCGTCAACGACGTTAGCGCCAGAGAGCTTGCCACTAGCGATCTCGGGGCGGGAACCAGCATGCGTTGGAAACATTTCGACACCTTCTGTCCCATCGGCCCATGGATCACGACGGGTTTGGACGGCGACAATCTTCAAATACAGTGCCGTGTGAACGGCCAGACCGTTGTGGACGGTTCCAGCAGCGGCATGATCTGGAATGTCGCCGAGCTTGTAAGCTGGGTGTCCGAGGTAATGGCCCTGAACCCCGGAGACGTCATCCCCAGCGGTTGCCCCGGAGTCGATGAGATCAACGTCGGCGACACGATTGAGGTCGAAGTGGAGGGAATCGGCACTCTGAGCAATCCGGTGGCGGCAGACGTCTAGCTCCTCAATCCAATAGATGGAGAGCAATTTGAAGAAAACTGCGTTGATGGTCTGGTCACTCACCCAAAAAATGCACGGAGCTGTTCGGCCCGTGGCTGCAAGAACAAGGCTATGAGGTCGAGATTTCCGACAGCTTGGAGGTGTGCCTGAATGCCGACAAGCTCAAATCACTGAGCCTGATCGTGCCGGTCTGAACCCAGGGAGAGATCACTAGAGAGCAGACGTCCAACCTGCTGGAGGCGGTAGCCAGCGGAGTCGGCATCGCGGGGTGGCACGGCTGTATGGCCGACTCGTACCGCGAGGCGGTTGACTACCAGTTCATGGTCGGCGGTCAGTGGGTCTCCCATCCCGGAGGCTACAACGACTACGAGGTCAACATCGCCAGCCACGAAGACCCTATCACCGCTGGTCTGAGCGATTTCTCGATGCACACCGAGCAGTATTACATGCACGTTGACCCCAGCAACGAGGTTCTAGCGACCACAACGTTCAGGGAGATCAACGAATCAGTGGCATCGCTCCGTATCCGTCTCCGTGGATTAAGGGTTGTGTGATCCCCGTTGTCTGGAAGCGTCGCAGGGGCGAGGGTCGGGTGTTTTTCTTTTCGCTTGGCCACAAGCTGGACGACTTCGAGGTCCCAGAAGTGATGGAGATTACACGACGAGGAATGCTGTGGGCAAGCCGATGACGACACAGAAATCCGATCCCGTCGGTGTGGGCATCATCGGATGCGGGACCATCAGCCCTCAGTACCTGGAGAACCTGCCTCTGTATCCTGGCCTGGAGGTTGTGGCATGCTCGTATATCGACATATAGAGGGCCAAGAGCAGAGTTCAGGCATACGGAGTGTCGAAGTATTGCTCGGTGGAGCAATTGCTGTCCGACCCGAATGTGGACATCGTGCTGAACCTGACAACGCCGGACGCCCACGCTCAGGTGAGCCTCGCGGCCATCGCCGCAGGCAAGCACGTCTACAACGAAAAGCCGTTGGCGATTGACCGTGAGGACGGCAGCGCGATATTGAACGCCGCCCGCAGTCAAGGCGTCAGGGTCGGATGCGCTCCAGACACGTTCCTGGGAGGCGGCATCCAGACCTGTCGCGGGCTCATTGATGCTGGCGAGATTGGCCGCCCCTTTGCCGCAATTGGCTTCTTTGCAAGTCACGGCCACGAGAGTTGGCATCCAGACCCTGCGTTCTACTACCAGCGGGGAGGCGGGCCGATGTTCGATATGGGGCCATATTACCTCACCTGTCTGGTTGCTCTGCTTGGTCCAATTCAGCGGGTGACCGGCTCCTACACCAAAGCCACCGCCGAGCGCACCATCACCAGCGAACCTCGACACGGCGAAATCATAACCGTCGAGGTTCCGACCCATGTAACCGGAATCCTGGAGTTCGCCGACGGAGCGGTTGCGATTGTGATTACCAGCTTCGACGTGTGGGCATCAGAACTTCCGCGCATCGAGATATACGGTACTGAGGGTACCCTAAGTGTGCCCAATCCAAACAACTTCGGCGGGCCGGTGCGTTTGAAGCAGGGACGAACCGACCATTGGGCTAACGTTCCGCTGACCCACCCGGAAGGCGGCAGAGGACTGGGTGTGGCAGACATGGCCCAGGCCATCGTCAGAGATCGAAAATCCAGGGCCGACGCGGAATTAGCAAACCACGTTTTGGACATCATGCACGCCATCCACGAATCGTCAGATCAGGGCAGTCACATCGCGCTGACGACAACTTGCCGACATCCAGAGTCGGTCCCTCCTGGCCTGCCGATGGGCAGTTTCGACAGATAGGCAATCGTCCGACACTTCCCAATGTATAATGGCGTCGCGTCCGTTCACACATAACTGTATTTGATTTCCCTATGGAGGCAACAATGGCCCTCAGTGTAACCGAGGCTTCCCGTCCCGTTCACAAAGTCAGCATGACGTTCGATGTAAAAGTCCCCATGCGTGACGGGGTTGAACTGTCCACCGACATCTACCTGCCTGACATCGACTCGCCCATCCCCACGATCCTGATTCGGACGCCCTATGACAACAACAACGAGGCCGTCGTTCAGGACTGCATGTACTTCGCAACGCGAGGCTACGCCGTCGCAACTCAGGACGTCCGGGGGCGTTGGGATTCTCCGGGCGAGTGGTACCCGTTCAGGTTCGAAGCCGAGGACGGCTATGACACCCAGGAATGGCTGGGCCGTCAGGACTGGTGCGACGGCAATGTGGGCACGGCTGGTGGCTCCTATGTCGCGATGGTGCAGTGGCAGTCTGCCCCTATGCGGAGCAAGTATCTCAAGGCAATGGTTCCTCGTGTCGGATACTCCAACTTCTACCATAACTGGGCCTACACCGGAGGGGCCTTCCAACTGGCCTTCAACTACCGCTGGGCTGCCATCCAGATGCACACCCGAACCAATCAGACTCACTACCTCTGGTTCCCAGAAGAGAACAATATGTCAACGCTGTTCTGGCATCTTCCATTGAATACGATGGCCGAGGCCGCCGGGCGAAGCAATAGGGTCTGGAAGGACTGGATAGCACATCCCAGCTACGACGATTACTGGAAGGCCATGCGTCCCACCGAGGAGAGCTACACGGAGATCGACGTGCCAGTTTACGGCATGGGCGGATGGTACGACGTGTTCCTCCAAGGCACGCTAAACAACTATATGGGCGTCAGCCAGCAAGGACTTGAACCGGGTAAGAGCAACCAGAAAGTGGTCATCGGCCCCTGGATTCACAGCCTCGGTGATTCGGGCAGGGACACCGGCACAGGCGACGTTGAGTTCGGAGAGTCCGTACGCATCGACCTGATGGATGAACACGTCCGCTGGTTCGACTACTGGTTGAAGGGCATAGACACCGGAATCCAAGACGAGCCTCCGGTCAACGTGTTCGTCATGGGCGCGAACCAGTGGCGTGCGGCGTCAGATTGGCCGCTCCCTGAGACTCAGTACACGCCCTACTATCTTCGCAGCCAGGGCGGCGCAAATTCGATGTTCGGAAACGGCACTCTAAACACGTCTCCGCCATCAACTGAGGAATCGGACCAGTTCGTTTTCGACCCCAATCATCCTGTTTTGACCGTCGGTGGAAGCACGTGCTGTTCCGAAGACCTGACGCCCGTTTCTATGGGGCCTCGCGACCAACAGCAGGTCGAGTGGCGCCCTGACGTCCTTGTGTACTCGTCGCCGGTCTTGGATCAGGACGTCGATGTCATCGGGCCGGTCAAGATGACACTCTACGCAGCGTCCGACGCTCCGGACACCGACTTCACGGCCAAGCTGGTGGACGTTCACTCCAACGGGAGTGTTATCAACATCGCTCAAGGAATCATTCGTGCCAGGTATCGGGACTCGTGGGAGGCGCCGACCCTGCTGGAGCCGGGGAAGATATACGAGTACACAATCGACCTGTGGTCAACCAGCAATCGCTTCCTCAAGGGCCATCAGATTCGAGTGGAGGTCTCGTCCAGCAACTTCCCTCAGTTCGACCGTAACCCCAACACAGGACACGCTTTCGGGATGGACACCGAGACCCGTATTGCCCACCAGACCATCTACCATGACGAGGATCATCCGTCCCACATCCTGCTGCCGATTGTGCCCACCAATTGACGGGACAGAACTGTTTCGATAGTGATGAGGACAAATTATGCACATCCGTATTTCCTACATCTACCCGTCCCCGCCGCGAGCCAATGAAGCCCACGACCTGATTGCCGAGTGGGTTGGCCTAAATCCAGGCAACCTCACTGGCAATGTTTCTCGCTCAGTGTTCGGAGAGACTCCCACCTTTGCCATTTCAACTCGGCACGAAAACATGGATGCGTTTGAAAAGAGCCGTGACGCAATGACGGCTAGTTCCGAGATCCATGAATTTACATCCAAGCTGTCACCTCTGTTGAGACAGCCGACGAATGTCACAATCGCCAATGCCCTAACCATCGGCGAGTCACCCGCTGATAACACTCGATACACTCACAGAACGCGATTCCATCCCGGCCCGGGTAACGTTGGACGAATCCATGCTTTGCTCGGCGAGTTCACGGAGGCGGAGCAGGCGGCGGGCAGAACGACTTACAGTTTGTTCGAACAGCATTACGACCCCACAGGTCTCATATTCATTGGCAGGGACACCTATCAATCGCTTGATGA
>DCAW01000105.1:76850-78893 GCA_002313895.1 Dehalococcoidia bacterium UBA1123
CAGGGTATGGCGAACTATTTGAAATATTGATGCCATACGGAGGTTAGCAAATTGGGGCCTCATTGGACTGAATTAAAATATTAATGGACCCCATTTAGCTCTGCTTTGAATTGAATGCTTACCGAAATTTAGGAGAGACCATTGAAGTACGACGTTGTAATTGTAGGCGCAGGCTCAGCCGGCGGAGTGCTTGCGTCTCGCCTGTCCGAAGACCCGAATCGGTCTGTTCTCCTGTTAGAAGCAGGGCCGGACTTCAAGGATTTCGAGAGCCTGCCCGACAAAGTGAAATACAGTTACAACGCTTGGGCGTCGGCCTACGACCCGGACGCCTTCACATGGGGTTACAGAGGCACGGCAGGACCCGACCGAGAACCCATGATTGTTCCTCGTGGCAAGGTTATGGGCGGCTCCAGCGCGATCAACGGGACGGTGTGGTTCCGAGGCATCCCCGAAGATTTCGACGAGTGGGCGGAGCAGGGCAACACCGAGTGGTCGTACATCAAGACTCTGCCGTACTTTCGAAAGTCCGAGACTGACGCTGATTTTCTAGGCGACGACTTCCACGGCTCCGACGGCCCTATTCCGGTCAAGCGTTACAAGAAAGAGGACATGCTGCCCAGCGTTCAAGCGTTTTGGGACGCAGCGAAAGGCGCGGGATTCCCGGAAACTCACGACCTGAATCACCCGGAGTCGACAGGCGTTGGAGCGCGCCCCCTGAACAACGTCGAGGGTGTGCGAATGAGCACCGCGCTGACGTATATCGACATGACCCGTCATCGGCTCAACCTGACCGTCCGGTCTGACGTCCACGTCCGGCGGATACTGTTCGAAGGCAATCGCGCCGTGGGCCTGGAGGTCGAGAGCGGCGGCGAAAAGTTCACTATCAAAGCCGAAGAGATCATCCTGAGCGCTGGAGCCATCAATTCGCCTCAACTGCTGATGCTTTCCGGCATCGGTCCGTCGGAACACCTGCAAAGTCTTGACATTCCAGTAGTTCAGGATCTGCCAGGCGTAGGAGAAAATCTTCGCGACCATCCAACTGTGTTCCTGCTTTACCGTATCGACATTGAGCAGGACGAACTCAACACGTCGCCCGTTCAGGCAGGAATGCGCTACACGACTCCCGGCTCACCATATCGCAACGATATGCAGATGAGTCCAATTCTGCGAACCAGCGAGCATCGACCTCCCGGCGTTGAGTTAGACGACGATTCCCGATACATGGGATTCAGCGTCGGACTCCAAAAGGCCGAGGCAGCTGGACAGCTCCGACTGCAATCCGCCGACCCTCACGACCAGCCGCTGTTAGACTATCGCTACCTGACTCACGTTTTCGACACCGAACGTCTTCGAGGGGCCGTCAGGCTATGCGTCGATATCGTGTCGCGGCCTGAGTGCAAGGACATCCTCCTCGAAAGGGCGAATCCCACCGACGCCGACCTTGAGACCGACGAAGCGCTGGATCGATGGCTCAGGGCAAACGTCTCCACACAGCAGCACTCTTGCGGCACCTGCAAGATGGGGCCGTCGTCAGACCCAATGGCCGTCGTTGACCAGTATTGCAAAGTCCACGGTATCGAAGGGCTAAGGGTCGTGGACGCATCGATCATGCCCGACGTGGTGCGGGCCAACACCAACGCCTCAACTATCATGATCGGCGAGCGCGCCGCAGACCTAATCATCGGACAGCAGTAACCCGATAAACAAAAACCCTCCCTGCTACCTTCGTGGAGGGGGAGCCGAAGCGGTTACAAAGGAGCAGAGAGGCCGAAAGTTTGGGAAGTTGGGTTGAAACTGTCCCTCATTCCCCCAATCCTATATGGAAAAGTGTTTGTTTTCAGGCATGCATAGGATTAATTTGTGTTTGCAGTTTTCTCGAAGTGTTTGCGTCTCGTTACGAATCCAACTCCGCCTGCAAGCATTCAGCGAAAATGGGACAGAAAGCTAATGGAGATTCGGTGGTGATTGTGCGAGCTCTCTGAGATGTTGATTGCACAATCGTCTGCGCTGAAAAGTGTGGGCTTGAACCTCCTTTCGCTTCTG
>DCAW01000145.1:0-6757 GCA_002313895.1 Dehalococcoidia bacterium UBA1123
ACTCGTTCATGAGGTAGTCCAGGACGCAGTCAACATCACAGGCATGACTGATGTTCCATGGGAGCGTCGCACAAGGCTACTGTCTGATAATGGTCCAGGTTATATCTCTCGTTCCTTCGGAGAATACCTGCGGCTAGTGGGCATACGCCACATCCTGGCATTGCCCTTCCATCCTCAGACCAACGGCAAGCTGGAGCGGTATCACCGGACCATCAAGCTTGACGTCAACCAGACCCCATATGATGTCCCGGGGAATCTGGAGCTCGCGATCACGGAGTTCGTGAATTACTACAACAATCGTCGTTACCACAAGGCTCTGGGGGACGTGACTCCCTCTGATGTCTTGGACGGTCGAAGGGAGGAGATCCTAGAGAGACGAAAGGAGGTTCAGACTCAGACTTTTCAGCGCAGACGATTATACAATCAACAACTCGAGAGCTCGCGGAATCAGCACGAAGTCTCCATTAGCATTGTGTCCCATTGTTGCTGAATGCCTACAGTCGCAGACGTTGAGCCGCAATTGCACATGGAGTCTTTCGCATACTGGAGCATCGGTGGAACAAACAGTGTGATTCACAACTCCGCCAAGGTCGCAGACACACGATCATACACCGAGAACACGGCGGTAACTTCGTGGACTTCCATAACGGTGAGTACGCCGGTTAATAACACTCCAAGGTGAATACAACCGTTCGTCCGCATCAGTTAAATCTGAACCGCCAGGAGAGAACTCTTCTGGCGGTTCTTCTATATGATGCCCCCACGCTCCACCGCGTGGTTCTACACGGTTTCCAGGTTTGAGTTGCTGATTCTAATGGCAAGATCGTCGTTCTCATTTCAGAGGCAACGAGTTTCGGCCTTAATATTGCGGCATCGGCCATCGGGAAATCGACACACTATCATCACTATTACAACCCCGTGCGATTTCGTAACCCTCGCGCGCCGGTGATATAATAATCCTACGATGAGTCGGATTTTGGCGAGCATATGGACTGCAATTCTGGTGATGGCGTTAGCCCTGCCCTCTATCGGGCCGATGCTTGACCACCACTTCGCCGAGCGAAATCCGACCCACCGTCATGTCAGCGTCGCTCTGGATCACGCCCACGGGTACGGCTCATCCCACTCCGAAACCCCCCATGATTCCACGGCCTTGTACAATCATGACAGTGGCCTGGTGACGTTGGTCTCCCTGACGATCGACGATGCCGCGCTTCGAGCCTCTAAACGTTTCGAGCCGTCCTCTATTTTCAACATCCCTCTGATCGCTCGTGCCTCACGAGCAGGCCACATTACCGCCCCCCCTGAAAGGCCGCCTCAGCCTGTTATTTAGGCGCTGGCTTATCGTTCCCAATCCGTGCCACACTGGCATGTCGCCGTGAAAGACGACTTTGACGGTTTGTTATTGTTGAGGTTCACAGGGCAGGCCCAAGGAGTTTCGTGTTTTGGTCGCAAGAGTCTTCGCCGTTGGCCTGCTGGCAGCGTTCATCATCGCCGTGATTGCGATGGCCGCTCCCTCGCTGGTCCGCGCCCACGGTTCGGGCGTTGAACTCAACAAGAGAGAGTTCGCCGGGCCATACGAAGTGGCGTTCGGCATCGTGCCCGATCCACCGGCTATAGGCGAGATTGCGATGACGCTGGCGGTTATCGAGTTGCAGACCCGCAACGTGGTCATCAGAGCCGATGTCACCATGACCGCCAATGGGCCAGACGAAACGGTCATCGGCCCGTTGAAGGTGGAGACTGACTCGGCTGATCCGTCCTTTTATGACCTGCGAACGACCATTGATAAAGAAGGAATCTGGATTTTCACTGTGCAAGTCGATGCGCCTGCTGGTGAAGGCTCGGCGGATTTTACATTCGAGGTTAAAAAATCCAGTTCGATCACCGGGATAATCACACTTCTGACGCTTCTGGCGTTCGTGGTCATCCTAGGTCTTTCCGTGCGCGCCTTCCTTGGGCAGCGAGTGGAATTAGGCAAGGGCCGAAGAGTGAATCGACACAAGGGTTAACAGGCTCAGTCACTCTCTAGAGTTTGCCAGTCGTCACGGGCACCATTTGGTTGCGTCGATTTGGCAGAAATTCTGCGCTCATCCCTCGATATGACGAATTGTTGCGCGTCTGGATTGCCTCCGAGCGCGTAACGAACATAAACAAATTGAACAAATTTGGTGAACCCAGATTTGGGAGCATCACTTGAACATTCCAAAAATCCTGTTGTTTGCATTGCTGGCGGCGCTATCGCTCTCAATTGCCGCCTGCGGCAGCGAGTCAGAACCTGAACATCGAACATTGAACCTGGAGGTCAGCGAAGGAGTGATCAATCTGAGTGGCGAAGAATTGAGGGTCACTCAGGGCGATACAGTTACTGTGTCTGTCGCTTCTGATGAGCACGGGCTGTTCCATCTTCACGGCTACGATCATGAGGTTCCGGTAGGCCCTGGGGAGGCCGCCGAGTTCACGTTCAACGCCAGCGCCAGCGGCAGATTCAACTTCACCTTCCATCCCGCCGGCGAGGAAGCGGTAGTGGACCACGGTACGCTCTTCGAGTCTGACATCCTCGAGAACGGCCAGAGCTTCACCTTCAAGATCACCGACGATCTGGCGGGGCATGAAATCGTCTATCACAATCACATGAACCACGAGATGACAGGCTCGATCAGCGTATCTGAGATATCCGGCGTGGCAGACTTTGTGGCGATTGACGCGCTGGCCGGTGGCGCGTTCAGCCCTTTGCAGGTCATGGTGTCTGTTAGCTCAACTGTGGTGTGGACAAACACCGTCGATGAGCATCAGCGAATCGCCAGCGGCCCCCCTCCTGAGAATCCAGACGGAAAACACGAACACGAAGAAGGTGGCGAAGAGGTGGACCTGGGAGCGCTAGACGTGTATCCCAGATAGGAAATGATGATGAAAGCTCCAAAAATATTCGCGATTGCTCTGATCTTTCTCGTTCTCGCGCTTCTGGCAAGTCCCGCCTACGCTCACGGGTTCGGACAGCGTTACGACCTGCCTGTGCCGTTGAATATGTTTCTCATCGGCGCAGGCGCGACAGTCGCGTTGTCATTTGTGGTCATTGGACTGTTCGTGAGCAGGAGAGGCGTCGAGTTCAGATATCCGAGGCTCAATCTGCTGAGAGTCAGCGTCGTTGGGCCGGTGTTGTCGCGTTCGTCCCTCAACGCTGCAATCGGGATTGTGTCTGTGGCAGTCTTCTCGCTGGTGGTTGTTGCAGGACTATTCGGCGTCAACGAACCCATCGACAATTTCGCTCCCACCTTCGTGTGGATAATCTGGTGGGTGGGCATGGGATATATCACTGCGCTGGTCGGCAACATCTGGGCTCTTCTCAACCCGTGGAAGATCACCTACGAGTGGGCAGAAAAAACCCTGAAGCGTGACGAAGCGAAGTCTCCACGTTTCCAGTATCCCGAACGTCTAGACGTGTGGCCTGCCGCGCTGTTGTTCTTCATGTTTGCCTGGACTGAGAATGTTTATTCCGGCGCGTCGAGGCCGTTCAACCTGGCGATACTTGTGATCGCGTATTCGGTCATCACCTGGGCAGGAATGGCGGCTTTTGGAAAGCATCAGTGGCTCAGGCACGGAGAGGCATTCACGGTGTTGTTCGGATTCTTCTCCCGATTTTCGCCCACCGAGGTTCGAGTCACCGACCGCAACCTGTGTCTGTCCTGCGGCGTCGCATGCGACGTGTCAGAACCTGACTGCGTGGACTGCTACCAGTGCTTCGAGCAGGCAGCACCCGAACACCGAGAGTTGAATCTGCGGCCCTTCGCTGTGGGGTTAACTCTGCATCGCAGGGTGTCAACAGCCACGGCTGCCTTCGTGGTGTTGGCGTTGGCAACAGTGACTTTCGACGGTTTTCAGGACACGCCCACCTGGGCAAACATCCAGAAAACTGCCCTTGATCTCTCCGAGAATTGGGGAGGGAATCCGTTGGACACCATCGGCACTATCGGCCTCGTGTTTGTGCCGATACTGTTCGCCCTGGTTTATCTGGGGTTCTCCTGGGGAATTAGGCGATTGGGACAGACGCAAACATCCGTGGCGGACGTTGCCAGAGTGTTCGTGTTCTCATTGGTGCCGATCGCGCTGGCCTACAATCTGGCCCATTTCATCTCGTTGCTGATAATTCAGGGACAACTGATTATCCCCCTGGTCTCAGACCCGTTCGGGTTTGGATGGAACATCCTGGGGACGGCAGACTACCGGCTAAACCTGAACGCCATAAACGCCCGTATCGTATGGTACATATCGGTATCCGCTATTGTGGTTGGGCACATCGTCTCAGTGTACGTGGCCCATATTATCTCCCTGCGAGAGATGCCCGATCACGCCAGCGCCCTGAGAAGCCAATACCCGATGCTGGCGCTCATGGTCTCCTACACCGCCACCAGCCTGTGGATAATCGCCCAACCAATCGTGGGGTGAAGAGAATTCGCCACCTGAATTAAGCGCAAGTAGGCCTCGCGTCTGTGTCGCCGGCTAATCCAGCCTCGGCCAAACGCGTCGGGCGGTCATCGAGGATACCACTTCCATGTCGCTGAACAGGTGTCTCTGTTGTCCCCAGCCTTCCATCAACTTCGTGTGTTGCGCTCGGGCGTCTGCGGGGTCGGCGTTGTCCGTTTCGTAGATTGCCAGGTACTTGGCGCTCGACTCGGGGTTGACGTTCTCGTATCGATAGGCGGTGTGGAACTGGCCGACGTTCAGGATGTCAGGGAAGTGGACATCCTCGTACCATCGGTTGAACTCCTCTTCTCTGGAGGGGTCTGTGCAGTTGCTCAGCACCAGCAGGATTCCGCGTGTGGGCCTCACCGATGTTGAGAACTCGCCGCCGGTCCGCTTGAACACGTCAACGAACACCGATTCGATCAACTCCGAGCCTCGGCCACCGTCAGGTCGCAGTTTGGCCGAAGCTTCTCGATTGTCTGCCAGGGCGATGGCAGCATCTTCGTAGTCTGTCTCATAGGTGGCGGCATACTGGCCGCGAGGCGAGTCGGGGTCTGTGTTTGCAAATCGAATCGGATGCTTGAAGATGCCAGACGCGGTGACATCAGGAAAGTGGATGTGGTTGTACCAGCGAGCGAACTCATCTCCTTTTGAGGCGTCGTTGCAGTTGGTTATTGCCAGAAGCAGGCCGTTGGGATAGCGTCCTTCCATGAATCTCTCCTAACACAATCACGTCGTGCTGAGTCCGCAGACGAGGTTTCTGGCCTTGGGGAACAGCCGCATGATTTCATCGACCAGATGCGTTTGCTTCGCTCAGCATGACAACGAAGTTCTCGTCGCACACTAAATTAACGGGAGCTACCAGTATGGCGGAGGGTCCGGGAGCGCCTCTCCGCACTGGCATTTGCCCTCATCCCGGTCATAGCTGGATATCTGGTCGCAGCTACCACACCGTACCCATACGGCGTTGATCCGCTCCTGCACCCAGACGCTGGTCGAAGCGGCGGAACCGAGGTTGCCGCTGAAGAATTCGCTCATCGCCTCTTTGTGAGGTCCGTCCTGTGTCAGTTTCGCGGCATCATCAGCGCTATCCCAGGCAGTTATCGAGAACATTTTGTCACGAAGAGAGGCTGTCACGAGGCCTAGAAAACCAGGGGCTTTTGGCAGTTCCTGTATGATCTTTTGAGTGAAATCTCTGATCTTGTTCCCTTCCTCTTCGGATCGGGGAGCAATCCACGTCAGGCTGATCGCGCCCGGCTTGGCGGGATTCCCCAGGTTCATTCGGACAGCGCTGCCCCATTGCACCGGCCCAATCTGATATGGCTGCACGATAACCTGAAGGCCAAGCTGTTCAACCAGGGTTCTCTGGTCGAAGTATCCCTGAACCGACTTCATTTTTCCATCCTCGATTGTGATGAAGTCGGCTCCAGGCAAAGTGATCGAGCCACCCGTTGGAGGTCCGCCTGCGAAGTCGCCAGAGTTGGTCCCCTTCATCACCCATTGAGCAGACACCGAATCCTCTCCGGTCGATGCCACGCTTACGATGTCAAAAGACAGGTCTGGGAATCCTGCGAATAGGCCACTTGCGTACCCGCCGATGGCCGGACCCGTCAGTTCTCCGCCTGACGCAGGGTCGGAGTACGTTCCTCCGTCGGCAAAGGTGGCCACAATAGCATTGGAGTCATGGTTGTTCCAGGCGTCGAAGTACTGGTTGGCGACATCTATGTTATTCAAAGAGCGCTCCTTTTGATGGAAATTCGGCGATTGTCATTGAGAAAATCTTCAGTCGGCCAGTTTGCCCGCCAATTTTGCAGAGATGCCCCCAGACTGATACATCCAGCGAACCATGCCAGCGAGGGTTTCCTCAAAGGGCATGGTTCGCTGGATGCCCAGTTCATCGATGGTCGGGGAGTCGTCGACATGAGGGTCCATCAGTAGCGATTCAAATCCTTCCCGACTCGATGGTAAACGGAAAGGCGCGATCGACAGAAGAGCATCCATTAGCCTCACCGCTGGAACAAGGGCCATTGCGGGCAGCGTTGCGAAGCGTATCTTGCGTCCGTGAGCGCAGCGACGGCGTTAATGGTGTCACCGAAGGGCATACATGCGCCGGTGATCATGTATATTCGTGGGCCTCGTCCAGGCTCCATGACAGCGGCAGGGGCTTTAGCCACGTCTCTCACGTCCACGATTGGCACGCCGCCTTTAGGAATCATGCTGACTTGACCCTTCAGGATGTTTGCAATCAGTTGAGGCCCTTCATCCCAGTGCGGGTCATGACTACCGTAAACCC
>DCAW01000145.1:7183-21042 GCA_002313895.1 Dehalococcoidia bacterium UBA1123
TTTTGACAGGAGATTGGACGGTTAGTGTCTGTCCTTCAGGAGGGAATAGCGCGACGATGCTAGAAACGTGGACAATCGGGTCCAGTCCCAGATAATGGGCTGCTCCAAGAACGATCTCCGGTCCGGGGACGTTGACCCTGCGAATCACTGCGTCTTGACGCTTGTATACGGTGTAAACCGATGCCGCGTAAACAACAGAGTCGCATCTTTCCATCGCGGCGTCGACAGACTTTGCGTCGGTCACTTCTCCTACGGTGTGGGTAACGCCTTCAACTCCCAGAGGCTCAAGCGCCGGAGCGATGCGGTCCGATGAGCGCACCAGCAGGTGAACTTCATGGCCGTCATTGACCAGATGTTGGACTGTGTGGGGGCCGACGAAACCGGTGCCGCCGGTGACCATAACTCGCATGACAATCCTTTCGGGACTGGCCATCGTGACTGAGGAATCCACATCCGCCAGATTATGGGGCCGATTATATTGCCTTGCAGCGCTCAGAGCAAACTACCGATGCAGGGTTTCTCTTCACACAATCCTCATGCACTCGCCCCGAAAATCGGTCGAATTCGATGGAAAAAATCAGAGGCAACAATCGTCTGTTTAATTGAAGGGCCTTCAAACCATCGCAAAACTTGATAAACACGCCAGAGGGCAAGAAAATGAACAGCACGATCAAAACGCAGTCTTCATAGCCGCCGGACTCCTGATGCTCGGAGCAGTCGCCTATCAGAGCGCCCTGGCCAGCCCAGCGCCTAGCGACCTCCCCAACGAATCCACTAGCCAGACCCTGCCAGTGACGCCGCTACAGTCTCCAGAAGGAATCGCCGTCGAGACCCTGCCCATGTCGCCGTTGCCTCCGGTAAACATCGATAATAATGTAGACGCCGACGAAGCAGTCGAGACCGCAATCGTCTCAGGGTCGATGGCCTACCGCGAGAGAATAGCCCTAAGCTCAGGCGCAATTATAGAAATCAAGCTGATCGACGTATCCAGAGCCGCCGCCGCCGCAATCACCCAGGGAGAACAGATCATCGAGAACCCTGGACAGCTTCTTGCCAAGTTCGAGATTGAGTATAATCCCGCAGACATCCACGAGCGTTTCTCATACGCGATCTCAGCCAGAATCACGGACCAGGGACGGTTGATGTTCCTCAACACCTCCCGCTATGCGGTGCTGACCCGCGGCAACCCTGAGCATGTGGATATGGTTCTTGAGATGGTCGCAAATCCCGAGCCGATGCCGGTCCCGCCCACGACAGAACCTCAAGAGCTTTCTGACATGGTGGAAGCCTCCGCGCCCATCGAGAAGGTCGAAGTCGTGAGGTCCGAGAATAATGAATACGTCCTGGTCGTCACATCCAGCTTGCCCAGTGGATGCGCCAAGTTCAACGAAGCCGAGATGGCCCGCGACGGCAACGAAATCAACGTCACAGTGACTAACCTGGTCCCCGGCCCCGACGTGTTTATGCCCTGCACCATGATTTACGGCTACAACGAGAGCAGTGTCAACCTCGGCGACGACTTCAACGCTGGCGAGACCTACAACGTGACCATCAACGGCGAGCTGGCCGCCTCTTTCATGGCCCAGGCCCCTGAAGCGCCCATGACGCTCAAGAAGCTGTCCCCCATCGAGAAGATCGAAATCGCCTAAGCCGAGAACAAAGAGTATGTCCTGACGGTAGCGTCCAGGCTTCCTCTGGGCAGCAGTTGCTCCAAATTGGACGGCTACACCGTCAACCATCGCGGCGGAAACTACATCGAGATCGAGGTCATACACCTGGAAATCATCCCCCCAACAGCCCGATGATCTGTACCGAAGACCTGCCGGTGGTGGTGACAGAGATTTCCCTGGGCAACGATTTTCTAGAAGGCGAGACCTACACAGTGAAGGTCAACGGAGAACACAACGAGACATTCATTGCTGGTTAAACAAAAGACCGCTACTCAGACCTCTAAACGCCGGAGCCTCATATGGCTCCGGCGTTTATGTTAGTGACACATACTCTCAAGCAGTTGCAAGGTTGGCCTATTCACGTTGCATAATTTATGCCGTCAAAACTTACTCAGATGTGTATGGCTATGCTAGAATTTCGAATTCTCAATTGTTGGGCGAATCAAATTCTTTCAATTTTCCCAGGCGGTCAATATTGGACTTCACCGAAACTCCGTGGAACCGCCGAAAATTCCCGTGCTGGCACGTTGACCCGCGCCATGCGGCTTTCGTATAATGCCTTTGTGTCACCCGCCCAGGTGCTACAATGGAAAAGGTTCTTAGACAGGTTTTGGATCAGCGGGCCAACCCCTCGGCAGATGTCGTGGAGCGTAATCTGATCAGTTCTAACACTCATCGGGACCAGGAAACCTCGGCCTATATGGACGCAGACTCTATGAAAGAGGCTTGCGGCGTGGTAGGGGTGTATTCCAAAGGCGAAGACGTCGCCCGTGTGGCATTCTTCGGCATCTTTGCCCTCCAGCATCGAGGGCAGGAGAGCGCCGGAATAGCTACTGCGGACGGTGAGCGAATCCGAATGCGCACCTCCATGGGCCTGGTCAGCCAGGCCTTCCAGGAAGACCACCTCACAGACCTCCCCGGCCACATCGCAATCGGCCACACCCGTTACTCCACCACCGGCTCCAGCCACATCTCAAACGCCCAACCCATCGTCTCTCAAGGCCCCAATGTCGAGCTTGCTCTCGCCCACAATGGCAATGTCATTAACGCACTGGATTTGCGAGCCGAACTGGAAATCCTGGGTTGCCAATTCAAAGGCTCCAACGACTCAGAGATCATCGCCCAACTTCTGTCCCATGCCCCTTCGGACAACTGGCCGGATCGAATCGCCTACATCATGCGAAAACTGCGGGGCGCATACTCACTGACGGTTCTGACCAAGGACGCGGTGATCGGCATTCGAGACCCCCTGGGCGTCAGGCCTCTGTGTATCGGGAAGCTGAACGGAGGCTGGGTTATAGCATCCGAGTCCTGCGCTCTGGACCATGTTGGCGCGACTTACATTCGGGAAATTGAGCCAGGCGAAGCGGTCATAGTTGACGCTGACGGTTTCAGGACCATCTACCGCAGCAGCCAGAGCGTCAAGCGAGCTAGTTGTGTTTTTGAGAATATCTACTTCGCCCGCCCAGATAGCATTATGAATGGAAGGCTGCTCTACAGCGATCGAATGAAGATGGGCGCCGAGCTTGCCAAAGAGTACCCTGTTGAGGCCGATATGGTAATCGGCGTTCCAGACTCCGCCACCGCCGCCGCAGTCGGATACTCTCAGGAATCCGGCATCCCCTTTGGCGAAGGACTGGTGAAGAATCGCTACGTCGGGCGCACCTTCATCCAACCAGACCAGCGGTTCCGAGAGTTGGGCGTTCGACGAAAGCTGAATCCACTGCCAGAGCTTATCAAGGGCAAACGTCTGATCGTCGTGGACGACAGCATCGTCAGGGGAACCACCACTCCCCATGTCGTGGAACTGCTCCGCAGAGGCGGCGCGAAGGAGATACATCTTCGTATCTGCGCCCCGCCAATCATCTCCACATGCCACTTCGGCGTGGACATGGCCACTAAGAAGGAACTGATCGCCTCAGACAAGTCCGTGGAGGACATCCGGGAATTCGTGGACGCCGACTCGCTGGGATACCTGAGCATTGACGGTCTGGTCCGGTCGGTGGGCAGCGCCAAAGAGAACTTCTGCATGGGTTGTTTCACCGGCGAGTATCCAATCCCCGTTCAGTTGGAGATGGACAAACTGGTCATGGAAGTCCAGGCCACCGCCGATTAGTTCTTCTAACTGACCGCTATTCCCATATTCCCATGGTATAAAGTGTCCAGTAAGAAACTAGCCATCGGCGTTCTGTCCTCCCACGGAGGCACAAACCTCCAAACGATCATCGACTCCTGCAAATCAGGGCAAATTGATGCCGAAGTGCGAGTGGTCATCTGCAATAACTCCAAGGCCACCGCTATGGAGAGGGCGCGGCGAGAGGGCATCCCCTGCTTCCACTTGAGCAGTAAAACTCATATTAAACCCGATGATCTCGACGTTGCTATCACCTCAACTCTGGTAGATCATGGCGTCGAGTTGGTCGCGCTGGCCGGTTACATGAAAAAACTGGGCCATCGCACGCTGGACCGTTACCGGCGCCGAGTTCTGAACGTCCATCCTGCTCTGCTTCCCAAGTTTGGAGGTCAGGGGATGTACGGTCTTCGGGTCCACCAGGCGGTTCTGGATGCGGGCGAGACGGTTTCAGGTGTGAGCATCCATATTGTGGACGAAAAGTACGATCACGGACCGGTGGTCTCTCAGCTTGAGGTTCCGATTCTAGAGGACGACGCCCCTGAATCTCTGGCCGAGCGGGTGCTGGCGCAGGAACACATTTTGTACTCAGAGACTATCAAGGACATTGCCTCTGGAAAGATCGACCTAGACGAACTTTCTCAAATGGACTGAATTTTCTCCAGATTTCTTCGAGAATATTTTTCGAGCCGCTGAGGAGTTAGTGTATGGAATAGTAGGGAGGGTTTCAAACCCTCCCTTTGTGGCGTCGGCAAATAACTTCATATGACTAAGATTGGAAAATAATGACAGAAGGAACTTATAAACAAGCAGGCGTGGACCTGGAGGCCTCGCAGAATCTGAAGCGCCGTATTCGAGACATTGTGACTCCGACCCACGGTCCTCAGGTGCTGGCGGGAGTCGGAGCTTTCGGGGCCATGTATCAGTTTTCTGGGCACAGAGAGCCGATTTTGGTCTCCAGCACCGACCCTGTAGGCACCAAACTCCGTCTTGCGGTCATGATGGAACGCTACGACACCATCGGGGCCGACCTTGTGAACGCCTGCATCAACGACGTGATCGTCTGCGGCGCAAGGCCGATATTCTTTCTCGACTACATCAACATGAGCAGTTTGCGTCCTGACGTGGTAGAGGAACTGCTTGGAGGCATGGCGCAGGCGTGCCAAGAGGTCAACTGCGCCCTGATAGGCGGAGAAACAGCGGAGATGCCCGGAGTGTTCGCCGAGGGCAACTTCGACGTGTCGGGCTTCGTGGTTGGCGTCGTTGAGAAGTCGGAGATGATTGATCCGACGACAATCAGCCACGGCGATGTGCTGATCGGCGTTCCTTCCAACGGACTGCACACCAACGGTTACTCGCTGGTGCGTCACGTGTATGGACTGGACACAGACCCGGCTCCCCTGCGGGAGCATCGCCCGGAGCTTGGCGAAACCCTGGGCGACGCTCTTCTGCGTCCCCATCCTCCGTATCTCGACGCTCTGGCTCCGGTGTTCTCTCGCGTCAAGGGCATCGCCCACATAACGGGCGGAGGGCTAATCGAGAACGTCCCACGGATGCTGCCTGACGACGTGACCGCCCGTTTCGACACCAGAGCATGGCCGTTCCCGCCCATCTTCAACACTATTCAGGAAGACGGCGGCATTCCCCGAGACGAGATGTACCGCGTGTTCAACATGGGCCTCGGCATGGTTCTGGTCTGCGACCCATCAGAAGTGGATGCTGTGGTGAATCTTGTTCCGGACTCGATGATTGTTGGCGAGGTGTTCTCTAGCTCTGGGGATGAGCAGGTTGTGCTTCAATCGTAGGTCGTTTGCTTGGTATGATTTATGAAACACCTACAAGTCGATAACGATTCTCTGGAGCCAAAAACCGTGAAACTAGCCCTCCTAAGCGCCTATGACAAGACCGGACTGGTGGACTTTGCCCGACGTCTCAAGGCCGGAGGTTACAACCTCGTTAGCACCGGCGGCACAGCCCTAGACCTCCAGAATGGAGGTTTGGACGTTCAGCAGGTCTCGGACCTGACTGGCTCGCCTGAAATTCTGGATGGGCGGGTCAAGACACTCCATCCCACAGTCCACGCTGGAATTTTGGCCCGTCGAAACAACGAGAGCCATATGGCCCAGCTTGCCGATAACGAGACCGGAACCATCGATATCGTCGCCGTCAATCTCTATCCATTCGTGGAGACGGTCAGCAAACCCGATGTGACGCTTGACGACGCGCTGGAGAACATCGACATAGGCGGCCCGACCATGATCCGTGGCGCCGCCAAGAACTTCCAGGACGTTTTGGTGGTCGTCGATCCGTCTGACTACGAGTGGATTGGCGAGCGCCTGTCTGATGGCGTTGAGGTCACATTGGAGGAGCGCAAGGAGCTGGCTCGCAAGGCCTTCCAGCATGTCGCTCTTTACGACACCGCCATCTCCCGATACCTCAGCGGCGAGGAGACCAAGACCTCCTGGGACGAGTTCACGCTGGGATTCAATCGAGTTCAGGACCTGCGGTATGGAGAGAACCCCCACCAACAGGCGACGCTGTACTCCACGGCCCTGTCCGCAGGAGGTGTCGTGGACGCCAAACGACTCCACGGGCTGGAGATGTCGTTCACTAACATTCTGGATGCCGATGCCGCCTGGAGGGTGGTGTCTGACTTCTCGGAAAACGCTGTCGCCGTTATCAAGCACACCAACCCTTGCGGGCTGTCGGTGCACCCTGATCAGGCTGTGGCATATCAGCAGGCCTTCGAAGGAGATTCGGTCTCGGCTTACGGCGGCATCGTCGGGTTCAACCGGACCGTGACCGTCGCGACTGCCGAGGCGATGCGGGGAGTGTTGTACGATCAGATTATCGCTCCAGGATTCGAGCCTGAAGCGTTGGAGATTCTCAAACGCAGGCGCAGAACCCGTATTCTGGAGATTACGCTTGCCAAGGGGCCAACCGAAGGGCTGGACGTCCGAACCGTGTCCGGTGGCGTGCTGGTCCAGACTGCCGACACTCTGGAGGAAGACACAACAAATTGGAACGTCGCCACCGAACGTCCGCCCACCGACGATGAGTTTCGAGACCTCGCCTTCGCGTGGCGAGCGTGCAAACATATCAAGTCCAACACCATCGTGCTGGCGAAGAACAACACGATGGTGGGGATGGGCGCAGGACAGCCCAATCGAGTGGTCAGCGTTCATCTGTCCCTGCGGATCGCCGGAGACAAGGCCAAGGGCAGCGTGATGGCCTCCGACGCCTATTTCCCATTCGGTGACAGCGTCGAGATGGCCGCCGAGGGTGGTATCATCGCTATCGCCCAGCCGGGAGGCTCCATACGCGACGAGGAATCGGTCGAGGCCGCGAATCGTCTGGGCATCGCGATGGTCCTGACCGGCACCCGCCACTTCCGCCACTAAGAGGTGTCCGGAACTGATGTTCGTCAGAGTGAGTCTCGCTGAATGAAGAAGACGCTGGACGTGGTAATCCCTGTGCTGAACGAGGCGCGCGCCCTCGCCGATAGCGTGAATGCGTTGGCCGCGTTCCTTTCGAACAATCTAAACGACTATGAATGGGCCGTCGTTGTTGCCGATAACGGCTCCACCGACGCTACTCCCTCGATATGTCAGAGCCTTTCAGAACAAGACTCCAGAGTGAGGCATGTCCGATTGGAACAGAGGGGTCGGGGCCGCGCTCTGAAGCGGGCGTGGGCCGAGAGCAACGCCGACATCGTCGCCTATATGGACGTGGATTTGTCCACGGACCTGTCCGCCCTGCCCCAGACCATAGCCGCTGTTGATGGCGAAGGTTACGACATTGCCATTGGCTCGCGTCTCAAGCGAGGCGCGCAGGTGATGGGACGCTCATTCAAACGAGAGTTGATATCCCGTTCATACAGCCTCATATTTCGAGCCATGTTCCTTGCTGGATTTCAGGACGCCCAGTGCGGATTCAAGGCCGTGAGCCGTCGAGCGGCAGATGACGTCGCGCCGCTGGTTGTGGACAACGGTTGGTTCTTCGACACTGAAATGCTGCTCATCGCCGAGAAGAACGGCTACCGAATAAAGGAAATCCCCGTGAAGTGGACCGACGACCCTGACAGCCGAGTGAAAATTATCAGCACCGCATGGGAAGACATAAAGGGTCTGCTTCGACTGCGTTTCGGAGGATTGAGGCAGGCGTCCCGCGAGATAGCTCGAAACCGTTAAACCTTCCTGCCGACCTTCTCACGCGCTTGCGGATTTGACGCCCATCACGGTAACATTACGAATCCATACAACCCGTGGTCGAACTCAAAAGTAAGGGGTAGTTATGAGCAACGTGGTGCTTGTTGTGGACATGCTCATCGGCTTCATGGAACCGGGGAAGAACCTGTACTGTGGCGATGAAGCCCGTCAAATAATCCCCAACATCAAGCGACTGATCGAGAGCGAACAGGCTGCAGGCTCCAGCATCATCTTCATTGCCGACACCCACCACCCCGATGACCTGGAGTTCGAGATGTTCCCCGTGCATTGCGTCCGAGGGACCGAGGAGTGTGAAGTAATCCCAGAGTTGGCGGACTACGTGACCGTCACGCTCCGAAAACGTCGGTACAGCGCTTTTTACGAGACGGACCTGGAAAAACGATTGAAAACCTTGAATCCAGAGAAGATAATACTGGTGGGGGTCTGCACAGACATCTGCGTGATGCACACCACCGCCGATGCCCGCAACCGAGACTATGCAGTAGAAGTCCCAATAGACTGCGTGGCGTCATTCGATCCAGACGCCCACCGGCACGCCCTCGATCACATGGAGAAGATATTGGGGGCGAAGTTGACAAGTCTTGCGCCGTCCTAAGCGTTTGGCTTAGCGGAAAGATTCCATGACTTCCGAGGCGGAAATCTCGAATCAACTTCATGATGTCTTTGCCGCTTTCAACGAAACTTTCGCTGGCATCACTGAAACGCAAATGCTGCGACAAGATTTCGATAAGTGGAGCCTGAAGGACATCATTGCTCATGTCACAGGTTGGAACGAGGTCATGGGCGAATCACTGGAGCGTGTTGCAAGAGGCGATTCTCCAGTCAGGATTGGGTCCGGCGTAGAAATATTTGATGCCTGGAACGAGAAATTTGTTGCTAAGAAACGCCCATGTTCACCGTCTGAAGTAGTCAACGACCTGTTAGTCTCCTTCCAAAATTTTCACGAGGCTCTTGAAGCTTCCCCTGAAAAAAAGTTTGATCAGCGCGCCATAGAGCGAATCAATTTCGAGATTAGCCACTATGAGGAACACACCAAACAGATTGGAGAGTGGCGTAAGGGTCAGTAAGCCCCTGTCCCATGCAGTGTTCACTTTTGATAGCATCTAAGGCAGTCAACACAAAATTTTTATGGCTGGTAATAATTAATGGTAAACACACCTTTCGACATTCGCCCTTCCATTCTCGTTGGTGACACCGCTGACGTTTATCTTCAGCGCACCCTCACCATCCTTCGCAATGAGAGCATCAACCCCACTGTCACTATGGAATTTTTCCCTCGAAGCGATGGAGTGTTCTGCGGGATACGGGAGGTGCGCGCTCTTCTTGCCAAGGTGTTGCCTGAGACGGGAAGTGAGGTCTGGGCGTTGGAGGAGGGCGAGGTTCTGGAGGCCGGAGAGGTTGCCCTGCGTATCAAAGCTCCGTATAGCTCCTTTGGCCTGTACGAGACGACTATATGCGGCGTCTTGGCGTCATGCACTGGCTGGGCGACGGCGGCCCGTGAGTGTGTCGAGGCCGCCCAGGGAGTTCCTGTGGTCGCTTCTGCCGCCAGGCACGTTCATCCCAACGTTTCGGCAAATATCGACTATTCCGCCGTGATTGGCGGGTGCGCGTCCTGCTCAACCGTCATGGGCGCTCGGCTGGCTGGCGTCACGCCCAGCGGCAACATGCCACATGCCCTCCCACTGATTATGGGTGACGCGGTGAAAGCGATTCAATCCTTCGACCGTCACATGCCCCAGGAGGTGCCACGCATCGCCCTTGTTGACACCTTTAATGATGAGGCTGAGGAGGCTCTGAACGTTTCTCAGGCGTTGCGAGAGCGCTTGAGGGGCGTCAGGTTGGACACTCCAGCAGAGCGAGGTGGCGTCACATCTGATCTGGTCAAGGAGGTCCGGGCGAGGCTTGACCTGGCCGGATTCCGTCACGTTGAGATTTTCGTCAGCGGCGGATTCACCCCGGACAGGATTCGACAGTTCCTGCAGTCTGGCGCTCCGGTTGCGGGGTTCGCCGTGGGAAGCTACATATCGTCCAAGCCGCCCAACGACTTCACCGCCGACATACACGAGGTCGATGGCAGGCCGATGGCCAAGAGAGGACGCACTCCGGGTGTCACGATGAATCCGAGGCTTGACCGCGTTATGTAGCGTCGAGCCTGAACTCGATTTTCGTAACTTGAATGGCGTCGTCTGGCGTCCGCGCCCAGTCCGCGATTCGCCAGCCCACGACCCAGGCGATGCCCTTTGGCGTCGCCACCAGGGGAACGCTGTCGCGCCAGTGACGGGGAATCTTCTCATCCACCATAAAGTCTTTCAGTTTCTTCGTTCCAGACATTCCCAGAGGCTGAAAGCGGTCGCCGGGTTGTCTCGTCCGAACAACCAATTCATCACCTGTGGCCGCCAGGTACGCCGCAAATTTCAGTCGCGAATCTGTGGCGCGCGTTTTAGGACTTGGCGGATACTCGGCCCCCCTGTGTTCGACGATGCCAATCTTGACCTGCCAGCTGCCAACCGAGGTTTCACCGGTCGTCTGGAGTCTTGTTTGTCCAGTTAGTGTGGGCAGAGGACATGGCGCCTGGCCATTCAAACTGATGAATCCGCTATCGTATGAGACCAAAAACTGGAAGCCGCCTGGCAGATTCAGAAATTTTCCAGGTTGACCAAGCATCAATCGGACCATCTCTTCGACGTGGCTCTGAGTTAGGTCTATCAGATCGCGTTTCGCCAGCAGGACCGCTCGACGGATGAGGTGATGTTGTATCGCCGGAGCCAGATCGGTGAAGGCGGCTCTATCAATCTCGACCATCTCAGGTCGAACTGTGATTACAGACTCCTCCACTCTATCGACCTGACTCTCCAAATATGGATAATCACGGGCCATTGAATGGGACAGCCGGACCAGCGAATCTTTGACAGCCGGGTTGATGGCTTCCATTTGGGGTAAAATCTCCAATCTGACCCGGTTTCGGCTGAACTCGGTGGATAGGTTGGATTCATCCAGCCGAGGTTGTAGTCCTAGCGTTCGGCAGAACTCAGCAGTCTCCAACCGAGAGACACCCAGCAGTGGACGAAGCAACTTCATTCTCACCCCGGAAAACTCTGCGTCGGACAGGAAATCCATTCCTCGGAGTCCCGCCAACCCGGCGCCGCGAATCACGCGCAAAAGCACAGTTTCCGCCTGATCGTCGGAAGTGTGGCCCAGGGCCACGAAATCAGCTCCCTGTTGTTCGACAACACGAGCGAAGAAATCGTACCTCAACTGTCGTGCGGCGTCCTCCAGAGAGATTTTCTGAGTTTCACGGAATGCGGACACATCAGCTTGTTCAACTGTATAAGGGATGTCCAGACTTTGGAACGTCTGTCCCACGAAAGCGGCGTCGGCTTCAGAATCGGCGCCTCGCAGGCTGTGGTTGACATGAGCGCCGTGTAGTTCAAATCCGAACTCTGCCGCCAGGTCGTGGAGGGCATAGAGCAGGGCCAGAGAATCCTGCCCACCGGACACCGCCACCACAAGTCGGGAGCCAGTTGTCATACTGACCCGCCTCAGAACGTTACGCGTCTCTCTCTGTACTTTATATCTGATCTTTGACTGGGACATAGTGAGACAATTATCGTCCTGTTACATCCCGATGTCACGTCTGTTGGCCCCGACATCTTAGAACGGCATTCGCCATGCTGAGCGAGAGCGAAGCATCTGGTCGAATCTGACCCACGGCTGGCTACTGACACGAGATTCTTCGCCCGCGGGCTCAGAATGGCGATTCTCTGATTGCTGACGGCTGAAATCTGACAGCCGGCTCAAAGGTGCCAAGTCTCGTTCATTGACAGCATCGTGAACACCGAGTCTCGCACATCCATCTGAGTTATGGAGCCGAGATCAACGCGCAGTTGGCGGAAGTTATTCAGCGGCATGCCCAGAGCCTCGCATAGGATTGCCTGAATGGGGAAGTTGTGAGTCACGACGACCACGGTGTCATCTTCGTGACGCTGCGCGATGTCATCGATCACGGCCCATGTTCGATTCTGGACATCGCCTAAGGACTCGCCGTTGGGCATCTTTGCGGATGCAGGGTCGTTTCTCCAGCCTCGCATGACATCGGGGTATTGCTCTTGCAGTTGCGATCCGGTCAGGCCTTCGAGGTCTCCGGCGTCGATCTCTTCAAGGCCCGGCATCGGAGTGAAGGCAACCGAACACTCAGACGCGATGGCCTCGGCGGTCTGTATGGTCCGGACAATCGGGCTGGAGTACAGAACGAAGGGCGCGTTTCGGGAGACCGCGACTGCTGCCGCCAACGCCTGGGCCTGTCCTGTGGCGTTCAATGGTTCGGGGCCGCGACCAAGAATGAGCCTCTGCCGATTGAACTCTGTCTCACCGTGCCTGACCAGTATCAAATTCACCGGATTCCCCACCTTCTCGGGTCTCTGATTTCGTTATCTTTATCTCTTCAATTCTGAGACCCTGCATGTCGATTATCTCGAATTTCAGGTTTTCGTGCTCGAACTCCTCGTTCAGCGCCGGAATGTGGCCGAGAGTCTCCAGGACGAAACCTGCGATGGTCTCGAACTCGCCCTCTGGAAGCTCGATCTCCAACTCCTGATTTGCCTCTTGGATGCTCATGCCACCTTCGACGTGGAAGGTGTTCTCGTCGATGGCACGGAACTCCTCTTCTGGCGCTTCGCCTTCCTCGCCCACGGGGCCGACCACCACCTCAAGAAGGCGTTTGAGCGTGACCAGACCAGCCACGCCGCCGAACTCGTCTATGACGATGGCCATCTGGTGGCCGGACTGTCGAAGCTCGTCGAACAGCTCCGAGACGCGCTTGGTCTCAGGAACGAAATAGGCCTCCCGCTGGACGTCGGTTGCGGAAGCGTCGTAATCGACACCTTCGTTCGCCATCTTGTTCAGCAGATCTTTAGCCGAAATGACGCCTGTGATGTCGTCCACGGTGTCGGTGAAAACGGGGAATCGCGTGTGGGTGTTCTTGGCGTAGATGTCCAGAAATTCGCGGAAGTTGCCGCCCTCGTGGATGGACACCATCTCGATCCTGGGAGTCATCACCTCCCGCACATGACGGTCGCCGAACTGGAACACTTTTTCCAGCATCTCAGCCTCGGATGGCTCGAAGGTCCCTTCGGACTCGCCGATGTCGATGAGAGATCGAAATTCGCCCTCGGTTATAGAGCTTTCTGGTTCTGACCCGCCCAGCACGGCATTCAATCCGCGCGTGATCCACTGGAGGAACACGACGAAGGGCAGCAGAAGATACTCGGTCCACTTCAGAGGTCGGGCGTATATGAAGGCCACGCGCTCGGAGTTTCGGACGGCGATGGTCTTCGGCACGATCTCGCCGGCCAACAGCAATGCCACTGTGCTGATAGCCGTGGCAATCGCCACTCCCTGACCCCGATTGCTCTCGCCCACGAACTCGATTGCTGACACTGTGACCACTGAAGTGAACGCTACGTTCATCAGGTTGTTGCCAAGCAGGATGGTGGACAGCAGACGCTCAGGCTGGCTGATCATGTCGGCAACACGCTTGGCGCCGGGTATTCCAGTGCTGACCAGATAGGCGATTCTCGTGCGCTGGAGGGACAGAAACGCCGCCTCCGAACTGGAGAAGAATGCTGAAAACACCAGGAACACTCCGATCAGGATCAGGCTTAAAGTTCCTCCCGCTACCATAGGTGTGCCTCCGTTTATCAAAATCCGCCTGTCATGCTGAACGGAGTGAAGCATCTGGTGTTGTCGCTACGACCGTTGCCTTACTGACACTAGATTCTTCGTTGCGATTCAGAATGACAAACTGATTGATTATACTATTTCATAGGATCG
>DCAW01000079.1:0-61239 GCA_002313895.1 Dehalococcoidia bacterium UBA1123
TCGACTAGAAATCGGAAGAATTTAGGTAGGGCTAACTGCACCTCATAGACGGTCTTAGCCGATATCTTCTTCTTGAGAAGGGCTAGATATTGCCTGATATGGATAGAAGTGATTTCGGGTGGGGACACATCCGGATAATATTCTAAGAATTTCCTCCCATCAGTAGTGTAGTGCTTTATGGCGCTTGGCCTAAGACCAGACACCTCCAAAGCAAGCTTAAATCCATGAAACAGTTCTGAGTAGCTATCCGCTCTGAACAAGAAAACCCCTCCTTTTTTCTGAGGGGCAGAGGAAAACATCCTGTAGCTAATCTAGCTAGGAACTGGCTCCGCGGGTAGGATTCGAACCTACGACCGATCGGTTAACAGCCGATTGCTCTACCACTGAGCTACCGCGGAGCGTTGAAAAACCTGGGGAAGATTTTTCAAAAGGAGCACCGCTGTTCAGCGGCTACCAGATTATCATAGCGCTCAACTCCGCATACCTCAAGAAGTTATTGCGCGGGAAGGTTATCGCCTGAAACAATGAACCGAATGCTGAGCGTTGCTAGGCGGATGCCGAGCCTTGTCGCTCAAGCCCGACTGCCGATGACCTCGGAATCTTCGGCGTTGCTGCAACCAGCGCGAGAACGCCTCCAATGATCCACAAGACGGCGAACATCGTAAACGGCGTGTCATAATTCGTGTCGGTCGACCACGCCCAGCCTGCGTATATCGGACTGAACGCTCCTGCGATGCTGCCCACCGGCGTTACGACGCCTCGGATTGCCCCGATGTGACGGCGTCCGAAATAAACTGCCCATGCGACGTTCATTACCGTCGGCACGCCTCCCATAGTCAACCCGTGCAAGGCCGCGTATACGTACAGCATCCACAAGTTATCGGCCAAGACGATTATGAACAACGACAATCCCGAAGTTGTAAGGCAAACCGCCATAACCCACCGGACGTGGACTCTTTCAGACAAATACCCCCAAGGAAGCTTGGCGACGATGGCGAAGAAGGCTAATGTTGTTGCCAGCGTGGTTGCGATTCCAAGATCAAACCCTTTGTCCTGCACGTAGGCCACTTGATGGAACAAAACGGGGGACAACGACACCAACATCACAGATTGGATGCCTACCATGAGCCATAAGGAGCGAGTCCTAAGAGCCTGTTTGAGCGTGAACGAATACTCTGATTTGGCCGCGGCGGCATGTTGAGAGTCAACCGGCGCCGGGTCTCCATCCGGTTGCATTCCCGCGTCTTCAGGACTGCGCCGCATGAGCAGTGCCGCCATCGGAGCAACGATCACGAGCAATATTAATCCAAGAACGACCCAGCCAGCGCGCCATCCGTATTGGCCTATGACCCAGCCCGCCAACGGAGCGATGACGAACCCGCCGGCTGAGATTCCCATTGTCCCAACTGCCATCGCCCTACCTCGCAGGCGAATGAACCACTTGGAGATTACTGCAGGCCCGACCAGCATGCCCCCCATAGAGTTCATTGCCATGCCGAACACGACCCCATAGATAATGTAGAACTGCCAAATGTTGCTCACACGGGATGTCAAAAGAAGAGCCACTCCGGCGATAATACTGCCGATAGTGATCAGCAGCCGCGGGCCATGCTTCTTGTCGACCAGGAATCCCAACAGAGGCATGACGGGAAGCAATGCCAGGCGAAAGGCGGAGATTGCCGAGAACTCAATTCTGGAGATGCCAAACTCCTCGGACATGGGAATGATGAAGAAGGACAGGCCGTAGCCCCCGATCCCAGCAGTTATCATGGCCGTGGCAAACGTGATTGACACGATGGCCCAACCGTAGAAAAACAACCGACTCACTAGGCGTTCTGTCAACCTGTCTAATGTGGAGAGAGTCATGCCGCGGAAGCCTGAGAGGCTGGCGTAGGACGGGTTGAAGAAGTGTTCATATTCGCACGCCAGTTTATGCGGTCAAAGACGCCGAGGCAACAACAAAAAAGGCGGTCCCCATCAAGGCCGCCTTCATGTAAATCGACTTGGCTGCTGAGCTATCGAGCTTCGCTCTCAGCCTGGAAACCGGCCTCTCGGTGCGAGCCGTCGCAAAAGGGCTTGTTGGACGACTCCCCGCAGCGGCACAGCATGTAGATTTCGTTCTCCAGCGTGTATTCCTGGCCGTCGGCGTCCATGAGTTTTACTGGGCCTTGAACCATGTACGGTCCATTAGCTCGAAGTGTGATCGTTTGTTCGTCTGCCATGTTCGTATTCCTCCCGTGGTTAAAATTCAGATGATCTACTCGATATTATATTACATCCGTTGTTTGATGGCTTTGGTAAGCGCTGGAACGACCTCGGCGTAATCGCCAATGATGCCAAAATCCGCGGCCCGGAAGATGGGGGACCGGGAGCTGTTGTTAATGGCAACGATCGTGCCAGAACGCTGGATTCCAACCGTGTGATTGAACGGGCCTCTTATCGCAACGGCGATATACAGTTCTGGAGCGATGGCCTTGCCTGAAAGCCCGATTTGGACCTGCCTCGGCAACCAACCCGCGTCCGTTACTTCACGTGTGGCTCCGATGGAAGCTTCAAGAGCGTCGGCCAATGACCTGACCATTGGCAAGTTCTCGGGCCCGCCGATGCCTTTGCCCACGCCAATCACCCGGCGCGAGTGTTCGAGTTCGACGCCCTCTAGCGATTCGTCTGAAACGGACTCCAGAATCGTGACTCTCGCTTCGCCCAAGTCATTGATGGGCAGGTCTTGGGTGAGGGGTTCGATTGACCGGTCCGGCTCGCAAGCCGTCAATATGCCAGGGCGCACTGTTGCCATCTGCGGCGATGTGTTGGACAAGATTGGAGCGACAATGCTACCTCCGAAGGCCGGTTTCAACTGGACAAGTCGGCCTTCGGGATCAGTGTCCAACCCGATGCAATCGCCCGTGAGGCCCAATCCCAATCGTGCGGCCACCCTCGCAGCCAGGTCTCGCCCGTTCACAGTGGACGGTATCAGCACGGCATATGGGTGATGGGCCTCGATGGCCCGTGCCAAGATACCGGTGTATAGTTCTGTGTCGTAGTGTTCAAGTTTGGGGGCGTCAGCGAGGTGAACACAGTCCGCGCCATAGGCGGTGAGTTCACCAACGTGGTCTCGGATGCCGTGTCCGATCAGCATGGCTTCGACACGGGAGCCAACACAGCTCGCGAATTTCTGCGCTTCGCCTAACAATTCCAGCGTGACGGGCCTGACTCGGCCTCTGAGGGTCTCTGCGACGATCCAAGTTCCGCCGTTGGCGCCTTCGGGTTGGCGAACGTCGCGCGGATCGCTGGGAACTTCGTCAGCGCGGCGGTCTCCGAACACGCCTCTGGATTCTAGTCTGGCCATGAGTTGGGCGACGGCCTCATCCGCTGGAAGGTCTCGGATGATTACGCCGTCTCTGGTGGATTCGGTCGAGTACACTTCTCCGACCCACGTCGGAGAGCCTGACACCCCCAGTGGTTCGGTGTCCGATGATATGTCAACGGCGGACAGAGTCTCGATTGGCTTGGCTTCTGCCGCTTCCATCTGCTCTCGGCTGGGGTAAATTTCTGGGCCGATCCCTTCAGCGGCAGTGAACACAGCGGGAAGTGGACACAGAATTTCTTGATGCCCGTCGTCGTTCAGCCTGGTGACCGTGGCGCTGTCGCCAGCCTCAGAAATCTCAATTCTGGACACGCCCGTAACCTGCGGCAGGTTCAGCATTTCGGCTAACTCCGGACCAACCTGTCCTGTTTCGGCATCGACGCTGTTAATTCCGCAGAAGATAATATCGAAAGCTTCGCGAGCCAACGCCAAGGACAGCGCACGCGCCGTGGCCAACGTGTCAGAGCCTGCGAACGCTCTATCGCTCAGGTGAATTCCGCGATCTGCGCCCAACGCCATGCACTGGACCAGCGCTTCTCGAGCCTGTGGTGGCCCCATCGTCACCACCACAATTTCGACGGGCATTGACTCTCTAATTATCACGCAAGCGGTCACCGCCTGGAGATCGAAAGGGTTAACCTCGCTGGGGACGCCCTCGCGCACAATCCTGCGGGTCTCGTTGTCAAATTTGAGCATTGAGACCACGGGGACTTGTTTGACGCAAACAGCGATTTTCAACATAGAGAGAAATGGTGTGTGTTCAACGCATGATCGACGAGTTCCAAAACTTCGCCGTGTGGAGCGCGCGGTTTATTAATTGTGACAGGAAGTTCGTTCATAGGCGCGGGCGTAATAACGGCAGAGGTTCTAGGGAAAAGCGCCAGGTCAATTGCCCCGCTCTCGATTGACCTGTTCCCGGATTCGTTGCTTAAAATCAGGCGATGGCTTCTCTTTCGGTGTCGACCGCAAAAGACCCACAGTTGCGTGCAGGGTGTTGACAATGAGGCGCAAGGTCCACATTTCAAAATGTGTCTACTGACCGTGGCAGCGCCACATTGGCCCAACTCGCCATCTAAATAATCAGAAGACATGCCGCGAACTTCGTCGCAGTCGTCATCTGAGCGCATTCCATTGAATATTCCAAATAGTTGTGAAACCACGATCAAGTAGCCACCTTAAGTTGAACGGGGTAGCCTCTGCTACTTTAGTTTATGAGGTTGCACCGGTCAACTAACCTTAGTTTTGCGTTATTGTTGATATACAATTGGATCCAATTTGAATCAGCTAGGCTCGGCTCGATATGATGAGTCCACCAACCGCGATAAGAATTCGTCTCGTAGAGGCTACGCACAGGGCAATATATTGGCATAGGCTGCCAGAGAAGACCCGATGGAAATCAACAGTTTCGACGATATCGTCGAGAACTACTCTGGACTTCGTTTACAACGTCGCCGATCGCATGATGGGCAAACCTGAGGATGCGGAAGACGTGTCTCAGGACGCCTTCATATCTGCATACCGCGCATACGAGCGCTTCGGCGGCGAATCCAAAGTGACGACGTGGCTGTACCGTATTACAGTGAACGCCGCCCTCATGAAGCTTCGCAAGGAGAAAAAGGCCCGGACTCTGACCCGGACCGGACTCGATGATGTTGTGATCGCCGACTGGAGCGATGCTCCCGAACGATTCCCCACCAATTCAGAGCTGGGCGCCAGGATCAAAGAGGGCATCGCGATGCTCCCTGAAGACCTTCAAGCCACCGTTGTGCTTCGCGACGTTGAAGGCTAGTCGAACTCTGAGACGGCGGAAATTCTGGATGTGACGGTCTCGGCATTAAAATCGAGGTTGCATCGGGCGCAGGTTCCGCTACCCAAGCACATGGACGAGTTCTTGAAAGCGCAAAGTTAACCTGGAGAAATCACCGCGACGCGAGACCTGCCTATCATCTTCCCGATCTTATTGGCCGCGTTGCTCGCCATGATCTTCTTCTCAGGCGCATACGCGATCTCAAAGGGCGCCACGGCCCAAGAATCTCAAGCTTCCACAACGTCCGTGGCGCCTTCCGGAACTTTCAACCACCTGAATCCTCCCACAAAAGAGACTGAACGATTCGACTGGTGTCAGGACGCGGCCATCTGAGTCTGACCGCTGCACTGATGCTGTGTCAACAACGATTCTAACGTTCAGGATGGGTCTTTTGCTCTGTCGAACGGCACGACCGCCACCGCGTCGATTTCGATCAGATACTCTGGCCTCACCAAGCGGCTAACTTCGACGAGTGTGCTGGCCGGGTAGGGACGTTCAAAGTATTCAGCCCGTGCTTCGTGAATTTCTGAGAGCATAGTCATATCGGTGATATAGACTGTCACCCTAGCGATGTCAGAAACGTTGGCGCCGACGCTTGCAAGCACGGTGTCGATGTTCTTCAACACTTGCCGAGTCTGAGCTTTGATATCGCCGACGCCCACGAGGTTGCCTTCGGCATCCTGAGAGACGTAGCCTGAGATGTGCAACACCTTGCCCTCAGGCTCCCATGCCGCGCCTGAGAATATTCCGAATGGTTCTGGCAATCCTGGAGCATTGAAAGCCTGTGGCATGATTATTGATCCTCCAATTCGTCTAATGAATGTTTCATTGAAGAGTGTAACCTGAACCGCAAATTGTGTGGGACTGACAGCGGCCGTGATGCCTGTGATAACCTTCTCCACTGAGAAGTGATTCAAATTCAACGATGTTCGGAGGCCAGAATGGCTAGGTTTGACGATCAGGTCGCGATTGTGACCGGCAGCGCAACGGGAATCGGATATGGCATCGCCAAACGATTAGGGTGCGAAGGGGCAAAGGTCGTGATGGTGGACTTCGACAGCGAGTTGGGAGAGCAAGCGGCCAGCGAGTTAGCCGCTCGCGGGACGCCCACCGAACTGACCCTGGGCGACGTAGCGGAGCCAGACACCGCCGAACGTGCAGTCAAACAAGCGTTGGATACCTGGGGCCGGATAGATATCTTGGTTAACAACGCGGGCATCGGCGGCGTCAATGGCAACATCTGGGAGCTTGAAGTCGAGGAGATGGATCGTGTCTATCGCACAAACCTCCGAGGGGTGTTCTCGTTCTCACACACTGTCATACCGCACATGCTTGAGCGCGATTACGGACGCATCGTCAACATAGCGTCAATCGCAGGCAAAGAAGGCAACCCGCGCATGGTTCCGTACTCGGCAACCAAAGCTGCGGTGATCGGACTTACAAAGTCTGTGGGCAAAGAGCTTTCCGGCACAGGCGTTCGGGTCAACTGCGTCACTCCCGCCGTGGTCCAAACGCGTATACTGGACGAGTTCACGCCCGAACAAGTCGCGTATATGGTGGAACGCATCCCATTGGGACGCACCGGAGAGATAAGCGAGATCGCCGCATTAGTCGCATGGCTGGCCTCTGAAGAGTGCTCGTTCAGCACCGGCGCGGTGTTCGATATCTCAGGCGGGCGCGCAACTTACTAATTCTTGATTTGACGCCGATTTCTGGCGAAAATTCCAGAAAAAAATGACAGGAGGAATCCCCAATATGCCCACGATGCTGGCTGCGCAGGCGACGACACTAGGAACTATCCGAGTTGATGAGATTCAAATTCCAAACCCAGAGCCGGGGAAAGTATTGGTCAAAACAGCGTTGGCGTCTATTTGCGGCAGCGATCTGCATATCGTCAACATGGGTTGGAACGCCTATGAGTTTCCTCTTCCTCACGGGTATCCAGGTCACGAGGGTGTTGGCGAGGTGCTCGACGGCGGTGGCACAGGTTTTGGGGCTGGAGACTTTGTGCTAACAGCGCCGAATATCTGGGGTTCCAAGACCTTCGCAGGCTACCAGTTGATCGACCCGCAGTTCTTGCTCAAACTGCCCACAGACGTTCCCCAGGCCCATCTCCTAATGGCCCAGCAATTGGGCACTGTCGTATTTGGAACGCGAAAACTCCCGTCTTTGGTGGGGCAGACGGTTGTGATAATGGGACAGGGGTCTGTGGGTCTGTTTCACGACTTCATGCTCCGACGCATCGGCGCTCATCGAATCATTGCAATTGAGCCAGTCAAAGAGCGTCTGGCCCACGGCGTTCGTATGGGGGTTGACGAGGCAGTCGACGTGACTGGCCAGGAGGCTACAGACGCAATCATGGACCTGACGAACGGCGAAGGGGCGGACCTGGTGGTCGAGGCCGTCGGCTCTACAGCGACATTCAACCAGTCGTTGCAGTTGGTGAGACCCCTTGGGAGGGTCGCGGTGTTCGGATTGCCAGACACAATGGAGCCAATCCCGTTCGACTGGGACACGTTCTTCCGCAAGAGGCTCGACCTGCATACGGTGTTCGGCGCTCAAGATGAACCTGGGCTTCCGGCTTTCCAGATTGCCACCGACTTCATCAGGAACGGCGAGATCGACATGGAGCCGTTCGTGACGCACCAATATCCCATCGAGAGAGTGCAGGACGCGTTCAACCTGGCATCGTCGCGCGAGGACGGGGCTCTCAAGGTGTCTCTGACGTTCTGAGTACGATCACTCCAAGGGCAGTTGAAGCAGGTCTTGTAATGACTTGATGATCCGATCGGGTTTGATCTTCGTGCCCTGCGGCAGGCCTCGGCCTTTCCAATCGTGCCAAACTCCGGTGATGCCCATCCGTTGAGGGGCGGCGACTTCCCATTCGAGGTTGTCGCCGATCATCCAGGTGTTCGAAGGTTCGGAGTCCAACGTCGTCATTGCGTGCCGATAGACTTCAGGGTCGGGTTTGCCGGTTCCGAATTCGCCTTCAACCAGGATGTATTCGAAATACGGTTCCAGGTCCCACCGGCTGATTTTGGCCCGCTGGGTTTCTGAGCTGCCGTTGGTGACCATCGCCATGCGAATGCCCAGGTCTTTCAGCGCCACGAGGGCGTCAATCGCGCCAGGAAACGGGGTCACCGCCTGCTCGCGCTTCTCCGCGTACTCGTTTCCCATCTTCAACGCGAGTCCTGGCACCGTGATTCCAAGACGTTTAAATCCGCCTTCAACAACGTCACCCCGCACGTTGCCCAGGTTCAGCCTTGCCGTCCGGTGCCGTGTGGGGTCTGACCAGTACCACTTTCGGTACTCATCAATGGCCTCGACTACCTCTTCTGGAGTGACGCCTGGAAGCGTTTCTGCGTGATTCTGGCATACGCTCAACCAGGTCGGACGCGCCAATTTGTCGTAGGCGAGGATGGTGTCATCGAGGTCGATCAGCATAGCTTTCGGCAGATTATTCATCTTCGCGTTCAGCCTTGCACACATCGCAATTGCACAGGTCGCGGAGCACATCGAAGGGAAATATGCCCGTGAAATGTCCGTCGCTCCATAAGAACTGCACGGCGTATCGGCCAACCATCAAGTAGTCCTCTGCCTTGAGGTCCAGAGGGACCGACGCCGGGTCCAGCAGTTGCCGCCTGCTCCACTCTTCGACGCATTGCGCGCATCCACAGCTAATCCGAAGCGACGTCGCTGTCCATTCGCTCTTGTGGCCGTCGTTCCATTCGATGTGGATGTTTTGACCGTCAATAGTTACGTTGTTGACTCCGATTCCCGTGGCCATCATGACTCCATTATTCTGGGGATTGTTTGTTTCATTCTACGACTTTTGTTCGCCTTGGGTTAGGGAATTTGATTGTTAAATTATCCCTTAGTGGCGTCGTTCATCAGATTTAGCGGCATGGACGTCCTCCCATCGTCGCCAATGCTTCGCCTCAGTGACGTTCAGAATTAGAAAATATGTGCTAAAAGAGGTTTGCGACAATAATAACATCAGAGAGACTCCAATCCCAAACACCACGAGGACATCGCGATATCCGGTGGACAGCGAGGCGAGGCTGGCCGAATTGTGGGGTCGCGCTCATCGCTTGTGCGAGTTTTTGGAGACGCCAGACGGATACAGATACCGCGTTGTGCATCCAGGAGTGCAAAATACCTCTGCCGACCCTGACTTTCAGGGCGCAGTCCTTGAAAATTCCGACGGTCGACCCATCGTGGGCGACATTGAGCTTCACTTCGCGGCCCGTGACTGGTACTCGCACAACCACCATGCTGATGCGAATTACAACAGTGTTGTGCTGCATGTCGTGATCAACGGCGGCAAGGATCGAGCCACTTTTCAACAGCCGGAGATGATCTCACCAGTGGCAAAATTTCCAGAAATTGCGCTTTTAGAATCCGGCGGCCAACCCCATCTGAGTTTCGATTGCATTTCGGGACTAGGAATTGAAGATATTGGCAATATGTTGGACACAATGGGCGACAAGAGGTTCAGCGCCAGAAGTCACGGGTTTGAATTGGAACTGTCGGCTAGCGAAAATCCCGACCAGGTTCTCTACGCGCTTTGATGGAGGCTTTGGGTTTTCGGATAAATCAGACACCCTTCAGATTGCTGGCGAATTTGCCGCCTTACATGACTTTTCATCGACACCGTAATGAACCGTACGAAACCCGAGTTGCTGTGATCGAACCATCGCTGATGTCTGCCTCTGTGTTGTTGCCGGGGTTGATGAGCAGCCCCCGTAAATCGCAACAGGAACGACTTGCCCGAAAGTCGAGAAGATCGCGAAAGCTGAGATTTGAAGAATGGACGTTGTTCAGGGTGCGTCCGAACAATCATCCCGCCCAAAGGATTTTTGGATTCGCCCGGGTCCTGGCGAGATCGACCGTCGTTGGCCTCACAGCGGTATTCAAAAAAGCGATTCTTCAGCAGAATGTATCCGGCGTTATTGAAGCGCTGGAAGAGCGCCCCTCCATAGACAGGATAAGGGCGCAAGAAATGACCGTCAACGTCGCGCTGTCGTATCTCCATAGCTTTGGAGTTATTAGCGAAGACCTGCAACTGGGCTTTGTATCTCAATGGGTATCGGTCGTTGAAGGCCTTGTCGCCATACGGGTCAGAAGTGAGGTTCGCAGAGAGTATTGGCGTGCCGACCGACCGGCAATTCATCAAAACGGCGAGGCGACAGCAAGGCTTGTTGCATCTTCAGAAACATTTCGCGGAACATACCGAGAGTTTTGAGTTACAACAATCTGCGATCTGACGTTATGGGATTACAATTCGACCGAGGCAAGCAGTTTTTCGACTGCAGATATCAGGCCCGAGTGGCGGATCGGGTCAGCAAACTCGATTGCCATGTTCCAATCGACGACAGCGGATTCGGTATTCCCTTGTTGTTCGTGAAGGATTCCTCGATCGACATAAGCGCCAGGGAATTCAGGCTCCAGTGCTATCGCCTTGTCGTAGTCTTCCAAGGCCAACTCATACCGCTCGTCACCGAAGAACGCCCGACCCCGTCCGTGGAAAGCCCTGGAGAAGTCTGGAAGTTTACGAATCACCAGATCGAATTGAGCGATGGCGAGGTCGAATTCCTGCACCTCCAGTAGCCGCACGGCGCGGCTGTACTCGAACAGGCCAGCAGATTGTGACGCCGGTGTGGGCGAAGGGGTTGGCTCTGGCGTGGCGGTCGGCGCAGGAGTTGGCGACGGGACAGGCGTTGCCGTAGGGAGCGGAGTGATGGTTGGCTCCGGCGTCGGGACTGCCGTGGCGGTCGCGGTTGGCGGAACGGCAGTTGGCGCAGGCGCAATAGTCGGCTGCGCCTCCGGTTCCGAACTCGAACAGGCCGCGATAAGGAGGGCGAAAGTGGGAAGAGCCACAAGAATTAATCGAGATTTTAGGGCAGATAGTTGCAACAATTTGGCATCTCTTGGTATTTGATATGTCGGTTCGAATAGCATATCGGCTGGCCCTGAATCTGCTATTTTTAAATTCAGGCAGTGTGACTTTAATGTTGTAAGTTTCGTCCAGGGGTGTGATTTTTTCGGACGCGTGTCTCGGCCGGTTTCACGCATATTCTGGTGATCCTGAAATCGATTGCCCCTATTGTAATACGTGAAAACGCATATCAAAGGTTCTCATTTCAATCTCACACTAGCATTTTTGAAGGCTAACGGTAACGCCGGGTCAATTTGTTGACTGGTATTCCCAAATTCGTGTCGTTGCAATAAAGTATGACCGCACGACGTGCAATGTCCGAAAACCTGGTTAAATGAGGAAATCGACGTGATACGAAGTCTAGACGGCATGACGCCAAAAATCCACCCGACAGCATTTATCAGCGAATTTGCCTATGTAATTGGCGATGTGGAAATCGGAGAAGGCTCCAGTGTGTGGCCCGGGTCTGTGGTTCGGGCGGACATGGGGAGCATCAAAATCGGCAAAAACACCTGCGTTCAGGACAACTCCGTCGTCCACGGTGACGACGATGTGGTGATCGGTGACGACGTCGTGATCGGACATCGAGTGCTGTGCCACGCCAAGTCCGTCGGGGACAGGACCATTCTGGGTAACGGGGCAACCGTGAATGATGGTGTGGAAATAGGCGCAGACTGCATTATAGCGTCGGCGAGCATGGTGCTGGAGAACATGGAAATTCCAGACGGCTCTATCCTCCACGGGACACCGGGCCGCGTGCGAGGGGAGGTGGAGGAGCGACACAAAGAGCTATCCAAATACTATCGGGACATCTATGTCGAAAAGACCAAGCGCTACAAGCGGCAAGGCAACCTGGAATCTGAAAGGCCGTAACCTGCCAGCTACATATGCTCCGGCGCAGACATACTCATGAGGTCAAGGCAATTCGCAACGACGCTTTTTGCCGCCTGACACAATCTTAGACGCGCCTTGGTCAGTTCCTCGTCGCCCTCGACGTTGGAGACAACCCGACACTGCTGATAAAACCAGTGGAATGCGGTGGCAAGTTCCTGGGCGTAGTGGGGCAGATGGTGTGATTCCAGAGTTTTAGCCATCGTCTCGATCAGCTCTGGAAGCGCCAGCATCTTGCGGATTAGCGCAAGCTCCGCTTCATGGGTCAGTAGAGACAAATCTGCGTCCGAAAATTCGATCTCGCGCTCTTGAGCAAGCTTGAAAATCTGGGCCGTGCGAGCGTGGGCGTACTGTATGTAGAATACAGGATTCTCGTTGGATTGCTCTTTCGCCAACTCGAGGTCAAACTCCATCTGGGTCTCGGCGGCGCGGGATTGGAAGAAGTATCGGCAGGCGTCAACCCCCACTTCGTCCACAAGCTCGTCGATAGTGATGATGTTGCCGGCCCGCTTGGAAGCGCGGACCAACTCGTCCCCGCGCTTGAAGCTGACCATCTGATAAAGCATCATATCCAATCGGTCGGGGTCGAATCCCAGAGCCTTGACCGCCGTTTTCATTCTGTTCACGTGGCCCTGATGGTCGGCTCCCCAGATATTGATCACGCGGTCGAATTTGCGATTGTTGAATTTGTCGTAGTGGTACGCAATGTCAGAGGCGAAGTAGGTGTGCTGTCCATTGCTTCGGATTATGACGTTGTCCTTGTCCTCGCCGAGCGCCGAGGAAGTGAACCACTTGGCCCCGTCGCGCTCTTCCCAGTATCCGGCGTCCTTAATGATCTTAATCGCCTCGTCGAAGGTTCCCGAATCGAATAGCGATTCTTCGCTGAACCACTCGTCGTACTTCACTCCGATACGGCCCAACCTCTCACGAATGTCATCAACCATCCGGTTCAGGCCGCGTTGACCTAACCGATGTGTGGCATCTTCGGTTTCGAGGCTTAGATACTTATCGCCGTCCTCGGATTTGATGTCTGCGGCCAAGTCGATCATGTAGTCGCCCTGATATCCGTTCTCAGGAATCTCGGCGTCTTTGCCAAACTGCTGGAGGTAACGGGCATAGAGGGACTTGTAGAACAGTTCCATCTGGTTGCCCGCGTCGTTGACGTAGTATTCTCGCTGAACGTCGTAACCTGCTGCATCCATGATATTCGCTAGCGCGCTGCCGATGACGGCGCCTCGCACGTGTCCAACATGCAACGGGCCGGTGGGATTCACGCTCACAAATTCAACCTGTACGCGTTGGTCTTGACCGAAGTCGCTCCGACCGAACGATTTGCCCGCGTCAATGATGACATCCACCTGTTGAGCAAGCCAGGGCGGGTTCAGGGCGAAGTTGATGAAACCGGGTCGCGCTGTCCAGACGCGACTAAGAACCTCGTCTGTGGGGATGCCCTCTGCAATCTTGTCGGCGATGGTTAGAGGATTCATCTGCATTGACCTCGCCAGTTTCAGTGGAAGGCTGCAAGAGAAATCGCCGTTTTCGATGTTGTTCGGCCTCTCGATGGCCGGGTCCTCGACTTCTGTGTCAGGCAAGTCTCCCTTTGATTGAGACTCGCTGAGGGAGTTCAGGACGAGTTCGGAGATTTTGAGTCGTGTTGTCGGTTGCATGATATTATTGGGCGCAGTCCGAGGTTCCTTGATTAAATTGTTCGGTTGATTCGGTTGTGCTGAGTTTGGAGGCAACTATTTCCAAACGTCTATTAGCACGCCGCTGTCGAGATCAGACTGGTCGACTATTTCACCGATCACGGCACGGGTCTGAACTCCAGACGACTCAAGCTCTGACAACAACTCCGCCGCTTTGTCCGACTGGACGGAGATCAAGAGACCGCCAGAGGTTTGGGCATCAGCCAGCAATATCGGAGCGTTGTCATACAGCCCGTCAGCAAACGCGGTGTATTTTTCGGCGCTGTTGAGATTTCGGTGGGTTCCGCCTGGCGCAATACCGGAGTCAACCAGATCGAACACGCCATCCATGAACGGAATGTCGCCGAACCTAAGTCTGGCGCCGACGCCGCTGGCGACGGTCATGCCGTGAAGGTGACCCAGGAGACCAAATCCGGTGACGTCAGTGCAGGCGTTCACTCCAACACGCATCATCGCCTCGGCGGCGGCTTTGTTGAGAGTTGCCATGATGTCGATAGCGTCAGCCAGCAATTGTTCTGCGATCTTTTGCTGCTTGCCTGCCGTAGTTATTATGCCCATGCCCAGTGGTTTGGTCAGGACGAGAGTGTCTCCGGGCTTGGCGTCGGCGTTCGAGACTTGATTCCCGGGTTTCACGATACCGGTGACGGCCATTCCATATTTGGGTTCCGCGTCATCGACCGTGTGGCCCCCCACGATCAGGACTCCAGCCTCAGCCGCTTTGTCTGCCCCGCCTTTCAGGATATTTCCCAAGATGTCTTTGGGCAGGCCGACAGGAAATCCGACGATGTTCAGGGCGAGAATCGGCTTTCCTCCCATCGCGTAGACATCGCTCAGGGCGTTGGCGGCCGCGATCCGCCCGAAATCGGTAGGGTCGTCTACGACCGGCGGGAAGAAATCCACTGTCTGAATCAACGCCAAGTCGTCGTTCATCCGATAGACAGCGGCGTCATCTGCGGTGTTGATTCCGACCAACAGGTTAGGATCGGTGACTGGTGGTAGCTGACGCAGTACCTGCGCCAGGTCCTCTGGACTAAATTTGGCCGCTCAACCAGCGCAAGATGCAAGCTCTGTGAGGCGGATGTGCTCGTGAATCTGAGTCAATGGTCCCTCGCTTTGGTTTAACTCATGCAGTGATCGATTGCCGACAATTATAGCAAAGCCTACATTACTGGGTGGCCTGACGGAGCATAGGCCGCAAGCTCGCGATTGCCGGGCAGGAATTTGGCGTTGCCCATTTCGCGCTTCATTTCGCCGTCCTCTATGATGATTTCTCCGCGCTGCATCGAGAACACCGGCTTGCCCAGAACCTCTTTGCCTTCGAACATCGTGAAATCGGCTATACAATGCTGTGCATCGGCGCTGAGGGTGTGGGCCACCGACGGATCGAACAGCACGATGTCGGCGTCTGATCCAGGCTCTATCGCGCCTTTTTGCGGGTACAGGCCGAAAATCTTGGCCGGATTTTCGCTCATCACCTGAACCAGCCTAGGAAGCGTTATGCGTCCGTTGTTCACGCCTTCTTCGTAGGCGACGCACAGCATTTGCTCGGCCCAGTTCCCGCCGAAACTAGCGTCGAAGATACTTGCCTCGGTGCTCACTTCGGACTGGTCTTCGATGACCGCGCTCTGGCCGCCGGTGGATTTCTGTGACTTCTTGAATCCGCAAAAGTCGCTGGCAATCGTGTCGATAAGTCGGGAGTCCAGGCCGCGCCACATAGCTTCATTGTCTTCGCGTTCCCGCAAGGGAGGCCCGATTTTCGCCAGCGGGCCGTGGTCGAGCATAGCCTGGTTAGTCAGGTCGAGGTACTGAGGGCAGGTCTCGCCATACAATCTCAGTCCGTCGCCTTTGAATTTTTCGAGGCTGGCTAGAATCTCCCTTGCGCTCAGGTGGACAACGTATAGCGGACAATCCGTGACCGTCGCGTACGTGGCGGCCCGATTGAACGCTTCGATTTCTAGAATACGTGGCTGAGTAGGCGCATAGTATTCTTTTGATGTGTGACCTTCGGCAGTGAAGTTATCGACCAGATGGTCGATGCAGTAGCCGTTCTCGGCGTGGACCATCGCGATTCCGCCGTCACGCGACGCCAACTCCATCGCTCTGAGCATCTTGTCGTCCGGCATCATCATGCCGCGTCGGGGGTAGGTCATGAACATCTTGAAGGATATGACACCCATCTCGATGAGTCTTGGCACCTGGTACTCGACATCATCGTCGCCTACGAGTATCGCGTGGATACCAAAATCGAGATAAGAAGTCTCGTGGGCCTCGTCCAGGAAGCGGTTGACTGCGTCAAGCGTCGTGCCTTCGATGCCGATCGCGCGTTGGTGTTGGATAAATGGGACGACCGTAGTGATGCCTCCAAATGCGGCGCTGAGAGAGAATGTCTCGATTCGGTCGGCGTTGATGGGGTGGTTGTGTGCGTCGATTATCCCTGGAAAAACGTAAGCGCCGCTGGCGTCGATGGTCCGCTTCGCGCCGTCATTGGGCAGGTCTGTGCCCACTGCCTCAATCTTGCCGTCCTTGATAAGCACGTCTTCTCGCGTGACTCCGGTGCCGCGGACCAACAGGCCGCCGGAAATAATGTAATCGGCTTTCTGTGAATTCATTCGACTCTCCTTTGTGGGTAGTGTCGCCAGTATCTTAACGGGCAGCGTCTGGGTGTCAAGGGCGGCGTGATTGAACGCAGACTGCGGTGACGGTAGAATGTGGACGGCATCGAAAATCAAAACCGTACCATTCTTGGGATTAGGGGAGGACTTGATGACTGAACACTCAATGACAATTGGAAAAGTTGAACTGGTATCGTTGACCGACGGTGGCATGGGGCCGGCTGCCACGGACTTTTTCCCGGACAGCACAATGGACACCTGGAGATCCGAGTTCCCCGAGCTCTTGGACACCGACGGCAACATCGGGCTCCGGTTGGGTTCGTTGGCGGTCCGTTCAGGTGGCAAGCTGGTCATTGTAGATACGGGCATGCAGTTTCCAGATGGCAGTGGCACGCTCATGACTGACATGGCCGAAAAGGGTGTTGACCGTGTAGCCGTTGATCTGGTGGTGATGACCCACCTGCACGCGGACCACGTAGGGTGGAACCTGACCAACGGAGCCCCGACATTCCCCAACGCGCGGTACTTGGTTCCCCGGACCGACTGGGACTATTGGACCCAACCCGATGTGCTTGCCAGTGCCGAGCATGTGCAAAATCAAGTCTTGCCTCTGGAAAAACTGAACATCATGGACCTTATCGAGGACGATTACAGCATCACCGACGACCTGACTACGATCGCCACGCCGGGCCACACGCCCGGTCACATCTCCATCGTCATCGTCTCCTCCGGTGAGCGGGGATTTATCCTTGGCGACGTGGTCCACAGCCCGGCCCAGGCCCATCTAACAGACTGGAACCCGAGCTTCGACATTGACGGGGAAACATCCCGAAAGACCCGACATGCGATTCTGAGCCAGTTGGAGTCTGACCGATCGGTGGTGGCGTCAGGTCACTTTCCTGACCCAGGATTCGGCAAGTTCGTCCGAGAGTCCGGCCGCCGAATCTGGCAGGGGGTCTGACACTGATTCCTACACGCTTCCATGGATGAGATCGAATCGAGATTCATTTCGAGCCAAAGGGTTGCACACCTGGCGTCTGCCGACGGGACCGGAGCGCCTCATGTCGTGACCATTTGCTTCGTGCTGGAGGCCGGGGTAATCTACACTGCCATCGACGCAAAACCAAAACGAGTTGACGCTATGAAGTTGCGGCGCGTCCGAAATATTATCGAAAATCCGAACGTCGCATTGGTGTTTGATCGGTATAGTGAGGACTGGAATCGAATTGGATACGTGATGGTGACAGGGCAAGGAACCTTGATGGCCGAGGGGGAAGAGAGACTAATGGCCGAAACAGCCCTCCGTGAAAAGTATCTTCAGTACCAGGAGATGCTGCCTGTTGGGTGTCCGGTAATCAAAATAGAACCAAAGCGAGTTGTTTCATGGGGCAACCTCGAACTCGATGAAGGCCCTCGGCCTGATCAAACGAACACATCGCGATGAAGATATTCAAGGCCATCGTGATGCTTGGCGCTGTCGCGATATTGACCGTCGCTTGTACAGGAACCGACGATGTGCCTGCAGAAATCCGAGCGTTGGCCGAGTTGGACAGAGGGCTGGAGATGCAAGAGGTAGGCAATCTACAAAAAGCGCAAGAGGCCTATGACGCCGCTACACGTCTGGATCCCCAACTGGCAGAGGGATACGCTCAAAAGGGTTACGTTCGCATCCAATACTCGGACATGAACGGCGCTTTAGAGCAGATTAACCGCGCTTTAAATATCGATTCGGAATTGGCGATAGCCTACAATTATCGGGGCCTCATCATGGTATCGGCTAACAACATAGACGGGGCGTTATTGGACTTCGCAGAGGCAATCAGGCTTGACCCCACGCTCGTTGAGGCGTACCTCAACCGCAGCAGGCTGTTCATAGAAGAAGAGGAACTGGAGTCGGCTCTCACCGATTTGGACTCTGCCGTCGAGTTGGAACCTATGTCGCCCAATCTGTTCCTCAATCGAGGCAGAATACACGTTCTCGTGGGGAATCTTGACCGGGCGACGGCCGACCTGGAGCAAGTGTTGGCGTTGACGCAGGAAGAAGTTTACGTGGTCACCGCTAAAGAGATGCTGGCTTTTATTCAGTAGACGGCTTAATCTCCACTGCAATCGAACACTGACGGTAGGTATCAGGATTTGGCGAAGCGCCCGAATTTTTTGAGCAAATCCAGCGCAAGGCAGGGGCCTCTACGCGCAAGCGACTTGCTGTGGCTTATCTTGATGTCCGTCATGCTGACTCTGGCTCTGTTGACGTTTTCCAGCTATGTTGCCGCATTGCCACTGATCCAAGAAGAATGGGATCTCTCCAACACTCAAGCTGGGATGATCTTCTCAGCGTATCTGGCGGGTTACGCGGTTTCAGCCCTTTTTGTGATTCCGCTGACAGACCGAATATCTCCTGCGACGGTGTTAACTACTTCGGCGGTTGTGACCGTGGGCGCGAACATCGCGTTTCCATTCGTAGCAAACGATCTGTACTCTGCATCGGCGCTTAGGGTGATCTCAGGGTTGGGGCTGGTAGGAATCTACATGCCGGGATTGCGGATCATCTCCCAGCGATTTGCTGATTCAGGAAGGGGTGCGGCGATGGGGTTTTATGTCACAGCGTTTTATGCCGCCAACGCAATCTCGCTCTCCCTGACCGGCGCATTGATGGCCCGTTTTGAATGGCGGGACGCCTTCACAATTTTGGCGCTAGTTTCCGCCCTCTGCATCCCGCTAGCGTGTCTCGTGACGCGAAATGAAAAAATCGGCAAGATCTCGACTTCTACGGGCCTGTTAAACCTTCGGGCGATCCGAAATCGGACTACCGGAGCGTTCGTCCTCGGCTATTCCCTTCACGCAATGGAGCTATACGCGGTCAGGGTTTGGCTGCCGGGGCTGTTGGCGGCGGTATTGATAGCAAATGGGGAAGGGACTTACGACGCGACGGTGAAGGCGGCCACCGTGGGCGGCATCGCGCTGGCGGCGGGTTCCGTGGGGCCGATCATCGGCGGCGTGATTTCGGATCGTTTTGGCAGGGCGCGGACCGCGGCGGCGATTTTCGCCCTCAGTGGACTTTGCTCCTGGGCCATCGGATGGGCCGGAGGTTTTCCCTGGCCGGTCGTGGTCGGAATCGCGGTTGTGTATGGTTGGGCGATTTCCGCCGACTCGTCGATTTATTCCACCGCTATCACTGAGTCAGCGAGCGCCGAAGATTTGGGATCAGCGATGGCCTTGCAGGCGTTTTTGGGATTTATGAGCGGGGTCGTTGGCCCGGTCCTGGTCGGAGCCGTGCTGGATATTTTTCCTGAACACATCGAGTGGAAAATGGCGTTTTCTGTAGTGGGGTTGATGGCAGTGGTGTCGATTCCAATTCTGCTGAGAGTGGGCGATCCGAGGCGGGCCGCCGATGTGTAAATCTTGAATGCCTGACTGTCCTGACCGATTAATCTGCATCACTTCACGAATCGAATACATCAAAATCAGGCGGCTTCTGATTGAGAATACCGGCCTTCTAGACTATAATCGAAATCAGACGATCTCTGAGGTACCAAACATATGGCAATCATTCGCCGCGACGACATAACCATCGACCATTCGGCCCCAAACACCCATAGACTTACTCTCATCAATGCCGAACTGGGCGCCGGGCATTTGACGGTGGGCGAGTTGGCTATTGACCCCGGCCAAAAGGTTCCCCTGCACGTCCACGCCACCCACGAAGAAGGCATGTACATCCTAGACGGGCCGATGAACTACACTCTCGGCGACGAGACGGGCGTATTGAACACTGGAGATGTAATGTTCGCTCCAGCAGGCATCAAACACGACCTAACCAACACCGGCGACGAACCTCGGCGCGTAATGTTCATTTTCCCCACGACTAACATCGTTCGGGAAGACTTGGACTAGCGGACTGAATGAGAATCTTCTTTTGCCCCGAATGTGGCGGGTACTCCCTCGGCCCAGCTTCTCACTGCGACGAATGCCAGTTTCCGCTGCCCGAAGATAGTTGGGCTGAAGTCTCCGAAGAGGAACTTACGCAACTCGAATACATAGACGATTTCGAACTCCCTCCAGGCCTGCCATCCTTCGAGTACGACGTGATCCGGTTAAAGTCCACCGATGATGACGACGCCGTTCGCTATTCAAACCAGGTTCTGAATCGTATGGGCGAGAGCGGATGGGAACTTGTGAGCATCGTTCCATTGGCCGGGGAAGATCATCCCAATTTCGCTGTTTTCAAGAGGTCGTGGATCTCCGAATACGAGGAGTGAGCGAACCGTGAACCTCAGCGTCTTGCCCTTTTCCGCCGTACTATTCGATCTGGACAACACACTTCTCGATCGTGAGGCGGGATTCGAACTGTTTTGCCGTGAGCTTTACCGCACTAACCCAGTGATGTCCCAGAGCCATTCTGAAGAAGATGCTATTGCGCTGTTGCATAGTTGGGATCAGGGGGGACTCGCATCCACGCCTCTGGTCTGGGAAACCGCTATCAATCAGTGGCCGGGCATTTTTAAGGACATTGATCAGGCGATGATCGTGTTCCTAGAGATGTTCCCGGCTTTGTTGGTTCTCGATCCTCGGACCCGGAACATGCTTGAGGATTTTTCTGATCGAGGCGTTCGCACAGGCATAGTCACCAATGGCGGAACGCCGATGCAGACGGCCAAGATCGAAGAATCCGGACTGGTCGCCCTGGTTGACTCTTACATGATCTCTGGCTCTTTGGGCGTTCGCAAGCCTGACCCTGTGATATTTCAGGCAGCGCTGGAGAGCATCGGGGCCGTCGCTGGGCGAACGCTGTTCGTGGGAGACAACGCTGAGCACGATATCGTCGGCGCCTCAGATGTAGGGATGAAAGGCGCGTGGATGAGCCTGAGTAGGCCGTGGCCGCTTGAAGGAACTGAACCGGATTTCGTGCTGGAGAACGTTTGGGATGTCCGTCAGTTAGTATTTGGAGAAGGCGCCACAGAATGAAATTCGGAATGAACCTGATAAACTTCGGCCCTGGCTCAAGCCCTGATTCGATGCTCCGGTGGACGACATTCGCCGAGTCGTTAGGGTATGACTTGGTAATGATCTCGGATCACATTGCCGTGACCCCCGATGTCGAAACCCGCTATCCGGCTCCGTTTTATGATCCGTACACGACGCTGGCATGGTTGGCCGGCCAAACTTCGACAATTGAACTGGGCACAACCGTCGTAGTCGTCCCATATCGGAGTCCGATTCTAATGGCGCGATTGGGGGCGAACATCGACCAGATGAGCGATGGGAGGTTCATTTTTGGGATCGGCGTCGGGTGGGCACAGCAGGAGTTTGCTGCTCTCAATGTTGAGTTCGACAAGCGGGGCGCGATGACCGATGAGTACCTCGGCGCCATCAAGACGCTTTGGACCAATGAACTTGCATCTTACTCAGGCAAATATGTGAGCTTCGAGGATGTCGCCGCCACGCCCATGCCAATTCAATCTCCGCATCCGCCAATATGGGTCGGCGGCGCCAGCCCTGCGGCGTTCAGACGGACGGTGGAACATGGCGACGGCTGGCACCCAATTCGGCCGAAAGCTGAATGGCTGCGAGACGTAGGAGTTCCGAAACTTCGCGAGACGGCTGACCGAATGGGAAAACCCATGCCGGCGATCTGCCCTCGCATCAAGTTGAGGCTGACCGACCGCCCGGTTCCTGACGAAGTTCGCGCGGCGGGCATCGGCACTGTGGATCAAGTGCGCGCCGACCTGGACATCCTCCAGAACTTGGGAGCAGATTACGTCTTGTTTGACACCTACGCCGACGATCCTGCCGAGACGGCAACTTACGAATGGGCATGGTCGATGTACATGACCGTGGCCGAAGAGCTTGTTGATTTGTCTTCCGGGAACTTGCGTTAGTCTACTCCCGTTCGGGTAGTCGAGAATCTATTCAGGTTTGCCACTCAGCCACTCCGCCGCCTTCTCTGCGATCATGATGGTCGTCGCGTTTGTGTTGGCTCGAACGACGTCGGGCATCACCGATGCGTCGATCACCCGAAGCCCGTCGATGCCGTGGACTCGAAGGTACTGGTCAACGACAGCCGCAGGATCACACTCAGGCCCCATCTTGCATGTGCCCGACGAGTGGTGCTGCGTGCCCACATTTTCCAACATCCAGGCGTCCAGAGCGTCGTCGGACGCGAGGTCGGCGTCGGTTGGCGTCACGCGCCCTGCCAACAAATCCGAAAGCTCTGGCCCCTCGGTTAGTTGGATGCACAGACGTATGGCTCCACGCATTCTTTCGCGGTCCCACGGGTCTGTCAGGTATCGATAGTTAAGATTCGGGTGCTGGCGAGGGTCTGCGGACACCAGGGTGATCTGCCCAGCAGTTCTGGCCTTTTGGAGCGCCACCGAGAACCCAGTGTAAGTTTCGCCTTCTGGAATGTCGATGGTCGTGGGGCGATGCTCACTTGTCATGAGGATCGGACTCATCTGCATGTCGTTCTTGTGCGGCGAACCCGGAGTCGTGTAACGCATGCCAACCTGAATTGCCGGCGCGCCCTCCGGAGGCCCGTCAAGATTGGTTTCGAACAACATGAAACAGGCTGGATGGTCGCGGAGGTTTTGTCCCACGCCAGGCACGTCCTTCACGAGGGCGATACCGAATTGTTCGAGATGCTGTTTCGGGCCGATACCCGAAAGCATGAGCAATTGCGGCGAGTTTATCGCGCCGCCGCTCAAAATCACCTCGTCCCCGAAGACCTGAAATACCTCGCCGCCGCTCTCCGCCTCGATGCCGACGGCGCGGTTTTCTTCAAATAGAATCCTGTGGGCCAGCACGTCGGCTCTTACGGTCAGGTTCAGCCTGTGACGCGCCATCGATAGGTATGTGAGAGACGTGCTCATGCGGATGCCGTCAACATTGTTCAATGGGCGAGGGCCGACGCCTGTCGCCTCTGGGTGGTTCTGATCAAGAGCCTCTGGAAAGCCTGCTGCGAGACACGCATCCCAGAATCCGGTCGGCACTTCCATCAAATCTTCTTTAGCGTATCGCCGCACCGGTATCGGGCCGTCTCCCCCGTGGAAATCGTCGGGGCCGAATGTCAGATCGTTCTCGGATTTGCGAAAATTTTGCAGAACATTCAGGAACGACCATTCGTCGTTTCCTTGTGCGGCCCATTCGTCGTAATCGTCAGGTATTCCCCGGAAGAAAACCTGGCCGTTAATCGAACTGGAGCCTCCGGTCAGCTTGCCCCTGGGGAGAGGAAACGGCGGCCTGTCGGGCGTAGCGGTTGCTTCGTAACCCCAGACGCTGGCGTTGGGGCCATAGGCGGCGTTCCAGACGTCGTTCCCGTACTTGACGTGATCAGGGAGGTCCTCGAAATCAGGGTAATCTGGCCCTGCTTCAAGAAGCAGAACCGAACGGTTTGAATCCTCTGTCAATCGCGACGCCAACACGGAGCCTGCCGAGCCTGCGCCAACGATGATTGTGTCGTATTTCATGGTATGCCTCAGAAAATTGTGGGTTTCAGTTCTGTTGATTTTCCAAAAGTTTCTTTTCGCGCCAGTCATTGAGAATCTGGTCGTCGTGGGGAAATGGCAACTCGGGGAGAGTATCGACCGGAAAGAATCGAGCGTCCTGGGCCTCATCTCCAGCCCTCAATACTCCACCGGTCACACGAGCGGCGTATGCGACCAACGCAACCGGACTTCCATTGCTGGAATACACTCCGAGGAGTCCGGTTGTCTCAACATCGAGGTTCGTTTCCTCTCGCACCTCTCGCACGGCCGCATGCTCCACCGCCTCTCCACGATCTACGTAGCCGGACGGAAAACTCCAACGCCCAAGCATCGGTTCTATGGCGCGGCGGACGAACAACAAATTGTCGCCGTCCGAGACGAGCACGACAGCCGCAAGCTTCGGGTCAAAGTAGACCACCATTCCACAAGCAGGACAGGTCGGCCTGCGGGCGCCATTAATCTCCTCCAGCTGGAGAGATTGGCCGCATCTATGGCAATATTTATGATCTAGTTGCACTTTCGCCCTTCGACTGTGTGCCGGCGACTCGAAACTTGGCCCGTATTATAGACTGCCAAACAGTTTTTCGCTGTTCGTGGTTAGAATCCTTGCCTCGATTGACGTCTGATGGGGGCAAATCTATAATTGCAATCGATTCGTTGTCGGATGCTATCCTTCAGTCAGCACACACAATATGGAACGGGAGTCGCACATTGGCAGAAATTCGAGAGAACAGGGTCAAACAGAAACTGGGGCGGGGCGAGGTGGCGGTCGTCCTATCTGGAAACACCACGCCGGACATGGTTGAATTCATGGGCACGCTTGATTTCGACGGCGTATGGGTCGAAGGCGAACACGGCCCGATTGACTTCGCAGACATCCCTGACATCACCCGGGCGTGCGATCTGTGGGGGTTGACGTCGGTCGTCCGAGTGAACGCCAACGAACCTGGAACCATCTACCGCACGCTAGACGTGGGCGCTCAGGGCATCGTTGTGCCTCATGTGAACACTGCCGACGAAGCCAGAGCAGTAGTTGACGCCTCTAAATTCGCTCCGATTGGTCATCGCGGAATGTTCACGAGCCGGCAAGGGACGGGCGTTGCCGATTATGTGCACAAGGCCAATGACCACACACTCGTTGTAATTTTGATCGAAGATATTATTGCAGCGAATAATCTCTCTGAAATTCTTGAAGTCGATAACATCGACGTGTTTTTCGTCGCTCCGGGAGACCTTGCCCAGAGTATGGGTTTCCTGGGTCAAGTGACTCATCCAGAAGTGCAGTCGGTCATCGACAACGCGTTCGCGCAGATCAAGGCGGCAGGCCGCACATCTGGGGCGCTGGCGAACGACGCAAACATAGAATCGTATATCGGCCAGGGCGTAACATTTTTCATGACAGGGTGGGCTCCGTGGGCTGCCGCTGGAGCCAGAAGTTTCTTGGACAAGGTCGCCGGCGCAAGCAGCTAGTTATGGCCTGTCACAATGCGCAGGGTCGTTGATATGCCAAGTATCGCTGACGCTTTGCGCTCGACGCTTGGCGCCGCCCAACTTGATGTCGCGCAACGGCTAGCGTCGGCGTGTGAGGAATTGGGGTGCCAGGCATACATAGTCGGCGGCACGGTCCGGGATGCTTTGCTAGGGTTGCCTGCCGCTGACCTTGACGTGACCGTTGTCTCACCGCCCGATGACTTCCCCAATCGCGTCGCGGCATTTCTGGGCGCCAGACTCATCATGGCGTCACAATTTGGCACCGCGAAATTGGAGAAAGAAGGATCAACTCTTGATCTGGTTATGGCGAGGTCAGAGCGTTACCGATCTCCTGGCGCGCTGCCCGACGTGACAGCGGGTTCACTGGACGATGACCTGACCCGGCGTGACTTTGCGATCAACGCGATGGCCGCCAGTCTTGACGCTGCCAAATGGGGCGAACTCGTTGACCCTCACGGCGGGCGACGCGACCTCGAACTTGGTCTGGTTCGTGCTTTGCACGAGAGAAGTTTTCAAGACGACGCTACTCGTATTCTGCGAGCGGCAAGATATGCGTCCAGGTTTGGTTTTCGGTTGGACGCCGAAACAGCCAAGCAAATCGAGCGGTCTGGTGGGTATCTGGTTTCGATTTCGCCCGACCGTTTCAAGCACGAGCTTGAACGAGTCTTTGAAGAGTCTCGTGTTTCGAGCGCCATCGAATTACTTTCTGAATGGGAAATGCTTGGCTTAACAGGCGGTGATTTCGTCTACGATGAAACTTCATGGAGCGGATTCGCTGAAGCATGTGCAGTCGGGTCGAGTGAACGGCGTCTGGTGGGCTGGGGTGTGTTTTCGCTTTGTTTTCAGACGGTTCGATCCAGCGGGATTGCACTGCGATGGAAACTGGACCACGACGCATCCATGGTGAGCATGGACGCATTGAAACTGAGGGAACGCCTTCGAGTTTCGGATCTGAACAATCTGGCTCCCAGCGGTCAGGTAGCCCTGCTTGAAAACTACAGCCCTTATGCGGTGTTGGCTTTCCAACTGTCGACACGTGATGGCACGACGAACGACGCTCTGGACGAATATCGAACCAAGTTGACATCGATCCGTCCAGACCTTGACGGCCACGACGTCATCGCCCTGGGCGTGCCACGAGGCCCGCGCGTAGGCGAAGCGCTTCAAATGTTAAAGAATGCCCGACTCGACCGAACTGTGGAGTCCCGGAACGACGAGACTCTGTTGGTCAGACAATTTGTCACCAAATTGGATCAGGAATGACATCAGCCTGTCATGCTTGAGGGGTCAAGAATCTCAACAAGTTGATCCTCGGTCAGGTCTGTGCGGATCCGGGAAATCTCTTTCACCGTCTTGCCGGTCTCCTGCGCTTCGTGAGCGATTGCGGCTGACGCATCGTATCCGATGTGCGGGACAAGCGCTGTCACGATTGCCAAACCTCGCTCCACCATGTCGGGCCCTGCAGTGGTGGCTTCCAGCCCGCTGATACACTGCTCGGCCAGATTCTTGGCCGACGCCGCCAGCAGGTCGATGGACTGGAGCAGGTTGTAGGCGGCAACGGGCATCATAACGTTTATCTCGAAGTTTCCAGACTGGCCGGCAATGGCAATGGCGGCGTCGTTTCCGATCACCTGGGCCGCAACTTGGCACACGGATTCTGGAATGACCGGATTAACTTTTCCAGGCATGATCGAGCTTCCGGGTTGCACTTCAGGCAGCATTATCTCCCCAAATCCGCCCCTTGGCCCCGATCCAATCCAGCGTATGTCGTTCGATATTTTCATCAGGCTGACCGCGATGGTTTTCAGTCCGCCGCTGGCTGCAACGATGTTGTCCAGAGTGCTTTGCGCCTGGAAGTGGTTGGATGTTTCATGGACGTCCACGCCGAGAATTTCTGAGAGCTTGGCACAAACACGAGTCGCGAATTCAGGATGGGCGTTGACTCCAGTTCCCACTGCGGTGCCGCCCAGAGCTACTTCTGAAAGCTCGGACGCGGCCGTTTCTGTTCGCTGGATGCCGCGTTCGATCTGCCCTACGTACCCGAGAAATTCCTGCCCTAGTCTGATCGGCGTGGCGTCTTGCAGATGCGTTCTTCCGGTTTTGATAACGGACATGAACTCGTCCGATTTTTTCTCCAGATCACCTTGAAGTTGGCGTAGGGCAGGGATGAGATCGGTGCGTATCGCGCCGAGGGCAGCAATATGAATACAGGTGGGAATCACGTCGTTGGACGATTGGCCCATGTTGACGTGGTCGTTGGGATGAACAGGCGTGCGGGAGCCTTTTTCGCCTCCAAGAATCTCGATTGCGCGATTGGATATGACCTCGTTGGCGTTCATATTTGTGGATGTGCCAGAGCCAGTCTGGAATACGTCCACAACGAATTGGTCATCGAACTTGCCGTCGGCGACCTCCGTTGCCGCGCTAACTATAGCGTCGGCCAATTTGGAGTCCAACTCTCCTAACTCGACGTTAACCTGTGCTGCCGCCAACTTGGTAGACGCGATAGCGCGAATGAACGACCGTGGAAATCTCAATTCACTGATGGGGAAATTCAACACCGCGCGCATCGTGTTCGCGCCGTAATACGCGTCTATCGGGACGTCGAACTTGCCCATCGAGTCCTGCTCGCGTCGGAATTTAGGCTCTTGTTGCACTTTCTGGCCCTCCTGAGCTACGGGAAATTAGTTTAGTGATTCAGAAATGAATTCGGCGACGATGCGGGCAATCTTGGTCTCATGCCCTCGCATGCTGTGGTCCGCGCCTGCAACTTCGGTGAATCTCACCGGCTGCCGCGCTTCGTCTAACTCTCGCTGGATTTCCACAGAGGAGGCAACCCGATCGTTGCCGCCTGCGATGATGAGCCGAGGCCGTTTGTCGTTCTTGAACTTTCGATTTTTGACAGACTTGACGGTGGGCGCAACAAATGCCAGCGCGCGGGCGTGTTTGAATAATTTGAAAGAATCCAGAACCACGGCTGCCCCCAGCGAGTAACCGACGATCGCTAGATGCTTTCCATCTACGCCCGGCCACCTCCGCAGCACATCCAGCGCGGTCTTGGCGTCGTGATGTTCTTTTTTGCCATTGGTGAATTCGCCCTGGCTATCACCCACACCTCGGAAGTTGAACCTCAGCGTCGCCAGGCCAAGGTCGCTTGCCGCCTGGCAGATCTCGACCACCACGGGGTCACTGAAATTTCCACCTAACATCGGATGCGAATGACACACCGCCACGGCTGGAACGTCGCCACTGATGTCATCGGGAAAGGAGATGATCCCTTCCAGTTCCAGGCGTTTGCTTTGGAATGAAATCGCTGATTGTCGCAATTTATTTGCTGGCGGCGGTTCCGCCGAGGATTTTAGTGAAGAACTTCGCAGCCATACTGCCGACATCGTCCTCATGCCCGCGGAAGTAGTGGTCGGCGTCGGTGATGACGGACGATTCTTTTGGTTGTGAGAACCGTTTGGTAAGGAACTTGAACTCTTCGACAGGGAAGTCGTGGTCGTGGTCTCCGAGGATCAGCATCTTGGGCTGAAGAATCTCCCTGGAAGACAGCGCCCTCAACGCCCCGATCGGGCAGGCGACGGAGAATACTGCCAACGCTGGACTGGATTCTAACACCGCTTGCAAAGCCATTGATGCCCCGAATGAATAGCCCGCGATCCCTATCCGGCTCGGGTCCACGACATCCTCAAGTTCCAGCGCGGCCAGTGCGGCCAGCGCGTCGTCAACCTCGCCATCGCCTTTGTCGTGAGTCCCCTCGGATGCTCCGACTCCACGGAAGTTGAATCTCAGCGTCGCGATGCCTGCCGCGTTCAGCTTCTTGCTGACCCCCACGACCACGCTGCTTGCCATATCCCCCCCGAATCTTGGAGACGGATGACAAATCACAACACCCGGAACTTTGTCTTCGGATTCTGGATATTCCAATACGGCTTGCAACGACAGGCCCTTGCTGTCGAAACTCATGTGTTGTTGGGGCATGCGACTCCAGTCGAGAAGAGGTCAGGACGGTTCAATTTTAGGTCAGCCTATGGTGTTTGACAAGCGGTGTTGATAGAATTGTCTCCGTTCTGCAATGAACGTTACTATTGCCAGGAGGCTTATACATGAGGCAGGTTGACTTACGCAGCGACACGGTTACGCACCCGACTCCAGAAATGCGACAGGCCATGTTCGAGGCCGACATAGGAGACGATGTTTACGGCGAAGACCCCTCCGTGAATAGGCTGGAGGCGATGGCCGCCGAACGTCTTGGGAAAGAGGCCGCGGTGTTTGTGGCCAGCGGCACCATGGGTAACCTGGTTTCTGTTTTAGCTCACGCCGGCCGCGGTGATGAAATTATTCTCGGCGACAAGGCTCACATTTTCCGTAGCGAAGCGGGCGGAGTCTCAGCATTGGGGGGTGTTGCGTTTCAAACGATTCCGAATGACGAGCGCGGGATGATGGACCCGGACGATGTGGCCGACGCTATCAAACCCGCTAACGTCCACTTCACCCGCACTGCCGTTGTGGCAGTCGAAAACACGCACAACGGCGCCGGCGGGACCGTTCTCAGCCCGGAGGATGTGAAGCTGATTGCCGATGTCGCTCACGCCGCCGATGTCCCTGTTCACATGGATGGAGCCAGGGTGTTCAACGCCGCTGTGGCCCTGGAAGCGCCGGTTTCTGAGCTGGTCAGAGACGTTGATTCCGTCACGTTCTGCCTTTCCAAAGGACTGGCATGCCCCGTCGGTTCCGTGATAAGCGGGAGTGAAGAGTATATCGCGCAGGCCAGGAAATGGAGAAAGATTGTTGGCGGAAGCATGAGGCAGGCCGGTATCATAGCGGCGGCTGGCGTTGTGGCCCTTGACACGATGGTTGATCGCATGGCCGACGATCACGCAAACGCCCGAAAACTGGCCAACGGTCTTGCGGAGATTGACGGCATCACGATAGACCCCGAGAGCCTGCACACCAATCTGGTGTTCTTTGAGATCGCCCACCCGGATCGCTCGGCATTTGCCCGGAAACTGAACGAACGTGGTGTCCTCGGTGGCGGCCCTCAAAAGCGTTGGAGGTATGTCACGCACTACGGTATCACCGAAGAGGACATTGACTATACGTTGGACGTTTTCACGAGCACTTTCAAAGAGACGGTGTCGTGAGATTAACCGCCTGAGTCGATAATCGGTTAGAGTGGGATGGGCCGTTTGATGCGGCCCATCTTTTTTTGTCGTTGACTGAGTCGTTGTCTGAGGTTTTTCGTTGCGCCTGCTGTTGGAGAACAAACAGTTCAGGATATTCTGGATTGCCGGCGTGTTCAGTGATTTGGCTCTGATCACTTATTTCACCGTCCACGGCTGGTTGGCCCTCCAGGTGAGCGATTCCGCATTCTGGGTTGGAGCGACTTCCGGGGCCGGTGGACTTTCGCTGACGATGTTTTCGGTCTTCGGCGGAGTGCTGGTTGACCGATTCGGGCGCCGTAGCCTGGTTCTAGTGGGCTTGTTGATCCGATTTGTCATCGCGTTGGCGCTTGTGGCCCTGATAATGACGGAAAATATCGCGCTTTGGCATGTTCTGTTGGCGGCATTTGGTGAGGGTCTGGCGGTTTCGTTTTTGATGCCCGCGATGATGGCATTGACGTTGGACGTGGCGGGCAGAGGAAAACTGCTGTCAGCAACAGCGGCTCGTTTCGCTGGCATGACTGTCGCCGGGATCATTGCTCCACTGGCAGCGGGTTCAATCGTGAATTCGGCAGGGATCGAATGGGCGTACGTGATGATCGCGTTGGGCTTCTCCGCGTCGGCCGGATTCATGCTGATTTTGCGCCCGCCAAATCCTGCCAAACGAACCAATTCATCGCCGCTTGAAGACCTCAGGCAGGGTGTCACGTACGTGATTCGGACGCCGCAGATTCGCATGTTGATCGCGATGATTTTCATAACAGAGGCGTTCGGATGGGCGCACGAGTCGATGCTTCCGGTGATGGCGAGAGACGTGCTGGATGTGGGCGCGACGGGGTTGGGATACCTATTGGCGGCAGGGTCCGCTGGAGCCACTGTCACCACCGTTATTATCGCGAGCATGGGCGACATTCGGAACAAGTCGAATATGCTGGTTGGAGGGTGCATAGGGTTTGGATTCTTCCTTGTCTTGTTTGCGTGGTCCCAATGGCTGCTGTTATCTCTGGCATTTCTGGCGGGGGCGTACGCCGCAGTTATCGTTTATGAAACGACGATTAACACTCTCCTCCAGACCTCTGTGCCTGACGAGCTTAGAGGGAGAGTGCTGAGTTTTCAGGCCATGATGTGGGGCGTCACCGGATTAGCCGGGTTCCACACTGGAGCTATCGCGAGCGCGGTGGGCGCTCCGGTGGCAATCGCGATTGGCGGAGGTGTGGTGATTCTCAACTCATTGCGAATTGCCCGGCATCGAAGCCAACTTGACCCTGACCTTGCCCAAAGCTCATTGGATTCAGAATCAATAGATTCAAGAGGAGATCAGCCGGAGTCTTGATCGTCCGAATCTTCGTCGCCCCACCAGTTTGCAAGCCGTTTTGAGACTTCGATTTCGTAGCCCTGATCTCCAGGTTTGTAGTACTGGCGTCCGTTTAGGTTATCCGGCAGATTCTGCATCGGCGTGAAATTACCATCGTAGTCGTGGGCGTACTTGTAGTCTTCGCCATACCCCATGTCTTTCATCAGGCCCGTGACAGCGTTTCTCAGGTGCAAAGGAACCGGATCGTTCCGTGTGTTGCGCGCGTCCTCCAATGCAGCGCTGATAGCGGCGTAGGCGCTGTTACTCTTTGGAGCGGACGCGAGATACACTGTCGCCTCCGCGAGCACAATGCGACCTTCAGGCATCCCGACAAAGTGGGCCGCTTGTTGAGCGCTGACTGCGACAGTGAGCGCGTTCGGGTCTGCCATGCCGATGTCCTCAGACGCCAGAATCACGAGGCGACGGGCAATGAACATCGGATCCTCGCCGCCTTCGATCATGCGAGCCAGCCAGTAGATTGCCGCGTCCGGGTCGGAAGATCGAACCGACTTTATGAACGCCGAAATCGTGTCAAAGTGCAGATCGCCGTCCTTGTCGTATCTTGCGATTTTGCGCTGGGCGGCAGACTCCACGATTTCAGCATCGACTAATCGTGTGCCAGATGCGTCCGGGCGCGCGGCGTGGGCTGATAATTCCAAAGTGTTCAGAGCGTTCCTGGCGTCGCCGTTGGAAAGTTTCACGATGCTTTCGATGCCAGAATCGTCCAGTTTCAGGTCGAGATTTCCCAAACCGGACGCGCTGTCTCGCAAGGCCATGCCAATTATTTGCCTGATTTCGCCCGGCGTCAAAGGCTTGAGGTCGTATACGGTCGCCCTCGACAGCAGGGGAGACACCACTTCGAAGGATGGATTCTCAGTCGTCGCGCCGATCAACACGATAGTGCCATCCTCAACATATGGGAGGATCACATCCTGCTGGGCCTTGTTGAACCGGTGAATTTCGTCGACGAACAGAATTGTGCGCTGACCGTTCATTCCGAGGCGGTCGCCTGCTTCCGACATCACGCGACGGAGGTCCGCGACTCCAGATGCCACGGCGCTGATCCTCTCGAAGTGACTGCTGGTCTCGGCGGCCAGAAGGATCGCCAGCGTCGTTTTGCCAGTGCCTGGAGGCCCCCAGATTATCATCGACGGAATATGACCGTCGCGAAGCGACCGTCGCAACGCGGAGTCTGGTCCCACAATATGGGATTGTCCGACGTAATCTGCGAACCGTTTGGGCCGCATTCTGGCCGCCAGCGGAGCCAGTTTTTGTTTCTGGTCTGCGGCGCTATGCTCGAACAGAGTCATGTATTTTCCTTGGGCCATGCCAATAGGCTGTCAAACTGGGTTCCGTCGTGGCGCTTCCTGATCAGATTGGGTTGACACTTCACTTATCCGATTTTACCATCCAGCCAAAGTGAGAGAGCAATTGAGAACAGGGGGCGGAATTTGGATACTTCTACGGTTCTGACGTGCGAACGCTGTCGGCGCCCAGGGGTGAATGGCACTCTGTATCAGATGCAACTAGACGGCGTGGACCTGCTGTGCTGCATCAGATGCATCTTTAAGAATCGGGCTGTTATATTTCGCTCGGTTAAAATCGCGCTCGTTGTCGGGACAATACTGTTCGCGTTCAATCAGGGCGACATTGTCCTCAGGGGGGAGTTTCCCTCGGCGCTGATTTGGAAAATTCCTCTGACCTACATCACGCCGTTTCTAGTTTCGATTTGGGGCGCCCTTTCCAGCGCGAAGCGATAGAAAATGGAGAATCGTCGTTATCTCAAATCAGCGATAGTGACTCCACCGTTTCCTTCTGCTGGACTCGCCGCGTAGTGCCGAGTTACCAGCGGATGTTTCGACAGGTATTCAGCCACCGCGCCTTTCATGGTTCCTGTGCCTTTCCCGTGGATGACCCGCACCCGATGCAATCCGGCCATGGATGCGTCGTTCAGATATTTGTCCAACTTTGACAACGCAGGTCGAACCTTCATCTGCCGCAGGTGGACCTCGGCTGACATCGACGCCGTCCTCATCAGCCTTGATGGTTGGTCGTCTCGCCTTCGTGAGGTCACGATGCGGCGTTCGGTTGAGCAATGTTGTTCAGCGCTTCCCGCAAGTCGCTCTCGTCGCCCGGAAGCACGGTTCTAGGGTCTAGAATAACCGCGTCGTCCTCGATGCGGGCCACGATAGGCGGGTTGTTGTCCCTCAGACGTTGGGCCATCTTTTCGGCTTCCCCAGGCTGTAGGGATGGGATTCGGGTCACCCAGGTCGGGAGGGTCTCTCCAGGCAGGCTGCCTCCGCCGATCGCGGACCGGGAAGCGACCGAGACTCCGTTCTGAGCGAAACTGGCCCAGGATTCGGATTTTCGTCGCAGTTCTTCTTCTGTTGCCGATATCATCCGCCAAATAGGGATTTTTGATGTGGCCTCATCGCGGATGTAATGAAGGACTGTGGCGGCCAGCGCCGCCATGCTCATCTTGTCGATCCTGACGGCCCGCGCCAGTGGGTGGCTCGACACTCTGGCAACCGCTTCTTTTTTGCCGATGATGATTCCCGCCTGCGGCCCCCCCAACAGTTTGTCGCCAGAGAAAAACCCAAGCTCAACGCCGGCGGAAACGCTCTGTTGAGGCATAGGCTCGGGAGCCAACCCATAAGGCACGGTGTCCAGTAGACAACCGCTTCCGAGATCGTGGAGGACAGGAACGCCTCGACGGTGTCCGACCTCGACCAACTCCTCAAGGGTCGGGGCGTTCGTGAAACCGATCACCTTGAAATTGGATGCGTGGACAGACAGGATCGCGCCAGTGTTCTCGGTGATCGCCGCATCGAAATCGCGCGCGTATGTGCGGTTGGTGGTCCCGACCTCGACCAGAGTTGCTCCGCTCTGTCGCAGGACGTCGGGGATTCGGAACCCGCCGCCGATTTCGACGGCCTCGCCCCTCGATACGACTACTTCTTTGCCAACAGCGAACGTCGCCAGAGCCAACATGATGGCTGATGCGTTGTTGTTCACGACCATTGCGGCCTCGGCTCCAGTCACCTGACTCATCAATTGAGACATGTGAGATTGCCGAGAGCCGCGCTTGCCGGTTTCCAGGTCCATCTCCAGGTCGCTGTATCCTGAGGCGGCGCGGTGCATGGCTTGAATCGAATCGTCACTGAGCGGGGCGCGACCAAGATTGGTATGCAAGATAACGCCGGTGGCATTAATCACGCGCTCTGGCCAGGCGCGCCATCGTTTGCTGGCCTGGTGTTCGATTTCAAAGACCAGGGAAGGGAGATCCGGGGGATCGGCCCCTTCTGACACCGCCGCCCTGATTTCTTCGAGATTTTGTCTAATGAGGTCGAGAACCGCATCTCTGGAGTGCGCTTCGATCAGCTGAACGATGGCGTCTTCCTCAAGAATACGGTTCACGGGAGGGATTGCTCTGAAACCTGATGTCATACTCACAGCGCTCTGATCCAAGGTTAGTAAATCTAATTATAACCCGACTGTTGCGGATATCACATTGGAATAAAACCCGCCGTCACTGGAACATTCACGAGGCGCCTGAATGTTGACCCGCTTTTGGCCCCTCTTGTAGAATATGAACAATTTCCCGAATGGGCGGATTTTGTATGTTTGTTATTGGACTCACTGGCGGCATTGGAACTGGCAAGACTCAAGTGTCTGGTATCCTTTCCCATCTGGGCGCAACGGTGATCAATGCCGATCTTGTTGGGCATGAAGCTTACCTCCCAAACACTGAAACCTGGCAGGTAGTGGTTGAGGCTTTCGGGGAAGGCATCCTCACAGAGAACGATGAGATAGATCGCAGAGCGCTGGGCGCCATCGTGTTCAGCGATCCTGAACAACTCAACCGCCTCAACGCCATCATGCACCCGCGCATTTTTGATATGATTCAGGCACGCATCGATAAGTTGGAAAAAGAAGGGGTTGAAAAAGTCGTGGTGGAAGCGGCGCTGTTGATAGAGGCCAACTGGACACCGCTGGCGACTGAGGTTTGGGTTGTCACGTCCAACGGAAATGATGTGGTTCAGCGGCTTTTGTCGAGAATCAACATGACTGAGGAGACCATCAAAGCGAGAATTGACTCGCAGATGCCACAGGAAGAGCGCGTCACCCACGCGGACGTCATAATCGAGAACGACGGCGATCTGGGCCATCTCAGAGAGCGTGTCGAAACTGCCTGGCGCGAAAGATCGCCGGCGTAATATCAAGGAGAACGGGCACAACAGATGACATCACCAACGAGAACGCTTTATCGCAGTTACATTATTGAAGAGTATCAACTGACCCAGGAACCTTATTACGTTCCAGTTGCTGACGAAGTTGAACTTTTCGAAGCTGCATACGCCCAAAAGATACCCGTCATTTTCAAAGGCCCAACGGGTTGCGGCAAGACTCGATTTATCGAATATATGTCATATCGTCTCGGCCAACCGCTGACCAGGGTGAAACAGAACCCATCTCCAGGGGCTCCAGAGGCCGTTCGTACGGACGACGACATCATGCCCCTTGTCACCATCGCGTGCCATGAGGACCTGACCGCCAGCGACCTCGTTGGTCGATACCTCCTCCAAGGCAACGAGACCGTTTGGATTGATGGCCCCCTCACAAGGGCAGTCAAAGCCGGTGGCATCTGCTACTTGGACGAGATCGTCGAGGCCCGCAAGGACACGACAGTCCTGATTCACCCACTGACCGACCACCGCAGGATACTGCCTGTGGAAAAGAAAGGTGAACTGCTCGAAGCTGGAGAAGGGTTCTTGCTGGTGCTTTCCTACAACCCCGGCTACCAGAGCGCGTTGAAGGACCTGAAGCACAGCACTCGGCAGCGTTTCATATCCATCGAATTTGATTATCCTCCTATCGACATCGAGGCCGAAATCGTTCGACACGAATCCGGCGTCGATGCTGATGTTGCCAACCAACTTGCGAAACTGGGCGGTAAAGTCCGCAACCTGAAAGAGCATGGGCTGGGCGAAGGCGCCAGCACCCGTCTTTTGATTTACGCCGGTCAGCTAATCAACCAGGGAATCCCGCCGAGGCGAGCTTGCCAGGTGGCGATCAACTGGGCCGTCACAGACGACCACACAGTCCAACGCAGTATCGAGGAGCTTACGACATCCATCTTCGAATAACTGCCTTCGCGGGTTCGGGTTTCGCAATTGGACAATTCGAAGTCCAGAAGGAAACGCGATGCGAGCGCCAGAGATAGAAACGATTCGGCAGGCGCTCGCCGACAACCCCAAAAAGACCATAGATGATCCATCCCTGCGACCCGCAGGGGTGCTATTGGTCGTTTATCCAAAGGACGGCGAATATTGCGTGTTACTTAACAAGCGTTCTCAGCTTGTCGAGTATCACAAAGGCGAAATTTCCTTCCCTGGCGGCAGCGTCGACCCCGAAGACGGGACGTTGTTGGCGACCGCCATTCGCGAGACTCATGAGGAGATGGGCATTCTTCCTGACGACATCGAGTACCTTGGTGATCTGGACGATATGCCGACAATATCGCATTTCCTTATCAACGCTTTTGTGGCGACGATCCCCTATCCTTACGACTTCAAGCCCAGCGAGTTTGAAGTCGCAGAGGTTTTGGAAGTCCCCATAAGCCATCTGCGACGTGAGGCGAGCGTTCGGTGGGAGTCGCGACTTCGCGATGGCATAGTTCGCACCTCACCCACCTACGTGTACGACGGCCATGTTATTTTCGGGGCCACAGCTATGGTGCTGGAAAATTTCCTCGACATTCTCGGGGACGCGCCTATTTAAGGAGACCGCGTGGAAAATCAAGACAGATCTACGTTGGAACAGATCCAGGAGCAATTCCGCCGATTTCCGGCGCCCGTTGCCGATGAGTTCGAGAAAGCCCAGGCGAAGATGCCCGACAACATGGAAGCGGATTCCATGGTCAAATGGGCCAATGCGGGCGTAGAGATTGCCGAGCAAACTGTACGATCATGGGAAGCGGCGGCCCAGTATTACAAGGTCAGTCCGCAGGTCATCTCCTACATGCCGTTCAATTACTTCATGCGATGGACGCAATGCGGCAACGATCTTTGCAAAGAGTCTCCCACTCTGGCGACGGCGTATTTTGAAGCCAGCCCCGAAGCGATGAGCCAGCTTCGCTCTCGCCACATCGAGGCGTGGGCGGCCCTGGGGAACAGTCTGTACAAGGGAACTTGGAAGTCCAGCACGCTAGCGTGCAAGTTCTTCGCCTACAGTCCCGCTTTAATGGAAAGCCTGACGTTTCCAGAACTTGAGCGGTTTGTCAGCTTCCTCGACGCATTATCCCATCGTTCCTACGACCTTGCTGCGGAATGTCTTGCCCTGGGCCAACAGATATTCCCGCTGATAGGCGACGACAAGACTGCGTTTATCGGCCTTGCCACAGCCCTGGTTGATTCCGGTTGGCGCGAGGTTAAGAGTTTCTTTGAATCCGGCGCCAAGGCCCTCCCGAAGATTGATGAGGATCAGAGATTCCGTTTTCTCAAGATCGCGGAACGCCTGGTGCAGGGCGGAGGAACCAATATTCCCAATGTCATGCTGGAAACCTCTCAAGCGCTTTCAGAAGTCGACCCAGAGGCCCATTCTCGCATTTTGACACTCTCAGAAGCCCTGCTGGAAGAGTCTCCAGCCGCAGTGCCGGAGTTCATCAAGGGTTGCGCCCAGATAATGGACAGGCTGTCCCTGGCGCAAGTCGAACGTTGGTACGAGGAGGGCGTTAACCTGCTTCGTCAGAACCCAGACGGCGGTCTTGCGTTCTTCAAGATCGAGTCAGCGCACTCGGAGTCTGTGTTGGAGGCGTTGTCCTCCGGCGTCGAATTTGACCGAATCAAACCGGTCATGGAGATGTACTGCCGAGGTCTCGCAGGATCGGAGATCAAGCTGGCCGCTAGCGAAGACCTGGTCAGCAAAGGCATTGGTTGGGTGTCGTCAGAGTCGCCGTCAACCGAAGGCTCGACGGTGTTCGTGCCCACGCTCGTTGACCGATACCCTAGCAAGGACGAAAATTTCGGCTGGTTCAAAGTTGTGTCGACTCATCAAGTGGCTCACCTTGAGTTCGGCAGTTTCTCCTTTGAATTTGATGAGCCTTCGACCATTTTCCAAGACCGACGCGCGGATCTTGAGAAAAATAAGGTCGAAAAAGAGCGGCCCGAGGGTGAGGAACAGGTCGAAGGAGAAGGCTTGGAGCGCGCCTGGATTACCGACATGCAACGCTTTTTTAACCTGTTCGAAGACCGCAAGCTGTCACTTGATATCTTCACGGTTGTTGAGGACGGACGATTGGACTTCCGAGTCAAGCACGAGTATCCAGGCATCCGTGCCGCATACTCTGTTGTCCAGGCTGACTCCCACAAGGGCAGGCCTGAGATAGAGAGTTTGCCTGTTCGAGAGGCGTTGGTGGAATTTCTTGTACGTCTTAGCCTGCAACAATATGACTCCATTCCTGCTCCTCTCGAATATGTAGAGCAGGCAAAACAGATTACCGACATAGCCCGCCGAGTGTTGGACGCCACAAGCACTGTGCAAGACGCTGCCGAAGCCACCCTGCGAATATACGCGATAATCGCTGCCATCCCCAATGAGGAAGTGCCTCCCGAAGATTGGGAGGATGTCGACACCGACGAAGAACAGCAGGAAGAGTACACCGACCCTGACGAAATGGAGCAACTGCTCCAACAGCTCGCTGAAGGCATGGAGATGGAACTCAGGCCAGATGGCGAGTCTGATTACGAATCGTCCGAGGAGGTTGAGTATCGTGGCGACTTCAAACCCGAGCTAGTCCAACTTCTCAGCCAACTTCGCATGCAAGACGGACAGTCGGCAGGAGAGGCCGACGGACAACCAATCACCCAGGAACAGTTAGAAGAATTGCTCCAGAACAGCGCTGAACTGGACTTTCAGGCTGTGGAGGGAGACATACAAAACTCCCAGGGCTTGTTCGCGGACAACCTGCTGAAAGAGGCAGGCATGAATTTGCCGGACAACCCGGAATTCGGCCAGGGGCCGTTCGTTCACGTCGATGACGATGGCGATGCGCTGGAGGCCAGCGAGCCTCAGACATTCGTCTACGACGAGTGGGACTTCCGAGCCGACGACTACAAGCCCCGGTGGTGCATCGTTCGCCAAAAAACAATGCAGGAGGGCGACCCGGCGTTCTACGCTTCAACGTTGCACAACTACGGTGGACTCGTGAGCAGGATTCGCCGACAATTTGAAATGATGGTCCCCGAGACGTTCCGGCGACAGCGCAAATTGGAGGACGGCGAGGACATCGACATAGATGACCTGGTCGAGGCCATCGTCGACATGAAAACCGGGGTCAGCCCCAGCGAGAAATTCTACTGGCGCAGGAACAAGATACAGCGTGAGGTTGCCGCCGCTTTCCTGGTAGACACCAGCGCGTCAACGGCAGAAGCCATCGACGAGGGCAAACGCACAGCCGACGATTGGGACGCTCCCGACGATCCGGTGGAGTATATGGTTTGGCTTCGCACACGCCGAGGCGAGGCGGCCCGGCGCTCATACAAACGGATAATCGACGTTGAAAAAGAAGCCATCGTCCTGATCGTCAACGCCCTGGAAGCGATCGGCGACGTGTATGGGATATACGGGTTCTCAGGCTACGGGCGCGAGAATGTGGAATTCTACACGATCAAAGAACTGGACGAGGCGTTCTCAGACAGGGTGAAGCGCAGGATAGACCGCGTGGCTCCTTTGCACGCCACCAGAATGGGACCGGCTATCCGTCACGCGACGTCCAAGCTAGAGAAGGCCGACGCTCGCACCAAGATACTATTTCTGGTCAGCGACGGACGTCCTCAGGACAGGGGTTACAGCAGAGAGGGCGTGGAGAAGGAATACGCAGTTCACGATACGCGGATGGCCCTTGAGGAAGCGCGGCGCAAGGACATCAACGCGTTCTGTCTCACAGTGGACAAGAACGGCCACGACTATCTTGGGACCATGTGCGCTGACATGGGCTACGAGGTTTTGGATAGCATTTTCGACCTTCCAGAAAGGCTTCTATACCTCTATCGCCGGTTGACGATGTAGCGCCAGATTACGGTAATGACCAGAGGCCGCGAATGCGAATTCGCGGCCTCTTTTTGTCTGGATATTTATTTGAGGTGGTTCAGCCCGCAACGGGCAACCCATCGAACGCCTTGACAACGCGTCAGCGGGGCTTATTGGCCCTCAGTGAACCCAACCTATCCAAAGGGGCGTCTGGGTCCACGTCAGCGACGCTCAGGGCCTTCTCGTGGCAGAATAGCGCTTCGCCGTTGAGGTTTCGGTTATTTTTCTCGGCGCTTTTCACGAGTTTGGTGTACAACTTGTACGGTATGTCCTCAAGATTCAGTGATGGCATTGATTTGTCCTGTGGGGAAGTGGTCGATTTATGGTCGCCAGAAATTCAGATTACGGCCTATGAATTGGAGCGTCAAGGCATTCCACATGCTTAAGCGGTCGAAGCCATCAGAGTGAACAGCGCGTATAATAGTAACTCAACATGGAGCCACGTTGCGGGACACGCGCGCGAACGCTTTGGAACAAATGTTCGTTAATCATGGCGATGGAACCACGCGCCAGCCTAATTGCCAAAGGAGGGCCAGAGGACGGAACCGTCACTTCTCTCGGCCTTGAGGTGTTATCGTTTGACCGCTCGATGATGTCCGATATCGTTGTAGACCAGCCTGGAATATCCAAACAACATGCCTCCATTCGGGCCGACGCCTCCGGTTTTTGGATTGCCGACGCCGGCAGCCGCAACGGCACCTACCTGAAACGGCAAGAAACTCGGGACAGAATCCGTGATTTTGAAAGAGGGCGACAAGATCGAGTTGGGTGGCATGGCGGCGTTTTGGGTATTTGCACCCTCCTCAATGACGTTGGACATTCTAACTGTGGGCATGACTGTGACCATAATGTTCACCGACATTGTGGAATCGACTGCGCTCACGGATCGTCTGGGAGATTCTCTGGCCCGTTCAGTGTTGCGAACCCATGACGCCTTCGTGAGACGCCAGATGAATTCCCACAATAGCACAGAGGTCAAGGCGCTCGGAGACGGATTCATGATTACTTCCCCCGTGCCAAGAGCGGCTCGGACTACACGCTGGCAGTTCAACGCGAGCTGGCGGATTTCAATGCGTCCAATCCGACTGTCCAGGTTGGAGTGAGGATCGGACTGTCCGTTGGCGAACCCATTGTGGAAGACGCCGACCTCTTCGGTCACGCGGTGAACCTGGCAGCGAGGGTCAATGAGTTGGCCGGAGCAGGCCATGATTTATGCGTCAGAAATCGTGCAGTCCTTGTTAGCCGCCACCGGCGAGGGCAGCATGCGCGAAGCGGGAACATGTAAGCTAAAGGGAATTTCCGAACCTCAGAAAATCTTCAAGATTATGCGGCTGTGAACCGTTGCCAGTTAATTGGTGTCTCGCAATCGGGCAGATTCGGCTAAACTGCTCAACGCAACTGCAAGATCGCTCATACCTGGACCCAGTTCCGCATTGGCGCCCCGTGCCAGCGACGTGGCATGTTCGGAGAGCCGTTCGACATTGCTGATGAGGTCACGATAAGCGTAAACGATCTCGAACCGTCTTGACAGGGTTTCTTGGAACGCAGAGTTCATCTCCGTCATCTGGGACATCGCCTGTTGTATCTGTCCGTTCCCACTCCTGGACCCGCGAAACTTCGTTCTCGTGCACTTTCTCGTCGGTTCTGCGTAGTCGCTGGCTCAGCGTCGCTAGCAGATTCACCATGAGGGTTACGGCAACCTAAGGCTCGTTCTGGACAAACAGGAGGAACTTGTCGCGGTGCAACGCCAGCAGTTTGCAGTCTTGCATTGCTGTCCCGTCTGCCAAGCGGGGTCCAGCGTCGAGGGCTGACAACTCGCCGAGGACTTCGCCGCGGAGAACCTCGGCCAACCGGATTTTGTGGGCTTCCGGTGTCGATCTTGTGATCGAGACGGCGCCCTCGATTACGACGTCCAGGCTTCGACCCGTCTCTTCCTGCTTGATTATTACTTCGTCTCGCCGGAAGGTTTCTACCCCTTGCAAAGCCTCAATCACGGTCAATTCCCTGTCAGATAGGCTAGAGAACATAGGCAAGGTTTTTAGCAAGTCGAAAAATGACATCAGGCGTGAGCGCCTATCCTGTCGGATTCAAAACGGCAATCAGTTCCAGCAACGCGTGAGTGACTGCCCGGCTGCGAATCCTCAAACGTTGGGTAGGGTAGTTGCCAGATCGGCTGGCGACCAGATCGCCAACTGCGAAGGCCATGTGGGCTGTTCCGACCGGCCCACTGGCTTCGGTCGGCTCGACAACGAGTCCTGTGATTCCAACGCCAACATGGGATTCAAAAAAGTTCTGTGCGGCCATAGCTAACGCCCCAGCCGAAGCGGACGTTGGGCTGTTCCAAGTGTTGGAAACTTCCTGAGGCACGCCGTATCGTTGCAGCGCCACGGCGTTCGAGGCGACGATGCTGCCAGCGACTACATCGGAATATCCCGGAGCTTCGTTCATGCTGCTGGTCAATAGACCTCCAGTGAAACCTTCGATAATCCCAACCGTCTTGCCTACGCGTTTCAGAGCCTCGATCACCTGGGTCACAGCCGTTTCGTCGTCAAGGCCCCAGATCGCGTGTCCGACGATTCGGCGTATCTCCTGTTCCATCGGCAGGATCAACGCGCGGGCCTCCGATTCGGTGGCGGCGGTGGCGATGGCTCGCAAGTGAATCCCGTCCTGCTTCGAGTAAATGCCCAGGTTTGGGTTCTCGCTCTTGAACAGGGGAGACAACATCTCATCCAGGCCGCCTTCGCTGATGCCGAACGTCTTCAGCGTGCGGGTGATTATCGCGACATCTGGATTCATGCTCCGCAGTTTTGGCGCCAATTCGTTGTCCCACATTCGAGACAACTCCCTCGGAGGGCCGGGCATCGCTATGATGACTCGGTCCCCACGGTTCACCCACCAGCCAGGGGCGGTTCCCATCGGATTGAGGACAACTTCGGCCGAAGCTATCAGCGTGGCTTGTTTGATGTTGGTCGCGGGCATCGGCACGCCACGGCCTTCAAATTGGGCTTTGAGATTTGCCAGCAAATCGTCTTGAACGACCATCTCTTCGCCCATGACCCTGGCGATGGACTCACGGGTCAGATCATCCGAAGTTGGTCCCAGGCCTCCGGTTGTGATGGTGACGTCAGAGCGAATCCAACCGCGCTTAATCACCTCATGGAGTCTGTCGGGATCGTCCCCAACCTTTGTGACCCACCGGACCTCAACTCCGATCTTGGCAAGCTCTGCCGCAAGGTAGCCGGAGTTAGTGTCCACGATCTCGCCCATCAGTATTTCGGTTCCGATTGAGATTATTTCAGCGTGCATATATGGATCCCATCGTGTGTGTTGAATCGTGCAGTCGAAGCTGGGGGCGTCCAGAGCGTGTCCTCTGGCGAAGTATATCCTGCTCAATTCCGAGAAACGACGAAGATCGATCGGGCAGGCATTTTGACTGCGGCTCAATCGGACGAGTCAATGGGTTCGAGGCGAGGGCGTTAGCCGGTTGGCTTAGTGTTTGTCCCGAGAACAGAGCCACTGATGTCGCCATAAGGAGTGTCCTCTAAGAGCGAGTACATCATTTCTGTCCATTTAGCATCCAGCTTGAGAACTGCGTTGATAACTGCGTCGGACGCCGACGTCGCATAATAGTGTCGCCCATCATCGGTTTTGTCACCCATGCGGAACAGGACTCCGTCGATGAACGACGTCCCTCTTTCAGTGGTGCCTCTAAATCTGATCTCTATTGATGGTCCATTGTCTTCGATGCCCCAGCGAGTATAGTCGCGGTCTTCATTCCGTGGAATTTCCACCAGCACCTCGGGCGGCCCAACCATATATGGGTAAAATTCCGCGAATTTATCGGCATCTAGAGGTCTGTTTTCGTCATCGATAGCCAGATTTCGGGCGACCCATTCTCCGTCTTCCTTTTGAATTCTCAGGACAGCCCCTTCCTCGTCGCCATCATCGCCCAAAAATACGTTGACCTCATCAATCTCGGAGAACTCACGTTTGACGAACCACTTCGGTATCGGAGGGTCATCAGCTAGACGACCGAGAACGTCGCCCCATGATTTGGCGATTAGAAATAGTTGAGGGAATCCGGTGACTTGGGCGTAGTTGAAACTTCCGTCTGCGGTGGCGTCGCCGAGCCTGAAGCTGATATTTCGGTTTGCGGTAAGCCCAACTTCAACTATCAGTTGCGGCGCGTCAAGGCCGTACTCTGCTGGGTCATCGATAACAGCCCGCACAGTGGAGAAGTCCCGTTTGGTCTGAGGTCCGCTCAGCAATAGCACGATGCCGCCCCATCGGTAGTGATCTGGCGGGATTCCGGCAGGATCATCGAAGACCCAAGTGTGGGGCTCCGGCCTGTGGAAGCTGACTTGATTGTCTAGGTGAGACACATCAATGGAGTTTACGTCATCGTAAGATACCTGATAGAACCAGGGTGGGTCGTCCTCTTTCTCTTTGGTTTTCTCGAAGGGGTTGATATACACGACGACTGCCGCGCTTACTGCTATCAAGACCAAAAGGACCGTTGCTTTCCAGTTCATTCCGCCGCCTCTTTACCTTCGCCTCCACCATACGATGGTGCTGAGTATCAACATGATGATAGGAGGCACAAACCAGCTAGACCATTTGATAAAGTCTCGTTCACGCTGGTTAACTACCAACTCTCGGAAGGGGACGAGTTTGGGCCTGATCGAGATGAGTTCCGTGTCATCAGCAAGCCAATTCACCGCATTTAGGAAGAAGTCGGCGTTGTCACTGCTGAAGAAGAAGCTATTTCTGACAAAGTCTGAATCCGTGAATACGATTAATTTGGCCAGTTTGTTCTCGGTTCTGACAGGTTGAAAGTCCATAGTGCCGGCAGCTTGAATCACGGCAACGACATCCAGCGGGCCTCCGGGGTCGAGTCCTGGGTTGAACTCGACGTTGTCAGGATTCGTCTCCAGCCAACTAGCCGGAGTTGTCAGCGCCAGCGGGGTGTATGTGATAAACGCTGGCAAATCCTCTGGCTCGACAAGTAGGCTTAGAGCGGTGGCGTCTGGAAAGAAAACCACGTCCAAATCGTCAACGATAGGCACTCCGGTGAGGCTGTTGGGAACGAACTGACCGTTCGTGCGCTGGAACATTGGAGTCGATATTTCGCCGCCGACGTTGCTCACGACGTCGACTACGCTCTCATTGAAAATCTGGAGTCCCCACCGGTTGATGAACTGTCGATAGGTCGTAGGGACTGGCGGGTCCAGTAGCATGATAATGCTGCCGCCATCCAGCATGTATTCCGTCAACGCGTCAAGCTCTTCGGCGCTGCTGAGGTTTTGTTCCGGCCCCGCGATTACCACAACGGCGGCGTCGCTGGGCACGCCGTCGGGCTGTTCCAACAGATTCAGCGGACGAACGTCATAGTTATCTCTCTGCATGCCTTCGATGGCGAAGTCGAAGCCCTTCGAGTCAGTCTCGCCGGTCGTCGGACTGCGTGTGATTGATGCCTCTTTGTGACCAGTGAGGAAGTACACCCGTTTTTGCTTAATTCCGGTGGCGATCAGAATCCCGGTCACGAAATCCTGCTCGTTTAGACCGAACGTGCCTTGCTGGCTACCCTGATCAATGTCCTCGAACACCACAGTTGGATAGTCTTGAACGTCGTACTGAGTGGCGATGGTTCGTTCCAACTCAGGATCAACGAAACGATAAGTGAAATTGGGGCTTTGACGGCTGAACTCATTCAAGAGGTCCTCCGCTTGCTGCTCGGCGAACGAGGTCGCGCTGTTGTCAGGAATGAAGAAGGCGTTAGCCCTAACTGGCCGGTCTAGGTTTTTGAGAATCTGCTCCGTCTGCGCAGATAGAGTGAAAACACGGGTCGCTGTGACGTCGAAGCGATTGGAGGTCAAATAGAACAGGTAGTTCAAAAGCACCACAATGGCGAAAAACGCGACGGTCATCACCACTATGTTTGTCCCGTAGCGGCCTTGCCTGCCTCCCATAAATATCGCTACGGCGCGGGGTGACAGCACCAAAGCCACGAACATCATGACGAGACCGATTATCAGGACCGCAATTCCGAAGTTGCGAAGCTCGTCGATCGCCAGCACCAAGATAATGCCAGCCAAAGACGCGGTCACGCCGACTACGCCGGAGATCGCGCTCCAAAATCCCGATGATCGCGCCGATCCGAGGAATGTTTCTACAATTAGGGTTCGATTAGATTCTTGATTCGCCAATTACCGCCACCTGCGCGTCTCCATAGATCTGATGGTAAGGAACAAAAATACCGCTGTGATCGAGAGGAAGTATACGACGTTCGCGGTGTCGATTACCCCTCGTGTAAAGTCAGTTACGTGGGCGTTGAGTGATAGGCCGTTCAGCACGTCCGCCGCGACGCCGCTCACCAACGAGCCGACCCTGTCTACGAAGGACAGCATCAACAACACGGCGATGCCGACCACCGCCGCTACGATCTGGTTGGCAGACAGAGACGATCCCAATAACCCGACTGCCAATGCCGCCGCCCCGTGCAACATGAGTCCGAGATAGCTACTTAGCACCGGACCGGTGTCTGGCTGCCCAAACACGTAAAGCAAAAGCACGTAGTAAAGCGTGAGAATTATCGTCGCGGAAAACATAATCAGGCTGGCAATGTATTTCCCCAGAACGACCTCCCAGTCGCGTACAGGGGCAGTCATCAGAAGTTCAAGCGTTCCCAGCTTTTGTTCCTCTGCCAATAGTCGCATGGTCAGAAGCGGGGCCAGGAACACTATGAAGAAGCTGGCCCAGTTCACGATGCCTCGGACGCTGGCCTCTGCGAAGGGCGACGTGACGTCGAATACGAAGAAAATACCTGTCAGAGACAGGAACATCGCACCGACGATGTACGCAGCCGGCGTCGAAAAGTAGCCTTTTATCTCTTTCCATGCGACGGTGAATGTGTTCATTCGGCGCTTGCGTCCTCTTGTGTGGGGTCTACTTGTTGAATCAATTCGTCCTCGGTAGTGAGCCGGAGGAATATCTCCTCAAGCGACATTATCACCCCGTCGAGTCTCAGAAGACCCCACCCGGAGTTTATGACCGTAGAAGCCAGTTCCGCCCGAATTTCGATGCCGAGTTCAGACTGAACGCGGTAGCGGGGCACAGAGCCTGGTTGGCCTTCGAGCCTGACAGCCTCGCGCACTCCCTCGACTTGCTGCAATGCGACCAGCACATCCTGCTGAGGGCCTTTTACATCCAGGTCCACGCGCTCGCTGCCGACGAGTCGTTGAGCCAGATTCTCGGGAGTGTCCTCGGCGATGATCTGGCCCTCGTGAATGATAATAACCCGTTCACAGATCTGGCTGACCTCCGGGAGGATGTGGGTGCTGACAATCAGGGTATGCTCGCCGCCCAGATTCTTGATGAGCTGTCTGGTTTCGACGACCTGGATTGGGTCGATTCCGATGGTCGGCTCATCCAGAACCAGCACATCGGGTTCATGCAAAATGGCCTGGGCAATGCCCACACGCTGTCGGAATCCTTTGGATAGCTTTGAGATTATTGTGCTGTAGTAATCGCCGAGGTTGCATATGTCGATTACTTCAGAGATTCGCTGGTTTATGTAATCACGAGACATGCCCCTGAGCCTGCCCATGTACTCGAGATAGTCTTTGATGGTCATGTCCGTGTAAAGGGGCACGGTCTCGGGAAGGTATCCGATGTGCTTACGGGCCTCCAGAGAATCAGTCACTATATCGTAACCGGCGATTGTGACGTTGCCGTCGGTGGGTGGCATGAACCCGGTGATGATTTTCATTGTGGTAGATTTGCCGGCGCCGTTCGGCCCGAGGAACCCGAGTATCTCTCCAGGTTCGACTTTGAAGGAAATGTCGGAAATCGCCGGGAACGCCCCGAACATCTTGGAGACGCCGTTTACTTCAATCATCTATTGGTCCAATTCATGGCTCACCGGAAACCTACCGGACAATTTTACTCAATCTGTTCTACGAACGTCGCATTCGCGAGGATTCGTAATCTGCGACGCGCTGACAGTTAGATTCTTGTTGAAGGGGCGCGACCCCCCTGTGAATCCGCGCTTGCCAACCATAAAATCAGCGAACCGCAGTTTTCACCATACCCCGGCAAACTTAACGGATTCTAAACCATCGGCGCCTTGTGTATCAAGGTGTGTTGTGCGGCGTTGGAGACAATGTTACTCTTGATTGTCCGTGAGACGACAAATTCTATTCAGGATTGACGCATTTGCATCTGGTAGTAGATGGGCACGGCGGCGACGCCAAAGCCCTGCAGGACAGTGACCTCATATACACTTTTTTGGACACGCTTCCAGACCAGATTGGCATGACCAAAATGATTCCTCCGCAAGTGTACACCTACCACGGTCAGAAGCCTCAGGACTGGGGTGTTTCAGGATTCGTATTGATCGCCGAAAGCCACATCAGCGTGCATACGTTCCCTGATCGTCAACATATCAACGTCGATATTTTCTCGTGCAAATCCTTCGATGCCGACGAATGCGTGAAGGCCGTGGAAACAGCGTTTGGTTTGACTCGCGTCAAGACCCAAATACTGGAGCGCGGCCTGGAGTACATGAACGACCATGAAGCGTATTCTGGGATGGTGAGAGAGCGAATTGGCATAGCCCCGCCTACGAACATTGGGCATGCACGAACTTAGAGGCGGGCAGTCTGGACTTGGCCCATTCCAATGGGACACATTTCTTGACACGCCTCCTGATGAAGCCCGCTACGAGGATGCCGGATTCGTGGTGCTTTCAATCCCTTTCGACGGCACCACGTCATTCAGGTCTGGCACCCGCGACGGGCCTTCGGCAATTATTGCGGCGTCGGGGCAACTCGAAGATTACGACATCGAACTGGGCGTCGATATATCCCTAGCCGGGATACACACGGTGCCAGAGTTGGTCCCGAATCTCAGTTCGATGGATGCCCTGTTTGGTCAGGTGGATCGGTTGACGACCCAGGTCATATCAGACGGAAAAATCCCGGCTCTGCTTGGCGGGGAGCACACTGTCTCCATCGGAGCGGTCACCGCGTTGGCGCGTCGGTATCCTGACATTGCGGTGCTGTATCTGGATGCTCACGGAGACTTACGGGACGAATACATGGGCACGCGTTGGGGACATGCCTCAGTGGCTCGAAGATTGATGGAGATTTGTCCAGTCACCCACGCAGGTGTTCGCAGCCTCAGCGCTGAGGAGCATCGATTCATCGCAGATGAAAGCCTGAACGTGAATCTCTGGCCGCCAAATTCTTCGATGGATGAGTACGCCCGCGCGATAATCGACGATCTGCCTTCTACGATCTATGTGAGCATAGACCTCGATGTTTTGGACCCTTCGATCATGGCTGCAGTCGGAACGCCCGAACCAGACGGAATGTTGTGGCAAGACCTGGCTCACGTCCTGCGCCTGGTTTGCGAGGCGAAGCGAGTAGTCGGGTTCGATCTCGTAGAGCTTGCGCCCGCCGAGGGGCCAGAGGCGTGCGCTTACACTGCGGCCAAGCTGACATACAAGTTGATGGGTTATATTTCAACTTTGATGCCCCGGCTAGGCGCGTGCTAGAATACTTTTGATTACGATGATGAGCCAATGCGCAGTTCATATCCACGAGCCACAAAACACGAAAGGTAACGGCCATGGGCCTATCTGAGCGCCTGATTTACATGGATCATGCTGCCACAACTGCAGTTAGGCCAGAGGCGTTGGAGGCCATGCTGCCATACTTCGGCGTCAGCTTCGGCAATCCTTCAAGCATTTACACGCTCGCTCAAGAAGCCCGTAACGCTGTCGATGATGCCAGGCAAACAATCGCCGGATTGATTGGGTGCCGCATCAGTGAGTTGATTTTCACCAGCGGAGGCACTGAGTCGGACAATACAGCGCTGAAGGGCGTCGCATTCGCGTTGAGAAACGTTGGCAACCATATCATCACAACCGCCATCGAACATCACGCGATACTGCACACCTGCCACCAGTTGGAACAGTTTGGGTTCGACGTGACCTACCTGCCGGTGGACAGGCACGGATTGGTGGATCCGGACGATGTCGCGAAGGCTATCACGGATCGCACGATACTCGTCAGCGTGATGCTGGCAAACAACGAGATTGGGACCATCGAGCCAGTGGCGGCAATCGCCCGGACCGTGAAGCAAGAAGCCCGCCGTCTCGACAGGAACATACTAATGCACACGGACGCTGTTCAAGGGGCTGGATTCCTGGACCTAAATGTCCGAGAATTGGGCGTTGATCTCATGAGCCTGTCGGCCCACAAGTTTCACGGACCAAAAGGCGTTGGCGTGCTTTATGTCAAGCGGGGAACTCCCTTTGAGCCTCAGATGATGGGCGGCGGCCAGGAACGCGAGCGGCGGTCTGGCACGGAGAATGTTCCGGGAATCGTCGGCATGGCGGAAGCGTTTCGGCTGGCTTGTCAGGAACGTGAGACGACGGCGGCTCGATGCGTTGCGATGCGAGACAGGATCATAGAGGGCCTCCAGGATCGCGTGGAACATGCTCACCTCAATGGGCATCCCGTCGAGAGGCTCCCGAACAATGTAAATATCTCTTTCGAGGCCGTAGAGGGTGAGCCTATACTACTGGGCCTCGACTTTGCTGGGATCAGCGCTTCCAGCGGAAGCGCGTGTTCGTCGGCCTCGCTCGAACCTTCTCATGTGTTGCTGGCTATCGGTCTTGCCGCAGAACTGGCGCAGGGGAGTGTTCGTATTACTCTCGGTAAAGACAATACCGACGAAGAGGTTGATTATATGCTGTCGGTGATACCAGACCTTGTTAATCGACTGAGGGCCATGCCCTCGCTATCAGGTGTTCAGTAAATATGATTCGATTGTTGTCGACGAAACTTCGCGATTCGGCCCATTATGTAAATCGCGAACGCTCAACAAACCAGCATACCCTCAAGGCTTCCAAGGCGTCCGTTTTGACATTAGTCCTCGTGTTGATGGCGATGATGGTCGTGGCCTGCAACAGCGCGCCAGATGTGCATCTTGCGCGGGGACGAAGCATAGAAATTCAGGTGAGCAGGCCTGTGGTCAAGACCAAAATGTCATTTCTCGATGATGAAGGAAAGCATCGTGTCGTGCGTCCCAGAGCGTCAAATCGCCAGCTTGCGATGGTCGAAATCGCTGTTGTGAACCGCACAAGCACGGTCATGCCTTTATTGATTGACGAAGAAGCTGCAGAACTTGGTGACAGGCGCGGCGAACGCATCGAGGCGCTCGATCCGTTCGTTAATTCCCGTGTAGTTGAGGCGGCTGGTCCTAAAGAGGATGAGTTTGCTCCGTTGCTCTGGGGCGAAGTTCAATTGGACAGAGATTTCCAGGTGAAGGGGTGGATGATTTTCGACGTTCCAAAAGGTCTCACACTGGGCTCGGTATTCTGGAACGAGATTGAAGAGATCATCGCTGACTATGTTAACTATTTCGATCGCGGTTAAAAAACCTACACGATTGATGCCGCAACGAATATAATGAGTGACAGAATCGTCTCTCTTGTATTTGAACCCCATTGGAGGAACTAATGGCTCACCCTATTGATATCACCGACGACAGCTTCAACGCAGAAGTAATCCAATCTGACACCCCGGTGTTGGTGGACTTTTGGGCTGAATGGTGTGGCCCGTGCAAAATGATTGCGCCAATCGTCGAGGAACTGGCCGAAGAATTTGGCGACAAGATCAAATTCACGAAACTTGATGTGGACACCAACCCGCAGTCGGCCACGAACTTTGGGATTCGTGGCATCCCCACCCTGCTCATTTTCAATGGCGGCAAGCCTGTTGAGACGGTGGTGGGCGCAGTGCCCAAGTCCGTCCTCAAAAAGAAGCTCGACGCGGCTCTGGCTAAGTAACCTGAGTAATTAGATACGGGAGGCTCGCTGATGGGCCTCCCGTATCTGTTATACTGACTCACGCACTCCCAATTTGAGTGACAGGCATGATGCGGTAATCCGTGTCATGTTTTTTTAGCGCCAATAATTTGTCGATAGACCTTAGCGACTAACTTTGAATGTCTCGTCTGAGGCGTTCTGTCATGACATGCACACGGGAGCGGATGGGGCCTGGTGGCTCCTGCGGTCTTCAACACCGTTGGCGGCAACCCTGCGGTTGGCGCGGTGGGTTCGACTCCCTCTCGCTCCCGCCAGACGTTTGTTCCTCATAGCGTCCGTTTGTATGCGCCTTCGTTCGCGCCGCCCCCGGCTTGCGTCGAAACGCGTCTGGCGGTCGCGGATCTGAGCAAGAAGGTTCTATTGCCACACAAGCCTTGTCTTATTTAGGCCGACAAGTCTGCCCACATATCACTGAAATCAGGCCGTCCGAACTCCATAAAACCTGATACCCTCTGCATGGGAACACGGAGTAAGGGGCCAAACAGATTTGGTGGTTTCCTGCGTCGAGTTATTGGGGCTAACTCGTGTTATTTATGAGCCCATGTTGTCCATATTCTGAATACGGAGCCTGAAATCATCATATGTTTGAAGAAGATGAACCGATGGAGGAGTGAGCCATGGCGAATCTGATATCCAACGATCCTAGAGAGATAGTGGCAGAACATCTCGAAACGCTCAGAGCATATGCCACTAAAGTCCTGGTCAACGACGAGCAGCTAACCGAGGAAGAATTGGCTGATAAGGCTGACCGATTTGAGGAGCTTCAGACGCTGTGCGCTTCCTTCGACGTTACTGAGAAAGAGATTGTCACCCTTGTCCTGAAACAGATGATGCGTGAACCGAAGAGATGCGGTTGTCCAACCTGCCTCGCGCGAAAGGGGTTTAGTGACGGAAAAGCTTAAATCGGATTACCCTGGTTCTCGCGGTCACGATATTGCTGTGGAACAGTAGCGACGTAGGACGGATCGGCCTTGCAGCCGAATGAATATATCGTTCGTATGAGTCACGCGTTGCGTGAGTGGCAAAATGTCTGGGCGGAAACGATCAGGCGGGCCACAGAATAACTGAATAGAGGCGGCAATTCTGCCGCCTCTATTCAGTTCCGAGAGCGTTCGTCGAGGATTAGCTCTTCGCCAACAAAATCCTCAGCACATCAGGAGCAGCCTGTGCAGCTTTTTCGCGGATTCCGGCTTCGTCGAGGCTTCCCAAAGGGTGGGGAAGGACAACGTACGGGTAGTCAGGGATTCCGCCGAGTTTCGCCATCGCGTCTGCGCTCGTTACGAACGGCTCTGTGCAGATTACTGCGGTGGGAACGTCGCTGCGCTCGAAGGTGATTCCGTCGTGCACACTGCACGACGAGCAGGACCCTCAATCGCCGGAGGAGGTGATGATTACGTCGCACTCCGCCGCCATCTCCTCAGCCAGGGGAGGTGGGCACGGCCTGGAGGCATTGCCTTTGTTTCGCGCCATAATCGCTTTGAACTCGTATCGATCTGCCAGCACATCGCTGATGGCTTCGAGCAACTCCACCGAGTTGCGCTTGCCGTTAGCCAGCAGTCCGATAACCTTGCCATCCAGCGTGTCGGGCCTTTGAGCCACAACTGCGTGCGCTGGGATGGGTTCTACGGTTGGGTCCAGCACGGCCAACCTGGTTGCGGTCGTCATCATCGAACCTCCCTAGAATGATTCAGAAGTCTTCGTGGTTGTTAAAACTGAATCCGTTTCGTGACCGAGCGAGTCCCATTACCCGCGGTCCACAACGGTATTATACTAGAAAACGCTCCGGCTGCGCCGCCTGCAACCAGCACATTGATATTTTCAGGTTTGGATGCCGTTGAGATCATCTGAGAACTGTCGTCGCTCTCTGGAAGAACCTGACCCTCCGCTCTCCATTCGGCCTCTGTGCGTTGGGCAAGCTCGAACAACGTCTGTTTCACCTGGTTTTTGGTCCACCCGGCGGCTCTGAAATGTCCGATATGCTCAGGGCAAAGCACGATGTTCAACTCTCCGTGTCTGGCGCCGATGGCGAACATCCCGTCTCGGAAGCTGTTCAGGATATCCCGCGGCGACTCGCTCTCGTGGTTCGCAACCTGAATCCCCGACAGCGCAGCGAATATTGTCACCGCGCTTTCGTTTTCGGATAGACCACGCTCGACGTGCAGCGGTTCCCACGGACTCACATTGGTATCCTCGGCCATGCACCAGGTGTACTTGCCGGGATGGCCCAGAGTTGCCTTGTCGATCTCCCCAGAAGAAGAGCCGGTGGCGTTGATAATTACGAGCCTGATGGCGCGCCCGATGGTAGCGTTTGCGCGATGGCCCGGGCCGAACACGCTCACGCCGGAGTTGATGCCGATTTCGGAGACCACCGGCCCACCCACTACCATTAGAACCGCCGCGCCCATTGTGCTGGCCGTGATCGCGTGGAGATTAAATTCCGGTTCGCACATCGCTTCAACAGCCGTGGCGACGACAGGGAAGTATTCTGGACGACACCCGGCCATCACTGCGTTGACCGCGACCTTTTCGGCGGTTATCACGCGTCCTTTCGTTGGCTCGGCGCCGATAACATCGGAGGGCGAACGATGGGCCGCGTCAAGAAACTCACGCACTAGGTCTTGAGTAGGCGGGACGATTGGAAGACCGTCGGTCCAACCTCGGCCAAAGTAGTCTTCTATAACTTGTGAGGCGTCGTCAAATTCCAGTATTCGAGATGTCAAGTTGGTCATTTCTGGCCTTTGCCTCCGATGGTGTTGGCTTCGTCAAGCGATGTTGAGATTGGCCCGTAACTTAATGGAACGATTCTGAATTTGCAACCGAACGCTGATATGGCCCGCGTTTGGTGCCGTTGATTGGACAGGCCTTGATAGCGTATCGAGGCTCAGAGTTCGCTTGTGCTTAAATTGGCGGTCAGAGCCTAGGGACGCCTAACGCTAACACCGGACACGAATTGGATGACAGAAAAGCTATCGAGAGTTCAGCCTGTCGACGTTGCCTGAAAGGACGGAAAGCCTAAATTAGTTCATCCCAGCGAACAAGAATTTGCCCAGATTCTTGACTTCTATGGTCTGCACTTTGAGTATGAGCCTCGGTCCTTCCCACTTCGTTGGGATGACGAAAACGACAAGATACTCGAGATGTTCACTCCTGATTTCTACTTGCCAGACGTTGACCTGTACCTCGAACTCACCACGATGAATCAGAGCCTCGTCACCCACAAAAACCGAAAGATCAGGTTGATGCATGAGCTTTACCCTGAGGTTTCGGTAAGGCTGCTTTACCGCAAGGATTTCCACAGGCTGCTGGCGAAGTTTGGTTTCGGGCCGTTGATCGAGTCGGGCGTTGAGGGCATCGATCGCGTGCTTCTGACTGAGCGACAGATTAACCAGAAGGTCTAAGAGCTTGGCAAACGCATATCGCGGGATTACGCCCTGAAACAGCCGGCGCTGGTAGGGGTGCAGCGCGGCATGGTGTGCTTCATGGCAGATCCGATGCGAAAAATGCCATTGCAGTTGATGATGGATTTCATGTCGATTTCGGATTACGGTGGAATCGGTCTTCCGCACTTGGATGGCCGACATCGACACCGAAGAGGGCAGGCGAATGCTGATCGAGCGTTCCCCGTTGACCCATGTTCAAAAAACCGCTTCTGATCGGTCACGGCGCCAACGATCCCAGAGTCAAGCAGGCTTAGTCTGATAAAATCGTGGCGACGATGAACGAGAATGGAATCCCAGTCACGTATGCGCTCTACCCGGATGAGGGTCATGGGTTCGCGCGCCCAGAGAATAATCTGTCATTTATGGCAATTACGGAAGCGTTTCTATCTCGGACTCTGGGAAGACGACTAGAGCCAATTGGCGAAGCGTTTAACGGATCGTCCGTGAGAATCCTCAACGGTGGAGACGAAATCCCCGGACTGGATGGCGTTGTGGTTGACTCAGAGTGACCCTGGACGTACCTTAGAATCCGAAATCGAACCCACTCAGACCAACTTGGAGAAACAGATTTGACTACAAATGCCCCCACGATTACGAACATCATCAAAACTGAAGCCCGGTCCTCCCGAGGCATGGTAGCCACGAAGGACGTTCACGCAACCCAGGCAGGATTGGAGATGCTGGAGCAAGGCGGCAATGCTGTCGACGCCGCGGTCGCTGCCTGTCTGGCTGTTGGCGTTGTGGAGCCAGCGTCCAGCGGAATCGGCGGCGGCGGATACATGGTCTTCCAAGTGGGCGATCAGGGAGGCGTCATAGGCTTCCCGATGCGCGGATCGCTGGACGCCAGGCCAGATATGTACGAATTGACGGGCGAACCGACGGTTGGGAATTTCGGATGGGCCGGCGTTGTCAACTCCGATAATCTGGAAGGTTACCGGTCAATCGCAACCCCTGGAGCGGTGGCAGGGCTGTGCGAAGCCCATCGACGGCTGGGAAAACTTCCGCTAGAGGTTGTGGTCGCTCCCGCGGTGCGTTTGGCGCGCGATGGTTTTGCTCCGGGATGGCACAACATTTACTCGATGGGAACGCAGATCGACAAGCTATTTAGGTATGAAGAGCTCCGGCGGGTTTTCATGCCAGACGGAAGATTGCCCGTTGGCGATGTCGCAACCCCTCCCAATCTGAAGCAGCCGGAGCTGGCCGACGTCCTTGGCGCCATCGGGAAGGGCGGCCCAGACGCTTTCTACAAAGGTGACGTGGCGAAGGCCATTGTAGCCGATGTTCAAGCCAACGGCGGAACGCTGTCCGAACGAGACATGGCCGAATATAAACCCTTCGTTTGGGACGGAGGCTTGGAGTTTGGCTATCGTGGCCACACCGTGCGGGTTCCGCCCTTTGCCAGCGCAGGATTGACCAGCGCGATGACACTGAAACTGCTTAACGGTTTCGATATTGCGTCGATGGGCCACAATTCTGTCGAGATGCTTCATGCGTTCATCTACGCGGCGAGGCTAGCGTACGCAGACAGGTTCGAGTACATGGCCGACCCCGAATTTGCAGATGTCCCGTGGAAAGGTATGGTCTCCGATGCATACACGGATATTCGACGGGCCGGGATAGACGCTTCGACTTTGGGCGGCATCGCCCCAGGCGACCCCTGGGCGCTAGAAGGACGGAGGCCAACGGAGATACTGGAATCGAGCGCGCCGGCTTTGGATCGGGGCACAACCCATCTGTGCGTTATAGACGGAGAAGGCAACGGCGTATCATTGACAAACACCGTTATGTCAGGGTTTGGTTCTGGCATCATCCCCAAGGGAAGCGGGGTGGTTATGAATAATGGCATGATGTGGTACGATCCCGTGCCTGGCCGAGTCAACTCCATAATGCCCGGCAAGTTCCCGTTGAACAACATGACGCCCGCTCTCGTGCTGGATGATCGCGGCGTGAAAATCGCCGTAGGCGCGTCTGGTGGCCGAAGAATAACCAACTGCGTGACTCAACTGATCGTTAAGATGGTTGACTTCGGCATGGGGCCGCAGGAATCTATAGACTCGCCTAGGGCGGATTGCAGTCTGCCTGCCACGAGCATCGACCCCCGTGTCGGGAGTGACGTCATGGCCGCTCTCGAAGCGAAAGGGCATCGGTTGCAGGCCATCGGAAACGAGTACGTTCAGACCGGATTCGCCAGTTTTGCCAGTCCGGTCGCGATAATCCGAGATTCGGAGGAGTCATTCGTCGCCGGCGTCGACACATTCCATTCGGCGCACGCCCAGGGGCTTTAAGGCCGACCTGACCAACGCAAACTAGATATCGGTGCGCCAGTGTACGATTCCCTGTCGCGCCGGTTTCGAGCCTCGGATGACGTAGCCGTCCGACGTTGGCTCGAGGTAGTCTGGCAGGGCTGCGCGGAGCCGCTCCTCGCGCACCGGATTGCCGCCGATAAACAATCTTCTTGCAATCTGATCGAGGGCTGCTTCCGGTGACTCAAATGGCGACCTGCGGCGATGAGGCATCATGTCCACATCGGGGTAGATGTCCATCTCCCACAAGACGTTGACCAGTTCGGGCAGGGCGGGAAGGTTGATTCGGGTGTCGCCGTGGACCGGCTCCCACAATGCCGCCAGGTGGGCCTGCGGGGACTCCATGTAAGAAACAATTGCGACTCGACTGCGGGCGTTGTCGTGGAGTTTTTGCATAAAGTTGGTTATGTCTTCGACTCCGTACACTACGTGAGAGCAAATCGCCAGATCATGCGGCTCCACTGATGCCTCTTCCCACCCGGATTCAACAATGTCGACATTTTCAACTTCAGCGTCGCCTATCGCCAGCCTCAGTTCATTCACCATGCTGTCTGATGGTTCGACAACCGTTGTCGATCGCGTCCTCATCGCCAACGGTATAGCCAACCTGCCGGCGCCTCCGCCAATATCCAAAACAGTGTCGTTCTCATCCACGAATTCTGACAATCGATTTAACACGGCGTCGTCGGTTCGGCGAGGATCATCCCTGAAACTGGTCGCGAAACCGGCCCAGAAATCGCCTGTGCGCCGGGTCACGTCCATGACGCTGATTGATTGTGCGTGGTGCGCGGCCACCCTGCTCATCCATGTTTCGATGGAAGATAGGCTGGCTCCGTTTGCGGATGTCATATAGTCTCCGAGGGCTGTGAGCTGAAATCGTTCAAGGTCAAAGACAATTATCGCAGTCACTGGAAACGATTCCAAGTGGAACCTGAAATGTTGCGCCCCAACCTCGAATCTAGTAGATTGAGTGTATCTTGAACATTCGAGGCACTACTCATTCCCAGGAGATACGCGAATGGCATCCGGCAACGGAAATGGGAAAAAGAATCTAGTCGTCATCCAGCTCACCGGCGGCAACGATACTCTTAACACAGTCATACCGTACAACGACGGTCTCTATTACGACAACCGGCGGACTGTGGCTTACAAGCCGGAGTCCGTTTTGCCAATCAGCGACGAATTGGCGTTCAATCCCAAAATGGGCTCAATGAAGCGATTATGGGATGACGGCAAGATGGCCCTGATCAACGGCATCGGCTACCCTTCGCCCAACAGGTCGCATTTCAGGTCGATGGACATCTGGCACACGGCAGAACCCGACGATATTGGCAAAGAAGGCTGGTTGGGACGGACCGCTCGAGTGCTGGACCCTAATGCCGAGAACGTGTTGACCGCCGTGAATTTTGGCAGGGGACTACCCAGGGCGTTGGGCGTAAAAGGCGTGCCGGTGGCGTCTGTGGGAAATCTGGAGACGTATGGACTGTTCCCTGATCTTCAGGACGATATGATGCGAAAAATCGCGTTGGATGCCTTTGCCAAAATGTACGGAGGAGCGCGCGGACAGGATGCTGTGATGGATTTCTTGGGGCAGACTGGGAGCGACGCTCTCAAAGGAGCTGACATCCTCAGGACCGCTCCCGGCCTGTATTCGTCAAATGTTGAATACGCCGCCAATCCAATTGCCGACAGCCTCAAAAGCGTTGCTCAAGTGATGTTCGCAAACCTCGGAACGCGCATTTACTACACGATCCAGGGAGGCTACGATACCCACTCCGGCGAAATGGCAACTCACGCACAGCTGTGGGATCATCTCTCAGGGGCAGTCGGCGACTTCTGGGACGATCTGGTGGAACACGACCGCCAAGACGACACGTTGATATTCATCTTTTCGGAATTTGGCAGGCGAATCAAAGACAACGGGTCAGGGACTGACCACGGATCCGGCGGTTCGGCCTTCCTGGTGGGCGGACAGGTTATTGGCGGCATGTACGGTGAGTACCCATCACTTGAGCCTGAAAAGCAACTGGAGGGCGACCTTCAATTCAACAATGATTTCCGGCGCACTTATGCGACAATATTGGATCGCTGGCTTCATGTCGGATCCGAAGACATAATCAACGGTTCATTCGAGCCTCACGAAATTATTGCTCGATAGCCCATCCATTCAGGAGCATATTAAATGAGCGACAAAGACATTGCCTTGATGGCGCATCTGATGCGTCGAGCCGGGTTCGGCGCGACCAGAGACGAGCTTGAAGCAAAAGTCGAGCAGGGGTACGAAGCCGTTGTGGAAGAACTGCTCAATCCACAGAATCCCAACAATCTTCCCGACGACATCATCCGACGGTATCACGTCGAACAATCAGAACTGCGTCAATTGGACGGCGCCGCCGCGTACTGGATGTATCGGATGATAACGACCGAGTGCCCGCTCGAAGAGAAGCTGGCGCTGTTCTGGCACGGCCTGTTTGCCACCGGATATTCCAAGTTGAATCAGGCGCGGGTGCTGTTGAATCAGGTTGATATGTTTCGTAGGCACGGTTTGGGAAAGTTCAACAATATACTTTTGGAATTGTCCAGGGATCCTGCAATGATCATTTGGCTTGACAACCAGGACAATCACAATGGAGCCATCAACGAAAATTTCGGGCGGGAACTCCTCGAATTGTTCTCAATGGGGATCGGCAATTACACTGAA